>NZ_CP043473.1:2139887-2445585 GCF_008275125.1 Chromobacterium paludis
CGGCGGACGCCTGCTGTCGGTGCGGCCGCCGGATATCCCGGACATGGTGGCGGAACTGGGCGGCATGCGCATCCTGCCGGCCGTGCAGCCGCTGGTCACTCAACTGATCCATGAGTTGAACAAGGAACTGCCCGACGACGAGCAGATCACCTTGTACGATTTCCCGGTAGACGAGGACCAGAACATCGCTTTTTTGCGCGGCGTCTACCTGCGTCTGGCCGACTTCACCCAGAACCCGGAACTGGTGCCGTATCAGCTGAACTTCATCGACCACGGGCAGAGCGCCGGGGCGGTGATCGTAAACGCGATCGAACAAATCGTGCCTGGCATCACCAATCCGGAACTCAGCGAGGCGCAGCGCCGCGAAATGGCGCAGAACGCCGAGTTCGGCGGCGTGCCGCTGTACAAACAGGGCTTCTGGAACGTGCTGCTGCGCGTGATCACAGGCGAGGCCTATCACTACGCGGAGGACGTGGGCGGCTATGACTCCACGCTGTGCAACTGGAACGCGGCCGACGCCATCCCCTGGTATCTGTCCGATTTCGGCGTTGATCCGGAATACAAAGGTTTCAGCAATGGCTTCCAGCAGGTGCCGCTGTCGCTGGCGCAGCTGTTTGAGGAGATGGGCGGCGAGGTGCGGCTGCAAGCCCATGTGTCGCACATCTCGCTGAAAGGCGATGGCTTTTCCTTCCAGGTGGACGGACAAGCCGCCACCGCCCAGACGATGATCCTGGCCATGCCGCGCCGCTCGCTGGAATTATTGACCGCCAACAGCCCCGCGCTGCAAGACGGCAAGACCCAGGCCTTGATCTCCACCGTCACGCCGCGGCCGCTGTTCAAGCTGTTCACCACTTATGACAGCCCATGGTGGCGCAATACAGGCTGCGCCATGACCGGCGCCGACGGCAAGTCCGTTTACGTGCCAGTGGAGGCCGGCCGTTCGGTCACCGACCTGCCGGTGCGGCAAACCTATTACTGGCCCAAGAGCGATGGCCAGCCGGCCGTCGAGGGCCACGCCATGCTATTGGCCAGCTACGACGATGGCGACAATACCGGCTTCTGGGACGGCTTGCGCGCCAAGCGCCGCCAGCCTCGGCAACGCGGCCTGGACGTCGCGCCGCTGGCCGACCCCTTCATTGGCGTGGACGACAATGTGATGCGCAACGAGCTGGAATGGCACCAATACAAGGCGCCGCGCATGATGACGGAAGAAGTCACCCGCCAGCTCACCGTGATGCACAGCCTGTCCTTCACCCCTAAAGTGCGCAACGCCGCCTACCGCGACTGGGGCGACGACCCCTTCGGCGGCGGCTGGAACAGCTGGAACATAGGCGTGAAAAGCTGGGAGGTGAAGCATGCCATCGTGCAGCCGACCGATTTTCCCTTATACATCTGCGGCGAGGCCTATTCCGACGCCCAAGGCTGGGTGGAAGGCGCGCTGCAAACGGCTGGCTATCTGTTGGAAAAGCTGGACGTCGCGCCCTTCCCGCGCTGAATCGGCAGCGAACTGAGGCATGGGGCCGTCCGAGTTCTCGGGCGGCCTGTTTTATATTCCTTTCCACTCAAATCGCCTCGCCGGCATTTAGCGGGGATAAGGCACAATCTCGCCAGGCGGTCTCAAACTCCAAGTGCAACACCCTGATAAGGTGTTGCCATGGCCTCACATTACCAACAACTTTGCGCTGAAGAGCGCGCCTGCATCATGCAGATGGCCGCACAAGGTCAAAGCCTCCGCCAGATCGCTAGCAGGCCGTTGAAAAACCAACAGCCATTCATTTGGTATAATCATCAACATCCAACGAACCGCGAAAGCACCCGATGAGAGGCGTCCGCAACGACAGTCAGACGAGCCTGTTCAGCTACATCCAGCTGGAAGATCGCATCCCGGCCAATCACCCGCTGCGCAAGATCCGCCAGATGGTCGACCTGGTGCTCGGCTCGATGAATGAGGTATTCGACGGCTTATATTCCCGCGTCGGGCGGCCTTCGATTCCGCCTGAACATCTGCTGCGCGCCTCCCTGCTGCAAGTGCTCTACACCATCCGCTCCGAGCGGCTGCTGGTCGAGCAACTGGACTACAACCTGCTGTTTCGCTGGTTCGTCGGCCTTTCCGCCGATGCCCGCGTATGGGATCACTCGACCTTCTCGCAAAATCGCGACCGCTTGTTTACCGAAGACGTCGCCCGCGCCTTCTTCATTCGCGTACGCAGCCTGGCCGAGTGGGGCAAGCTCACCAGCGACGAACATTTCAGCGTCGACGGCACGCTGATCGATGCCTGGGCTTCGCACAAAAGCTTTGTTCACAAGGATGACGACACCTCCCCACCCGCAGGGCGCAACCCGGACGTCGATTTCCGGGGTGAGAAGCGAAGCAACCAGACGCATCAATCGCGAACCGATCCGGAAGCGCGACTGGCCCGCAAGAGCGCCGGCGACGCCAGCCGCTTGTGCCATATGGCCCATATCCTGACCGAGAACCGCAACGGTCTGGTGGTGGACGTCTCGGTGTCCGAGGTCAATGGCCACGCCGAAAACATCGAAGCGCTGAACCTGTTGCTGCGCAATGCCAAGAAAGGCAGCACCGTCGGCGCGGACAAGGGCTATGACACGCCGGCTTTCGTGAACGGCTGCAGAGACTTGGGCATCACGCCGCACGTGGCGCGCAAGCGTGTCGGCAGCGCCATCGACAGCCGCACCACGCGCCATGAGGGTTACGCGATCAGCCAGCGGCGACGCAAACGGATCGAGGAATGCTTCGGCTGGCTGAAAACCGTCGGAGGCCTTCGCAAAACCAAACTGATCGGCCGGGCCAAACTGGCCGGGCAAACTTTTTTAGCGTTTGCGACCTATAACCTGATCCGCATGGGCAGCCTGTCCGGCTGTTGGGGCGGATCGCATGTATAGGGCGTATTGCGCCCAAAATCGCCGGATAACCGGCAAACAGCCTGAAAACCCAGGCAGAGAGCGGATTTATTGGCATTCTGCCCGCTGAAACCGCCCATTTTTGTTCATATGGAAATGGGTTGGGGCAAGATCGACGTGTTTTTCAACGGCCTGCTAGGCTGCTGCGGCGCGCGCCTAGCTCCATCAGCCGCGAGATTCGTCGTAATTCGATCAATCCCACCGCTTACGACGCCGCCGCCGCCGGTCGTCAAGCCAGGCAGCGACAGCGCCTCCCTCGGCGTTCTCGCAAGCTCCTGCCGCACAACGCCGCCTTCCTGATGGTGGCTGAACTCCTGCGCCAAGGCTGGTCTCCGCAACAGATCCAGGGCAGACTGCGTGAACATTATCCTGAAGACCCTGCCTACCACGTGTCACACGAAACCATCTATGCCGCCATTTACGCCATGCCTCGCGGCGAGCTGCGCAAAGAACTGATTCGCTGCCTCCGCCAGGGCCAGGATGGCCGACGCAAGCGCAGCCAAGGCGAGGATAGACGCGGCAAGCTGCCTGATATGGTCAGCATTCATGAGCGTCCGTCCGAGGCCGAAGATCGGTTGATCCCAGGCCATTGGGAGGCGGACTTGATCAAAGGGGCTGGCAATCGCTCGGCAGTGGCAACGCTGGTGGAGCGCAGCAGCCGGCTGGTGCTGTTGGCCAAAATGCCGGATGCGAGCGCGGCATCTGCGTTGGAGGCATTAACTCAGATGCTGAATCGAATACCGGAGCCCGCCTTGCGCAAAACGCTAACCTACGACCAAGGCAAAGAGATGAGCCGGCACAAAGAGCTGACGGCGCGGACCGGCATTCAAGTCTACTTCGCCGATCCGCACAGCCCCTGGCAGCGTGGCAGCAATGAAAACGCCAACGGCTTGATCCGAGAGTATTTGCCCAAGGGAACAGACTTGTCGGTTCATAGCCAGGAAGAGCTGGATGCGATAGCGCACCGGCTCAACACCCGGCCTCGCGCAGTGCTGGATTTCAAGATGCCGATCGAGGTGTTTGCTGAACACTTGGACGCTGTGATTGAATCACGACAGGCTGTTAAACATTAACCCTGTTGCACTTGGTTCTTGAAACCGCCCCATAAATCATCCAGTCGTCCAAACGCGCGCCTTCCGTTGGCGTAGCCCGCAAAGCCTGCAAGCCATCTGATCCGCGATACTCCCAAAGCGCGCTCCCGCCAGAGCAAAGCTTCGCAACCGCCAGCCGTCGCAGAGCACGCGGACGCCGCCTTTCCACGCGGCGGTCTCCCGGTGCCGGCGAGAGGCAGAGGCGCCTCATGACCAGCCGACAGCAAAACCGCCGCCCCTCGCGGGAACGGCGGTTTGACTTGCCGCGCCGATGTCAGCCCATCGGCGCGCCTCCTGCAACCGTTGCCGGTATTAGAAGGAGTGAACCATGTTCAGGCCCAGGCCACGCAGCTTGTTGCCGGCATGGGAACCGTCCGCGGCATTGGAGAAGATGTCGCGATCCGACTTGATCTCGCCATACTGCATGCCCACGGTGGTGCGCTTGGACATTTGGTAGTCCACGCCGACCAGGAATTGCTTATAACCGGTGTCATCCTGACGCACGCCATCGCGATCCACATCCTTCGCCTGAGCGTAGGAAATCTTCGGGGTGAACGCGCCCAGGGTGTAAGCGGCAGTCAGCGCGTACTCTTGCGACTTGTACTTGCTGCCGTCCAGCGCCGGAGCGTGGTTGCCCAGCAGGAAGCTCATCGGCGTGATGGAGCTGTCGCCGCGGTCATTGCGATAGCCGAAGGCCACCAGCAGGTTGTTGGCGTTGTAGCCGGCTTCCAGACGGTGGCTGTCATTGGACTGGGTGGTGCCCGCTGCCAAGGTTACCGGGGTCTGATGGATGAACTGGTACTTGCCGAAGAAGCCGCTGTTCTCGTAGGACAGGCCCAGGTTATAGGTTTCGCGCTGAGTCGATGCCGCATCCGCGCTGAACGCGCCGCTCTTGTCTTCCTTGGTGCCGTACAGGAAGGCGCCATGGAAACCGTTGTAGTTGGCGGTGTCGAAGCGGATGGCGTTCTTCACGCGGCCGTCGTCGCGGGTGAAGGCATTCAGTTGCAGCGCATTGCTGGCGCTGGTCCACGGGTTCACCACGCTCATGCTGTCATCGCTGAAGGTGGACAGATTACCCAGGCGCACCTTGCCGAAGCCCGTGTCCAGGCCGAGGAAGGATTCACGGCTGGCGAAGTTGCCATAACCTTGGCGGTTGCTGCCGTCGATGTCGAAGCCGCTCTCCACCTGCCAGATGGCCTTCAGGCCATTACCCAGGTCTTCGCTGCCCTTGAAGCCGATGCGGGAGCCCACGTCGTCGATATTGGTCTGGTTCATGCCGCCAGCGTCCACATTTTCCACGCCGGCCTTGATCTGGCCGTAAATGGTCACGTCGGCGAAAGCCGCTGCCGGCAGAGTGGCAACTGCCAGAGCAATCAGAGTCTTTTTCATCGTGCACATCCTATTGGATTGTCTTAGAAAGCGATCACATACTAATTTATCCAGCCAAACAACGCAAGCATGCACTCTCTGTTTTTCATCAAAAAAGCAACACTGATGTTTAAATGCGACACACCGTAAGTATTCATATCTACACATAAATTCTGCATATTTTGTAACTTAATGAATATTAAAGTTGATTAGCAATTCATTTACGATCAAAAATATAAAAAAAGGGCCCACTTTGGGTGGGCCCTGTGAAGGATAGACTTGACCTGAATCCGCTGAAGCTTGGCGTACCTTGCTCTAGTGAACTCAATTTAGATTGTATTTACTACCAATCAAAACATCAAGCGCATTCCTGTTCGCATTTGTCAAACAGTGTTAAGCCGCCCGCCGCGCCGGGAACAGCAGTTCCGCGCACAATCCGCCTTCTGGATGATTGAACAACAGGATATCCCCATCGTGCTCACGCGCGATGGCCCGCGCGATGGCCAGGCCCAGACCGCTGCCGCCGGTGTGTCTGGCCCTGGAGTCCTCCAGCCGCACATAGGGCTCGAACACGCGCTCCAGATCGGCATCGGCGATGCCGGGGCCGTGATCGCGCACCGACACTTCCACCCGCCCGTCTCGTTCCTGCAGCCTGACCTCGATCACGCCTTCGCCGCCGTAGCGCCTGGCGTTTTCCAGCAGATTGGCGATGCAGCGCCGCAGGGCTTGCGGCCGCGCCAACAAGGGCTTGATCGATCCCGGGGTGTAATCCACCTGAGCGCCCAAGGCCTCGATGTCCTCGATGGCCCCCTCCAGCAGAGCGTCCAGATTCAGCAGCACGCAGCTTTCATTGCCCTGGCCCAGCCGCATATAAGCCAGGGTGTCGCCGATCAGCTGGTCCATCTCCACCAGGTCGCGCTCTATCGCCTGGCGAGAAGGCGACTCTTGCAGCTGCTCCAGCCTCAGCCGGATGCGCGTGATCGGCAGCCGCAGATCATGGGAAACACCGGCCAACATCTGGCTGCGCGCTTGCAGATAGCGTTGCAGTTCCTTCTGCATGTGATTGAAGGCGCGCGTGGCATTGACCACTTCCAGGGTCCCGGTCTCGGGCAAGGCCGGCTGGTCCAGGTTAGACGCCAGGCCTGAGGCAGCTTTCGAAAACAGCGCGAGCGGCCGGGTCAGCCGCCGCACCGCCCAGGCCGACACCCCCGCCACCACGAAGGCGACCAGCAACAACCAGGCCGTCACCCGCCACGGCGTTTCCTGCGGCGAGACCACCTGGCCGATGCGGAAAGTCGCCACCGTGCCGTCGCGCAAGGTGACCTGCACCGTCGCCATCTGGATTTTCAGCTCCTGCTCGCCGGTCACCAGGTTGTTGGGCACCGCCTTCACGCCAAACTGCTTGTCCGCCGGCGTGAACACGTGCTGTCCCGGCTCCAGGAATGGCGTCAGCAGGCCCTCCGGCGCATTCGGCTCATCCTCGCGGAAAGACAGCACTTGCATGCGATAGGGAAAGTTCAGGTCATCGCGGATCAGCTGGCACAGCATGCTGGCCTCCGGCCAGTCCGTCTTGCGGCTATCCAGCCACGGATGGCCCAGCACCACTTGCACCAACGGAGAAGACATGGCGCTGGCCAGCTTGGTCCGGTTGGCGGCGGGCGTCTCGTCCAGCAGATTGATCATGTCGGCCAGGTGCTGAGCCACGTATTCCGCGCGCAGCGTCCGCGTCAGTTGTTCGCGGTCGGTCAGCACCAGGCCAATGCCAATCACATTGGCCAACAGCACGCTGGTCAGCAGCGTCAGCAGCAGCTGGCCATACAGGGTGCGAGGCAGGCGCCTCATCGCACCGGCACCACCTCGCAGGCCAGCATGTAACCGCCGCTGCGTATGGTCTTGATCAGCAAGGGCTCGCGGGCGTCGTCGCCCAGCCGTTTGCGCAGACGGCCTATCATCACGTCGACCGTGCGGTCGAAGGGCCCAGCCTCCTTGCCATTCATCGCTTCCATCAGCTGATCGCGCGACATCACGCGCTGGGGATTCTCCGCCAAGGCCTGCATCAGCTTGAATTCGCCGCCGGACAGCGGCGTCACCACGCCCTCGCCGTCCACCAGGTGCTGGGCGCCCAGCTCCAGGCGCCAGTCGGCAAACTTCAGCGCGCGCAGATTGCTGTTGTTTCGCCTATCATCCACGCGGCGCAGGATGCTGCGCACGCGCGCCAGCAGTTCGCGCGGATTGAATGGCTTGGGCAGATAATCGTCGGCGCCCATTTCCAGGCCGATGATGCGATCCAGTTCGTCGCCGCGCGCAGTCAGCATCAGGATGGGCATGCTGGAGCGGGAGCGCAGGTCGCGGCACAGCGTCAGGCCGTCGGTGCCGGGCAGCATCAGGTCCAGAATCAGGATATCGAAGGACTTCTCGGCCAGGATCCGGTTCATCGCCTCGCCGTCGCCCACGGCGGATACCGTCATGCCCTGAGAGTTCAGATAGTCGCTCAGCAAGTCGCGCAGGTCCGGATCATCATCGACAATAAGCAATCGGGGAGCTTGTGACATCAAGACTATTCCTAAAGGTGTTTTTGATTATGAAGAGCAGGCGCCGGCCGCCGGCGCGCAAACGGGCGTCCACCGCTTATTTCGGCGGACGCCCGTTCCGTTTGAACCAAGCCGATGCCAGTTGGTTCCTTAGCGCGCGCCATCCTCCCCGACCTGGCGCGTGCGATACAGCGAGTAGCCCACCCCGCCGCCGAGCAGGGACACGGTCAGCAGCAAGGACAGCGCCGTCGGCACCTTGAACGCCACCAGCCCGACATCGTGCAGATACACCAGCCCCACCTTGACGCCTATCAGCACCAGCACCAGCGCCAGCGCGTACTTCAGGTAATGGAAGCGATGCACCATGGCAGCCAGCGCAAAATACAGCGCGCGCAAGCCCAGAATCGCGAAAATATTCGAGGTGTAAACCAGGAACGGGTCCTGCGTCACCGCGAAGATCGCCGGGATGCTGTCAACAGCGAACACCAAGTCGGCCGCCTCCACCAGGATCAGGGTCAACAGCAGCGGCGTCGCCCACCAGCCCTTGGCCAACCCGTGCTTTTCGCCTCGCACCAGGAAGGCATTGCCGATCAAGCCCGGCGTCAGCCGCAAGCGCCCGCGCAGCCAGCGATACAAGCCTTGCTCCTCCAGCGGCGTCGGCTCGTCGTCGGCGGAGAACAGCATTTTCAAGCCGGCGAGCAACAAGAAAGCGCCGAACAGCAGCAGCACCCACTGGAATTGCGCCACCAGCGCCGCGCCGGCGCCTATCATCAGCGCCCGCATCACGATGGCGCCCAGAATGCCCCAGAACAACACCCGGTGCTGATAGGCGCGCGGCACCGCCATGCTGCCGAACACCAGGGAGATCACGAACACATTGTCCAGCGACAGCGACTTTTCCAGCAGATAGCCGGTCAGATACTGCACGCCGGCGTCCGCGCCGCGATACCACCATACCCAGCCGCCGAAGGCGAGGCCTATGCCGATATACATCGCCGACAGTTTCAGGCTTTCTTTCACGCCGATCTCGCGGCCATCCTTCTGCAAAACGCCCAGATCGAAGGCCAGCAGGGCCAGCACGCCGCTCATGAACATCAGCCAGACCCACAGCGGATAACCCAGCGCCGGGGCGGTAAAAAACTCAATCAATGACTTGCTCCATCAGAATGGATTAGATCGGGCAGCTTCCGCCGCCCCGACTATCAGCCGCGGCCTTCCAGCGCGGCGATGCGTTCTTCCATGCTGGGGTGGGTGGCGAACAGGCCCAGCAAGCAGCGGCCGCCGGCGATGCCTGACGCCGCCATGTTTTGCGGCAGGCCGTCCGCCTCTATGCCGCCCAGGCGGCGCAAGGCGTTGGCCATGGGACGCGGCGAACCCAGCAGCTCGGCGGCGCCGGCGTCGGCGCGGAACTCGCGCTGGCGCGAGAAGTACATCACCACCACGGAGGCCAGGATGCCGAACACGATTTCGCAGACGATCACCGTGACGAAGTATCCGATGCCGGTGCCGGCGGAACTATTTTCCTCATCGCGCTTGAGCCAGCTGTCCACCAGGTAGCCGACCACCCGCGCCAGGAAGAACACGAAGGTGTTGACCACGCCCTGGATCAGCGTCAGCGTCACCATGTCGCCGTTGCGGATGTGGGCGATTTCGTGCGCCAGCACCGCTTCCACTTCCTCTTCATTCATATTGGCCAGCAGGCCGGTGGATACCGCCACCAGCGAGTTGGCGCGGCTGGGGCCGGTGGCGAAGGCATTCGGCTCGCCCTCGTACACGGCCACCTCCGGCATGGGCAGGCCGGCGCGGTCCGCCAGCTTGCGCACCGTAGCCAGCAACCAGGCTTCGGTTTCGCCGGACGGCTGCGTGATCACGCGCGCGCCGGTACTCCACTTGGCCATGGTCTTGGACAAGGCCAGCGAAATGAAAGCGCCGCCGAAGCCCAATACGGCCGAGAACATCAACAGCATCCCCAGGTTCAAGCCGCCGGCGGTCACAAAGCGATCCAGGCCCAGCAGGCGCACGCTCAGGCTCAACACCAGCATCACCGCGATATTGGTAACGATCAGCAGAATCACCCGTTTCATGATTCAGTCTCCAAAATTGACATCAAAAAGAGCCACGGCACTGCATGGCCACGCTGCAGTGTAGGCGATGTCAATCATCGAAAAAAGCAGCTAAAATCTGAACATTACTTCCATTTTTTCGAATAGTTGAATGGAAAAGCTCAACTACAAGCATCTGCAATATTTCTGGGCCGTCGCCCGCACCGGCAGCGTCACGCGGGCCGCACAGCAATTGGGCGTCAGCATGCAGACCATCAGCGGCCAAATCGCCAAGCTGGAACAACAACTGGGCCGCGCGCTGTTCCGCCAACAGGGCCGCGGCCTGGAACTGACCGAGGCCGGCCGGCTGGCGCAGGGCTACGCTGACCGCATCTTCATGCTGGGCGAGGAACTGGGGGAAGCACTGGACGACGCGCAGCTGGATCAAATTCAGAGACTGGCGGCGGGCATCTCCGATGTATTGCCCAAGAGCATCGCCAGCCGCCTGCTGCTGCCCGCGCTGACAGCCAAACCCGGCCAACTGCGACTGAGCTGCAGCGAAGGCGACTTCGAGGAGTTGATGGGCGAACTGGGCCGCCACAAGCTGGACCTGGTGCTGGCGGATCGCCCCGTGGCCAGCAGCGAGCAGCAACAATTCCAGTCCTGGCTGTTATTGCGCTGCCCCGTCCTGCTGCTGGCCAGTCCGGCGCTGCGCCAACGTTATCAGCCGGACTTTCCCGCCAGCCTGGAGCAGGCGCCCTTGCTGCTGCCCAGCCGCGACAACGTGCTGCGCCGCCAGCTGGAGCACTGGTTCGAAGCGCAGGGCATCCGCCCCGTGGTGGTGGGCGAGTGCGACGACTACGCCCTGATGGAGACCTTCGCCCGCCAAGGGCTGGGCCTGTGCCCGACGCCGGCCCTGCCCGACGAGCCGGCCCCGCTGCCCGGACTGGAGAGCATCGGCGCCCTGGACGGGGTATGGGAGCACTATTACATCAGCGCCAGCCGACGCAAGCTGCAGCACCCCGCGCTGCAAGCCATCCTCCAAGCCTGGTCCTGAGCGACGGACGGTCGCCGCCGGGAGACCGGCGGCGCACGCCGCCATTCAACCCACATGCAAATTGTCGGATAATAGGCAGTACGACGCCTCACAACCCCGAATAAAGGCCGCCTGCGATTCCCATGCATCAACATCATGGTTTCACCCTGTTAGAGTTAATGATGGTCATCGCGATCCTGGCGATCACCGTGGCCTTCGCCGTGCCGGCCTATCAGAACACCATAGCCATGGAAAGCATACAAGCGGAGAGCAGCAACCTTTACACCGACATCCTCTACGCGCGCAGCGAAGCCATCAAGCAGGGCCGCTTCGTGCTGGTCTGCCAGTCCAGCAACGGCGCCGCTTGCGACGCCGCCGGCAGCGGCGCCGACTGGAAAGTCGGCTGGATCGTGACCAGCGGCAACAGCTGCGCCAACGGCACCGGCGGCACGGTGTTGCGCAAGCAGGCGTCCTTCAGCAGCACGGACACCGCCGCCTACACCAATCTCGCCGCCACGCCCGCCGCCGGCACCACGCCGTTCTGCTTCAACCGCATGGGCTACGCCCCCTCCGCCAACACCGGCAAAGTAGTGGTGCGCAGCGTCAGCAATGCCAGCGCCACGCCGTATTGCGTGGTCGTGGAGGCTTACGGCCACCCGGCCATCCTGCGCGGCGGCCAAACCAGCCAGGCGGGCACCGCATGTCCCTGAGCGCCGCCCCCCTCGCCCGCCATGCCGGCTTCAGCATGCTGGAAGTGTTGATCGCGCTGATCGTGATCTCGCTGGGCCTGCTCGGCATCGCCGGCATGCAGGCTGCGGCCATCAACAATACCGGCATCGCCCGCAGCCGCAGCCTCGGCGCCATCGCGGCGGACAGCATGGCAGCCGCCATGCACGCCAACGTCGCATACTGGTCCAATCTGTCCGCCGCCAACAATAATACCTGGACCGTCAACGCCAGCGGCGTCACCAGCGTCAACAACTCCCCTTCGCTGACGCAGACCACGGACTGCTCCACCGCCAATTGCACCACCGCCGCCATGGCCGCTTACGACACCACGCAATGGGGCACCGGCATGCTGGCCACCCTGCCCGGCGGCAGCGGGCAGATCGCCTGCACCGCCGCCACGTCCAATTCGCCCGCCTCATGCACCATCACGGTTTCCTGGCTGGAGAAGCTGTCCAAGGTCAACTCGACCAATATGGCCGCCTCCGCCACCGCCACGGCGCAATACCAGATGGCGGTGGTGCCATGAAGCGATTCAAGCAGACCGGCGGCGGCCTGATCGAGGTCATGGTCGCCATCACCATAGGACTGATGCTGCTGAGCGTGCTGGTGATGATTTTCACCTCGACCAAGCTCACCCAGAGCAACCAGAGCGGCCTGTCCCAGCTGCAGGACAATCAGCGCACCGCGATGACGCTGATCAACACCATTGCCCAGTCGGCCGGCTATTACCCGAATCCGCAAAGCCAGGGCCCCAGCGATGCCCTGCCGGACGCCGCCGCCACGCAAACCATGCCCCAGTTTTCCGCCGGCCAGTCCATCGTCGGCACCGCCGGCGCCAACGGCGCTTCAGACACGCTGACCATCCGCTTCGCCACCGCGCCGAACGACGGCATACTGAACTGCAACGGCACCTCCAACACCGGCACGGCGAATACCGTCTACGTCAATCAATTCACCGTCAACGCCAATAATCAGCTGACCTGCGCCCTGAATGGCGGCACGGCCCAGCCCCTGGTGGACGGCGTGAGCCACATGAGCGTGCTGTATGGGGTGGACGGCAACGGCAGCGGATCCGTCAGCCAGTATTACAGCGCCAGCAGCTTGCCGGCCGGCGCCACCGTGCGCTCACTCAAGATCACGCTGACCATGGTCAATCCGATCGCCAATCAAGTCAGCGTGCAGGGCACGACCAACAACTCGCTCATGGTGTCCTGGTTGATAGGAGTGATGAATCAGCTATGAAGCCGCGTCGACACCTCCATCCGCAGCAGGGCGGCTTCACGCTGATCGCCGCGCTGATGATCCTGATCGTGATCACCATCATCGGCCTGGCCATGATGCGCGGCGTCGGCCTGCAGGGGAGAATGGCCGGCAATATCCGCGAGAAGGGACGCGCCTTCGAGGCAGCCCAGGCCGCGCTGGACTTCTCAGAATGGTGGTTGATACAAGGCACCAATGGCAGCTCGACTCAAGCAGCCTGCACCCGGGCGCAGAGCGCGATGACCCTGTGCAGCAATGCCCTGGCCACGCCGACTGACACCACCGCCTGGGGCAGCAGCTACACCCTGAGCAACACGGACTTGCCGCTGCTGCAAAACCTGGGCTTTGCCCAGCCGCCGCAAACCTATATCCAATACATGGGGCTGAACAGCGCCGCCAACGGCGCGCTGTATCAGATCACCACGCTGGGTTACGGCGGCAACACCAATTCCATAGTCGTGCTGCAGAGCACCTATACGCTGTATTCCGGCGTCAAGAACCTGGGGAAATGACGATGAAACCCATTTCGCGCCTTCCTTTCGCCCCCTGCGCGCTGATCCTGCTGCTCGCCGCGCTGTGGTCGACCGGCGCCCATGCCATCGTGGTGGGCGACAACTTCACCGGCAGCAGTGCCCAGCTCAACTGGCAAGTCTACGGCAGCGCCTGCATGACGGCCGGCAACGGCACCGGCTCCATTCCCGCCTGCTCCAGCATCCGGGATACCAACGGCAACGGCGCGCTGCGCTTGACCACCAACGCCCAAAACCAATCCGGCGCCATCGTCTACAACAATCTGTTTCCGTCCACCAGCGGGCTGCAGGCGACGTTCACCACCTATTCCTATGGCGGCGACTCCGGTGGCTCCGCCCGCGACGGCGCCGACGGCATGAGCTTCTTCCTGCTGACCGCCATCCCCAGCGCGATAGGCGCCTACGGCGGCAGCCTGGGCTACAGCTGCTCCAACGGCAAGAGTACGCCGGACGGCATCGCCAACGGCTTCCTGGGCCTGGGCATGGACGAATACGGCAACTTCCCCAACTACGGCGACAACACCTCCACCGGCCCGGGTGCCATCGCGCAAAATATCTCGATGCGCGGCTCCGGCTCGGTCACCGCCAGCGCGCTGGCCGCCCGGTTTGGCAAAAGCTTTTCCGTCACCGACGTGCAGAACGTCTGCAAGAGTGGGCAATACCAGGTCAGCAGGAATAACTATCAATCGGTCCAGAACTACCCCTTCATCAGCATTCCCGGCGCCAAAAACGGCGTTTACCGCCTGCCCAGCAGCCAGCCCATGGCCAACGAAGCCACCACCTCGCGCAGCAAGGCGGTGCCGATCAGCTACAAGCTCAAGATCACGCCCACCAATCTGCTGAGCCTGTCCTACAGCTACAACAACGGCGCTTACGTCAACGTCATCTCCAATTTCGACATCAATACCACCGGCACCAGCGGCACCCTGCCCACCAATCTGACTTTCGGCTTCGCCGGCTCCACCGGCGCCAGCTACAACGTGCATGAAATCGCCTGCTTCCAGGTGCAGCCCTTCACGCAGTCCGCCAGTTCCAGCGGCCTGAACAGCCAGCCCACCAGCCTGGTGAAAACCGGCACCCAGCAATACGTGGCCAGCTACCACCCGGACAACTGGTGGGGCGAGGTGACCTCCTACGCCCTGGTGGCCAATCAAACCACAGGCAGCGTCACCGTCTCCAGCACCGCCACCTGGGACGCCTCCTGCGTGCTGACAGGCGGAGATTGCGCGGCCACCGGCGCCAAAAGCATGACCGCGCAAAGCAGCCGCTCCATCCTCAGCTGGAACGGCAGCCAGGGCGTGGCCTTCCAGTGGGCCAATCTCTCCAGCGGACAACAAAGCACGCTCAACACCGACGGCAACGGCAACACGGACAGCAACGGCCAGGCCCGGGTTTCCTATATACGCGGCGACCGCAGCAATGAAGTGAATTCCCAAGGCGTAGGCCTGTTTCGCGCGCGCGACAGCGTGCTGGGCGACATCGTCAACAGCAGCCCGATCTGGGTGGGTTCGCCGCAGAACAAGTATCCGGACAGCTGGAGCGACAAGCTTTACCCCAGCGCGACGATGCTGGAAAACGCCAGCGACGGCCAGACCTACAGCACCTACAAGAGCAACAACGCCACGCGCGCCAACATCATCTACAACGGCGGCAACGACGGCATGCTGCACGCCTATCGCAGCGGCGCCTACGACGCCAATGGCAACTACACCACAGCGAATACCCCCAATGACGGGGCGGAAGTGCTCGCCTACGCGCCCGCCGCCACGCTAAGCAATATCCCGCAATTCAGCAACCCGACTTACGCCCACCAGTACTTTGTGGATGCCACGCCGGCCGCGGACGATCTTTACTACAACAAGGCCTGGCATACCTGGCTGATCGGCGGCCTGGGCGCCGGCGGACAGGCGCTCTACATGCTGGACATCAGCAATCCATCCAATTTCTCGGAAGGCAATGCCAGCAGCTTGGTGATCAGCGAAATCAACAGCAATACCATCAGCTGCGTGGGCAACAGCAGCTGCGGCAACGATCTGGGCTATACCTTCGGCACGCCGGTCATCACCCGCTTCCATAATGGCCAATGGGGCGCCATCTTCGGCAATGGCTACAGCAGCTACAATGGCCACGCCGTGCTATTCATCATGCTGGTGGCCAGCGACGGCACGCGCAGTTTCTATGAGCTGGATACCGGCAGCGGCCCCAGCAACGACCCCTCCGGCGGCGGCAACAGCAACGGCATCTACTACGCCACCGCCGCCGATCTGGACGGCGACAACATCACCGACTACATCTACGCAGGCGATCTGTTCGGCAATGTCTGGCGCTTCAACGTCACCGACAGCTCCCCCGCCAACTGGTCCGTTTCCAAATTCGGCAAAAGTTCGGCCGCGCCGCTGTTCACCACGCAATACACCTATTGCAGCAACGCCCAGGTCAGCGCCGGCACCTGCACGCGCAGCCTGCAACCAATCACCACCAAGCTGCTGGTGTCTTCCATTCCCACCGGCAATACGTCGCCGCGGGTGACCATCAGCTTTGGCACCGGCCAGAAAATCCCCTTCACGTCCTACTCCGCGGATGGCTACGCCTCCGGCACGCAAAGCCTGTACGGGGTATGGGATTGGGACCTGTCCGGCTGGAACACGCTGTCGGGGAAAAGCGCCTATTACAGCGGATCCACCCCCAGCGGCAGCCAGCTGCGGCCCAGCAATCTGACCACGCAAACCGTCACCGGCTCTTATAACTCCACCCAAAGCGGCGTGCAGGGCTACCGCTCGCTGTCCAGCAACACCATATGCTGGCAGGGCAACAGTGCCTGCAGCCCCAGCACCGCCAACACCAGCTATGGCTGGAAGCTGGATCTGCCCGGCAGCGGCGAACAGGTGGTCTACAACCCGGTCAATCTGTTCGGAACCTTCAACGTCAACACCACCATTCCGCCCAACAACAATCCCTCATCGTGCACGGTCGGCTCCGCCACCGGCTTCTCGATGTCGCCGGACCTGCGCACCGGCGGCGCCACCCACACCTCGTTCTACGCCAACGACTCCGGCAACTTCACCGGCATCAACGGCAACGTCATCAACGGCGTGGCCGTAAGCATGGCCGGCAGCGCCAATGTGGTGAGCTACCAGAACAACTATTACACCATCGGTAGCAGCATCACCGGCGGCCCGGTGGTCAACCCGCCCAAGATCAATCCGGCCGCATTCGACCTGCACGCCCGGCTGAACTGGATTGAACTGCGCTGAACCCCGCATGAAGGAAAATCATCAGATGCCGTCCCCAAGCGCCCAACAAGGCTTTTCCCTGATCGAACTGGTCATCGCCATGGTGGTGTTCGCCATCATCGTCGCCATCGCCATCCCGTCCTACAACAGCTTCATCCTGCAATCCAACCGCAGCGCGGCCAAAACCGCGCTGCAAGACCTGGCCACGCGCCAGGAAAGCTATTACACCCTGAACAATACCTACGCCAGCCAGCTGTCCACGCTGGGCTATGCCAGCGGCACCGTCTACGTGCCGGGCGGCGGCAACAATCTGTACGCGCTGGCCATTGCCAGCGCCACCGCCACCACCTTTTCGCTGACCGCCACCCCACAGGGCAATCAGGCCAAGGACACCACCTGCCAGACCTACCAGCTGGACAATCTTGGCAACCAAACCAACGTCATCGGCAGCGGCACAGCGCAGGTCGTCAGCGGCTGCTGGTAGACACTCAATAGAAAACGGCGTCCATGGGACGCCGTTTTGACGGGTGCGCGCGGGCTTAGTCGGCCAGCAGCTTCTTCACCACGTCCACGTATTCCTGCATGGCTTCGTCGGCGGACTTGCCCTTCAGCTTTTCCCAAGCGTCGAACTTGGCGCGGTTGATGAAGTCCATCATGCCCGGGCGCTCGCCGCTGGCGTCGCCATCGGTCGCCTGCTTGTACAGCGCGTACAGTTGCAGCAGGGTCTGGTTGTCCGGACGCTCGGACAAGGTTTTCACATCGGCCTGGGCCTGGGTGAACAGGGTCTGCAGATCAGACATGTCATTTCCTTTGTCGATGATAGCGGAGCGGTTGTCCGCCCCTATGGTGTTAGCCCCCCGGCATGCGCCGGGACGGGGGACAATGTAGCACGAAGCGCGCTCAATGCGACAGTGCCGGCGCGGGCGCCGTTTCCAGCTGCGGCTCTATGCGTATGCGCTTATAGCTCTTGACCGCCCGCCCCTCCTTGACGCCCGGCTGGTACCAGGCCGCGCGGAAGGCCGGAGCGATGGCGCTGGCCAGCGCCTTGGACGGAGAGCCTTCGAAGCGCACCGCATCCACCTGACCGGTTTCACTGATGAAGACCAGCAACGTCAGTGGCTGCGGCGGGCCACTCCACACCACGTCCGGCAGCACAATGCTGCTGCGCTCCTGCGCCAGGCGGTCCAGCTCGCTCGCCGGATAATAGATGTCTGCCCCCAGCCGCAGCTGTCCGCCATCGGCGGCCGGCGCGGCAGCCTGCGGCGCCGATGCCGCCTCCGCGGCGGGCAGGGCCGCGGCAGCCGGCGGGGCGACAAGCGCCGCGGCCGGCCTAGCGGGAGACGGCGCGGCCAGCACCCTGACCGTCAACGCCGCCGTCGCGCCGCCATTCAGGCCGCCCGGCCGCAAGGGCAGCCACAGCAGCGCGCCATGCGCCAGCACGGACAGCCACAGGGCCAGCAACACGCGCTCCGCCACGCTCCAGGGCCGCAGCCTCACTCTCACGCCGCTCCTTCCAGACATGCAAACGGAGCCGGCAAGGCCGGCCCCGTCGGCGTGGTTTTACTTGGCGCTCAGCAGCTGCTCGATATCGCTGCCGTCGATCGCCCCCGGCACCAGGCGGCCGTTCGGGAAGATCAGCGCCGGCGTGCCAGTGACGCCCAGCTTCTCGCCCAACGCCTGCACCTTGTCCAGCACGGCAGTGTCGCAGTTGTCCGGACCGGTCAGCGGCTTGCCGTCGCGCATGAAGGCCGTCCAGGTGGCGGCCTTGTCGGTCGCGCACCAGATCTGCTTGGACTTGCGCATCGCATCCGGGTGCAGCTGGGACAGCGGATACAGGAAGGTGTAGATGGTGACGTTGTCGATATCCTTCAGGCTCTCGCGCTCCAGCTTCTTGCAGAACGGGCAATCCGGGTCAGAGAACACCACCATCTTGCGTTCGCCCTTGCCGCGCACGTCCTTGAAGGCATATTCCAGCGGCAGCGCCTTGAAATCCACCTTGGACAGTTCCGCCATTTTCTTCTCGGTCAGGCTTTCCTTGTTCTTGGTGTCGATCAGATCGCCCACGAACAGATAGCTGGCATCGCTGTTGGTGTACACCACCTGCTTGCCCTCCACCACCACTTCGTAAATGCCTTTGACCGGCGTGGCGCTGACGCTCTTGACCGGCTTGCTGGGAAAATGGCTGAGGAAAGCCTTTTTCACGTCATCCAGATTGCCGCCCGCGGCCTGGGAGCAGGCGGCCAGCGTCATCAACAGGGTGCTGGCCAAGGCCAGCGACTTCATCTTGGTTTTCATCAACGCATTATCCTTGTGGGAATTCAGTATCCTATCGCCTGCCGCGCCAGTTGGCGCTTCAGCGGCGTCAGGCAGTTGGTCAGGGTCAGGCCGGTGTTGCGCAGCCAGGGCAGCCCGGGCAGCTTGGCCTGGAACAACCGGTACAGGCTGTCGCAGCCCAGCTGCATGGCGGCGACCGCTTCGCGGCGTTGTCGCTGATGGCGGCGCAACAACATCCAGTCCCCGCAGTCCGGGGCGTCTTGCAGCAGCGCCGACAACTGCGCCGCGTCCTGGAAGCCCAGGTTCACGCCCTGCCCGGCCAGCGGATGCACGGTATGCGCGGCATCGCCCACCAGCGCCACGCGCTCGGCCACCACGGCCTGCGGCCGTATCAGCCGCAAGGGGAAGGCCGCGGCCGGCGTCAGCGTCTCGAAGGCGCCCAACAGACCGCCGCCGGCTTGCGCCACCCGCTCAGCCAACGCTTCCGGCGGCAAGGCCAGCAGCGCGGCGGAATCAGAGGTGGACCACACCATGGAGATTCGGTTCCCCGCCATGGGCAGCCAGGCCAGGATGTCGTCGCCGAAAAACCATTGCCGCGCCACGCCATCATGCGGTTTTTCACAGGCAAAATTGGCCACCACGCCGCTCTGGCCATAGGGTTTGATCTCTGCCTCCAGCCCGCACTGGGCGCGCACCCATGAGTTGGCGCCATCGGCGCCAACCAGCAATTCCGCGCGCAGCGCACGGCCATCCTCCAGGGTCAGCCGGGCCTCCCGCGCGGTGGTTTCGAGCGACGCCACCGCCACGCCGGTCAGCAACGCGACATCGCTGTCCCGCAGCTGTCGCCACAGCGAGGCCAACAGCCAACGATTCTCAACTATCCAGGCCAGCGCCTCGCCGCCGGCGTCGGCCGCGGAGAACTCGATGCGGCCGCCGACGTCGCCGCGCACATCCATCGCGGCGATGGTGCCGATACGCTCCATGCCGGGCCAGGCGCCCAGGCTTTCCAAAAAAAGCCGGTTGGCCGGGCTCACCGCGTAAATGCGCGCGTCCCAGCCCTGCACCCGTTCTTGCTCGGCAGGCGCGTGCCGCTCCAGCAGCGCCACGCGCTTGCCTTGACGCGCCAACGCCAGCGCCAGGCTGGCGCCAACCAATCCGCCGCCGACGACGATGACTTGATATGAGTCGTAACGCATCGCTTATCCTTGCACGCCGAATACCAGATGGCCGGCAAACTTGCGCCGCAACGCCGGCAGCGCATCCAGCACGGTCATGCCCGCGCCGCGCAACGCGTTCTGCACCGGGTGATGGCCGTCGAATAATTTGATCAGGCCGTGGGTGAAGCCCACCACCGCATGGCTGTCCCGCTTGCGCGCGGCGGCATAACGCCGCAAGGCGCGCGCGTCGCCGGGGTCGGCCGCGCCCTCCAGGGCCTGGCTAAGCCCCACCGCGTCGCGCAGCCCCAGGTTCAAGCCCTGAGCCGCCACCGGGTGCATGGTCTGGGCCGCGTTGCCGATCAGCGCCACGCGGCCGCTGACCAGCAGATTGGCCTGGCGCAGGGCCAGGGGGAAGCTGGCGCGCGGACCGATGGACCGAATGCGGCCCTGGCGCTCGCCGAAGGCTTGCTGCAGCTGTGCGCGCAATGCGTTTTCATCCGCCGCGACCAGCCGCTCGGCATCCGCCTGGCTGCGCGTCCAAACCAGCATATAGCGCTCGCCGTGCGGCAACAGCGCGAACGGGCCGTCATGAGCGAAGCGTTCGTAAGCCACGCCCTGGGGCGGCAGCTCGGTCTCCACTTCGGCCAGCACCGCGCATTGACGGTAGTCATGCACCAGGCGGCGAATGCCCGGCAGCGTTTCCGCCAAGCCGCCGCCCTCGGCCAAGACCAGCAGGCGCGCGGTCAGCAGGCGCTTGCCCTCCGGCGCGTCCACTTCGGCGCAGGCATACTGGCTCAGGCTCTTGACGGAACAGACGCGCGTCTGCCACCACACTTGCACCCCAGCCTGCTCCAGGGCCGCGCCCAGGCCCGTCACCAGCGCCGGGTAGTCCACCACCGCGCCCAGGTGGGGCAAGTTCAAGTCGGACGTGTCCAGGCGGGTACGGCCGCAGCTGCCCTGCTGCGACACATGCACGGTATCGATGACCGTGGCCGGCAAATCCTCCGGCCAGGCGCCCGCGTCGGCCAATAGCTCGCGGCTGTGCCAGGACAAGGCCAGCGCGCGCGCATCGCGCACTTCGGCATCGCGCGCGCGCGCCTCGATCAGCAGCACGCGCCGCCCTTGCCGCGCCAGCCGCAGCGCCGCCAGCGCGCCGACCGGACCGCCGCCGACGATCAGCACGTCGGCGTGTTCGCTGTTCATCGCATTCATATTCATTCTCCGCGCATCAGCGCTTCGATCTCGTCTATCGTCTTGGGCGCCGCAGCGGTGTACACCTCGTTGCCGTCGGCCGTGACCAGCACATCGTCCTCGATGCGCACGCCGATACCATGGAAAGCCGCCGGCACATTGTCCGCCGGCCGGATATACAAGCCGGGTTCGATCGTGGTGCACATGCCAGGCTGGTAGCTGCGCCATTGGCCATGCTGCTTGCGCTGGCCCACATCGTGCACGTCCAGGCCTATCATGTGGCCGACGCCGTGCATGTAGAACTGGCGGTAGGCGCCGGATTCGATCACGCCATCCACGCTGCCCTGCAGCAGGCCCAGGTCCAGCATCCCCTGCGCCAGCACTTGCAGCGCGGCATCGGCCGGCGCGGTCCAAAGCGCGCCCGGCTGGACCGCGGCGATGCCAGCCAGTTCGGCGGCCAGCACGATCTCGTAGACATCGCGCTGCGGGCCGCTGAAACGGCCGTTGGCGGGAAAGGTGCGCGTGATGTCGCCGGCGTAGCCGCGCAGCTCGCAGCCGGCGTCTATCAGCACCAGGTCGCCATCGCGGATCCGCGCGTCGTTGGCCACGTAGTGCAGCGTGCAGGCATTGGCGCCGGCGGCGACGATGGATTCATAAGCCTGATGGCGCGCGCCTCGACCGACGAAGACGCGCAGCAGCTCCGCCTCCAGCTGGTATTCATGCATGCCCGGCCGCGCCGCGCGCATGGCCGCGACATGGCCGGCGGCGGAAATCTCGCCGGCCTGGCGCAGCAGCGCGATCTCGGACTCGTCCTTGATCATGCGCATTTCGTCCAACAAGGCGCGCAGGTCGCCGTAATGGGCCGGCGGCCGCGCGCCGGCGCGCGCCTTGGCACGCACGGCGCCCAGCCAGCCGTTGACGCGGCGGTCGAAGGCCTCGTCATGACCCAGCGGCCACCACAGCTGGCTGCAGTCGGTCAGCAGCGCCGGGATCCGCTCCGCCATCTCGGACAGCGGAAAGGCCGCGTCAAAGCCGAAGACCTCGCGCGCGCCGTCTGGACCATGGCGGAAGCCATCCCAGATCTCCATGTCCGGATTCCGCTCGCGGCAGAACAGGATGGACTGGCCGCTGCGGCCATCCAGCAGCAGCACGGCCTCCGGCTCGGCAAAGCCGGTCAGGTAGAGGAAATGGCTGTCGGGGCGGAAGGGATAGTGGCAATCGGCGTTGCGCACCGCTTCCGGCGCGGTGGGCAACAGGGCGACGCCATCGCCGATCTGGCTCATCAGGCGGCTGCGGCGGGCGGCATGCGGCTGGTACATGGTATGACGGATTCCTGCGCGAAAGGCTGTACGGATCGAAGCGACAGTTTACACCGGCGGCGCCCCCGTCCCAAGCCCGCCGCGGGGCAGCGCAGGACAAGGACATGAAAAAACCCGGCCAGGCCGGGTTTTGCAAACGGGGGCGACGCGCTTATTCGCCGATCACGACGGAGGTGTACACCTCCTGCACGTCATCCAGATCTTCCAGCGCGTCCAGCAGCTTCTGCATGCGGGCGGCGTCGTCGCCAGTCAGCTCGGTTTCGTTTTCGGCGCGCATGGTGACTTCGCCCATCTCGGACTTGAAGCCCTTGGCTTCCAGCGCGTCCTTGATGTCGGAGAACTCATACGGTCCGGTGATGACTTCGATCGAGCCGTCGTCATTCGTCACCACGTCTTCGGCGCCGGCTTCCAGCGCCGCTTCCATCAGCGCATCCTCGTCCACGCCCGGCGCGAACACCAGATAGCCGCAGTGCTTGAACTGGAAGGCCACGCAGCCGTCGGTGCCCATATTGCCGCCGTACTTGGAGAAGGCATGGCGCACGTCGGCCACGGTGCGGGTCTTGTTGTCCGTCAGGCAGTCCACCATCACCGCCGCGCCGCCGATGCCGTAGCCTTCGTAACGGCATTCCACATAATCGACGCCATCCAGCTGGCCGGTGCCGCGCTTGATCGCGTTTTCGATATTGTCCTTGGGCATGGACTCGGCCTTGGCCTTATCCACCGCCAGGCGCAGGCGCGGGTTCATATTGACGTCGCCGCCGCCCATCTTGGCCGCGACGGTGATTTCCTTGATCAGGCGGGTGAAGATCTTGCCACGTTTGGCATCCTGGCGACCCTTGCGGTGCTGGATGTTAGCCCATTTACTGTGACCTGCCATATTTGCCTCTGTCTGTTGGTTTGGTTCTCAGGCGAACCCAAGCGTCAATCAAAATTCGCGCCATTTTAACAGAAGCGTCGGCCGTCTACGAGATGCCGGCTACTTGGCCTGCAGCATCTTCAGCATCATCTCGAAGCCGGCGCGGTACATCAGTTCGATCACCGGAATCATCAAGGGCAGCGTCAGATACAAGGTGCCGAAGCCGATCATGATGGTAAGCGGAAAGCCGAAGGTCAGGATGTTGAATTGCGGAGCGGCGCGCGTCATCACGCCGATGGCCAGGTTGGTGATCAAGAGCGCGCCTATCACCGGCATGGTCAGCCGTATGCCCCATTCGACGAAATGGCCGCTCCACAGTACCAGCGCCTTGATGCCCACGGCCGGCATGGCCATGCCTATCGGCAGCACGTGGAAACTCTCCACCAGCGTGCGCAGCACCACGTGATGACCGTCAAAAGCCAGGAACAGGAAGAAGGTGAACAGCGACAGCATCTGCGACAGCACCGGCACCTGGGCCGCGTGCATGGGGTCGAAAAACATGGCAAAGCCCAGGCCGGTCTGCGCGCCGATGATGAAACCGGCCAACTCCACCGCGCTGATGACGATGCGCATGACAAAGCCCATGGCCAGGCCGATCAGCAATTGCTGAAACAGGATGGCGATGCCCTCGGCCGATACCAGCGGCACCGCCGGCAGCAGCGGCAGCAAAGGCGCCAGCATCACGGTCAGCACCAGCGCGAAGGAAGCCTTGAAGCGGCGCGGCAGCCCGCGGTAGGCAAAGATGGGTTCGGTCAGAAACAGGCCGATGATGCGCGCGAAGGGCCAGGCGAACATGCCGACCCAGGCATTGATCTGAACATCGCTCAGCGTCAGCATCAGCCAATCACATTCGGTATGCTCTGGAACAAGCGGGTGATGTATTCCATCAGGGTGTTCAGCATCCACGGCCCGGCCAACACCAGCACCAGGAACATCGCCAGCAGCTTGGGAATGAAGGTCAGCGTCATCTCGTTGATCTGCGTCGCCGCCTGCAGGATGCTGACCAGCAGGCCGACCAGCAAGGAGGTCAGCAAAACCGGCGCCGATACGATGATCAGGATGTACAAAGCGTTTTGCATGATGCTGATGACCAGCTCCGGACTCATGCTCCCTCCTCTCGCCAGCCGCCCTTGGCCAGCAGCCAGTTGTCTATCGCCACGCCGCCGCGCACGACGCGATTGGCGCGCAGCACCGTGTAGCCCGCCTGCTCGAAAACCGGCCGCGCCGCATGGCTGGCCCAGGCATGCAAGGCCGTCACGCCCGCCTCTTCTGCCTGATTGTCCAATGTTCTGACCATGCGCCCGCCGAGTCCCTGCCTGCCAGCCCAGGGCGCGACGAACAGCATGTCGAACTCGCCGTCCGGCTTCAACCAGGCAAAGCCCGCCAAACGGCTGTCATCGGCCACCGCCTTGCAAGCCCAGGCGCCGTCCAGCCGCGCGCGCCAGGCCTGTTCGATACCGGCATCCCAGGCGCGCGCCGGCGCCCAGGCCTCGCATTGCTCGCGCGTGTACGCACCGCCGGCCAAGGCCTGCACGCTGTCGCGAAACAAGGCGAAGCACGCCGGCCAGTCGGCCGTCGACAAGGGTTCCAGCCGCATGCTCATCCCGTGTAGAAGCTCTGCACCAGCGAGCCCATCAGCAGGGTCCAGCCGTCCACCAGCACGAACAACATCATCTTGAACGGCAAGGAAATGGTGACCGGCGACACCATCATCATGCCCATCGCCATCAAAATGCTGGCGACGACCAAGTCGATGATCATGAACGGTATGAAGATCATGAAGCCGATCTGGAAGGCCGTTTTCAACTCGCTGATGGCGAAGGCCGGCACCAGCGTTTTCATCGACACGTCTTCCTTGCTTTGCGGCTTGGGCGATTGCGAAATCTCGATGAAGAACGCCAAGTCCTTCTCGCGCGTCTGCCGCAGCATGAAGGCCTTCATCGGCTTGCTGCCCTCGTCCAGCGCCTGGCTGAAGCTGATCTTGTCATCGGAGAACGGCACCCAGGCCTTGGAATAGACCTGATCGAAGGTCGGGCCCATCACGAACAAGGTCAGAAACAGCGCCAGACCCACGATCACCTGGTTGGGTGGAGACTGGGCCGTGCCCAATGCCTGACGCAGCAGCGACAGCACGATGATGATGCGGGTAAATGCCGTCATCATCAGCATCATGGCCGGGATGAAGGTCAGCGCCGTCATGAACAGCAGCATCTGCAGGCTGAGCGAATAGTTCTGCCCGCCGCCCGCCGCCGGCGTGCTGGTCATCATCGGCAGCCCCGCCGCCGCGTCCGCCAGCAGCGGCAACAACAACGCCCCGCCGGAGAGCAGGGCGATCACCATCTTTTTCTTCATCATTTATCCCGCCGCGCTTGACCGGAACGGCTTTTGTCCAAAGCGGCCTTCAGCCAGCGCGCAAACGGCTCGGCCGCCTCAGCCGCCTGAGCCTCAGCGCCTTCGGGCTTGGCCATTTTATTCAGCAGATTGACCTGATGGGGCGTCACGCCCAGCACTAGCCACTCGCCTTCCATCTCCACGATGACGACGCGCTCTTTCTGGCCAACCATGGTGCCGCCCACCACGCGCACCCGCCCCGCATTGCCAAGCACGCCGCCGGACAGGCGTTTGAACAGCCAGGCGACGCCAATGATGGCGCCCAGCACGACGGCCAGCCCCAGGATGACTTGCAGCAGGCTGGCCAAAGGAGACGGCGCCGCTTGAACCGGCGCCACGGCAGCCGTTACCGTGGCCGAAAACGCAAATCCCGCAGCCGCGCACATGATGCGCGTTGAATGTCGCATGGCCATCACTTTTGCAGGCGGCGGATGCGCTCAGCCGGCGTGATGATGTCGGTCAGGCGGATGCCGAACTTGTCGTTGACCACCACCACCTCGCCCTGGGCGATCAGGCAGCCGTTGACCAGCACGTCCATGGGTTCGCCCGCCATGCCGTCCAGCTCCACCACGGAGCCCTGCGCCAATTGCAGCAGGTTGCGGATGGCGATCTTGGTGCGCCCCAGTTCCACCGTGAGTTGAACCGGGATGTCCAGAATCATGTCCAGATTCTGCGGCGCGCCGCTGCCGGCCACACCCGCGCCGATTTCCTGGAACAGCCCCTGCGCCGGCACCGCCTCAGCCGACTCTTGGGCAGGCCCGTCGGCAACCTCCTGCTCCGCCATCGCGGCGGCCCAATCGTCCATCGAAATTTCCTGCTCGGCGCCCGCCGCGCCGGCTTGCAGATCTTCTTCGCTCATTCTTCCCTGTCTCCCGGCGACTCCATGAACTCATGAGCCCCCGCCAAAATCTTTTCCACCTTCAGGGCGTAGCGCCCCTGCACCGTGCCGTAGCTGGCCTCGAACACCGGGATGCCCGAAACATCGGCCTCCACCCGCTCCGGAATTTCCACCATCACCACATCGCCCGACTTCAGATTCAGGATCTGGCCCAGCGTGACCTTGGTCTGCGCCAGCGTCGCCACCAGCTCCACCTCGGCCGCCTGCACCTGATGGGTCATCAGATTGACCCAGCGGTTGTCCACCTCGGTGCGGTCGGCCTGCATGGTACTGGACAGCAAGTCGCGGATCGGCTCCACCATGGAGTAAGGCAGGCAAATATGGAAATCGCCGCCGCCCGCGCCCAGCTCGATATGAAAGGTCACCGCCACCACCACTTCCGTCGGCGTGGCGATGTTGGCGAACTGGGTATTCATTTCCGAGCGCAGGTAGACGAACTCGATCGGATATACCGGCTCCCAGGCCTTCTGGCATTCGCTGAACACCACTTCCAGCAAACGATGGATGATGCGCTGCTCCGTCGGCGTGAAATCGCGCCCCTCCACCCGAACGTGGTAACGCCCGTCGCTGCCGAACAGATTATCCACGATCAGGAACACCAGGTCCGGATCAAAAATCAGAAGACCGGTGCCGCGCAAGGGCTTGACGTGAACCAGGTTCAGGTTGGTCGGCACCACCAGGTTGCGGATGAACTCGCTGTACTTTTGCACCCGCACCGGTCCGACCGAGATTTCGGCATTGCGACGCAGAAAATTGAACAGGCCGATGCGCAGATTGCGGGCGAAACGCTCGTTGATGATTTCCAGCGTCGGCATGCGGCCGCGGACAATGCGCTCCTGCCGGCCGATGTCGTAACTTCGGACCCCCTGCGCATCCTGCGCACCGTCGTCATCTTCGTCCTCTCCGGAGACGCCTCTAAGTAGCGCGTCTACCTCTTCCTGGGACAGGATATCGTCGCCCATGGCGCCCTACTGCTTCTGGATGATGAAGGATGTAAAGAGAATGCTGTCGACGACAGGATTATCGCCTGCGTCCATCGCTTCGTTGATGATCTGCTTGACCTGGGCCTTCAGCTTCACTTTGCCGTCCGGCGTGCTCAACTCGGACGCGCTCTTGGACGACAACAGCAGAATCACCGCGCTGCGGATCTTGGGCGCGTATTCGGTGAATTTTTTCTTGGCTTCCTCGTCGCTGAGCTCCGCCTGCATGTCGATTTGCAGCAGGCTGCCGTCGTTGCCGGCAAGATTGACCACAAAGGTGTCCATCTTTTCAAAAATCGGCGGGCCGTCGTGCTTTTTCTTTGCGCTTTCCTTGGTTTGCTCGCTCTGCGCCGAGCCGGGCGCCTTGTTCACGTTGGTGAACATATAGGCGGCCAAGCCCCCTACGGCCGCCAAAACCAGAATCAGTAACACGATGACGATCAACATCAGCTTGTTGCCGCCGCCTCCCGCCTTTTTTTCCGCCTTGTCCGCCGCTTTTTTATCATCAGACATACTTTATGACCTGTTCTTTATGGAGTGCCTAGTGAAATCTTAAACGATTTCCCCTCCATATTTTCCAGTTTTCTCATCAGAATGAACAGAGTCGAAAGTCAAATGAGTCAGGCAAAGATGCTGAGTATGCCGCGCGCCGCCTTGATCGAGGCCAGGGCGTCCACGCCATCCACCTCGGCTACGCCTTGATTCTGCTGGCCTCTCTTCTGTTGGTAGGCCTGTTGCTGACGGCCGGAATTGCCGCTGGACACCTGGGAATCGGTAAGCTGGATGCCGCTGGACGACAGCATGGAGCTGAGCTTATGCATATTGTTTTCCAGCGCCTCGCGCGTGGCCGGCACGGCTGCCGTGAACAAAACCTGGGCCTGGTCGGTGCCGTTCATCTTCAGCGTCACCTCGATGGGGCCCATTTGCGGGGGGTTCAGCTGAATCTGAGCCTTGTCCATTTTCAAGTTGACCATGCTCAGCATCTGCTCGCCCAGCGCCTTGCCCCAATTGGGATCGTTCAGGGTCTGCGGCAAAGTGAGCTGCGGCACCGCAACCGCTTGCGCCTGCTGGCTCTGCGAGGGCTGCTGCAGTTGCTGCAGCGGCAAGAATTGCGGCGCAGAGGCATCCTGGTCCGGCAATTTTTGCTGGTTGGCCTGCCAATTGAAACCCTGCTTGCCCACTTGCAGCAGCAGCGCGGGATCCACTTTGGCGTTCCCCTGCTGCGCCAGCAGGTCCTGCGTCGGCGCCTTGACATCGGCAGACGGAGCCTGTTGCGGCTGCAGCGCGGCCAGCAGCGGCAGCGCCAATGCCGCCTGGGCCGGGTCGGCGTCGTCGCCGTGCTTGCTGGCAGGCTTGTCGTCAGCGTCCTTGCCATCGCCGCCATCGCCCAGCCCTTGCAGCATGCCGCCCATGGCGCTCATCTGCACGCCCAGCAGGCTGGCGAACAGATCGCCGCCGCCCTCGCTTGCAGCCGAGCTGGCCGCGCCAGCTTGGCCGGCATTGCCGCCGGCACTGGCCGGAGGGGTATTGATTATGATGGTCATGATGCGCCTCGACGAGGGTGGGACGCAGTTGGAAAAGCAAGGAATGTGCCAGCTCCTTAGCGCCGCTGACAAAACTCCGTCAGAGAACCTGAGCCAAGGCGGGCCGGACTAGGTTAGCGGCGCTTGCCACGCGCTCACGCGGTTCCCGGCTTTGCCCCCGCTTCGCGGATGGCGATTTTTCTTTCCGGGGCTGCCCGGCGCGCGGAGAGGAGAAATTGGTTTGGCCAAAGATCGCGAACGCGTTCTCAGGCATCTTCGCCGTGGGTGCGGTCCCAGAACTGGCGGGTAGCAAACTCGTCGCTGCGTTTTTGCTCGCGCTTGGCTTCTTGCAGCGCCTCCCGTTCGCGCTCGCGCTGCAATAGCTTCTCGTAAGCCTTGAGCTTCTTGTACTCCAGCTGCCAGGCCTGCCGCTCCAGCACGAAACGCTGCGTGCAGCGATCCACGTCCTGCTTCTGCTGCACCATGGCCTCATCCAGCCGCAGCAGGAAACGGCAGAAGTCCTGATATTGAATGACCGACATGCCCTGACTGCCGCCCGCCATCAGACGCTGGCGATATTCCTCGCGGAAGTTGTCCAACTGTTCCAGCCGCATCCTGGCCTGATTGAGGGCATTCTGCGCCAGGCTCATTCGCTCCGCCGCCGCCTGCTGCTTCTCGTCAGCCAGCTTGATCAGCAACTGATACTTGCTCTCCGCCATGGCTCAGCCTCAGGCCAGCACGCTCGCCAATTGCTGGCAGCAAGAGGCGTAATCATGCGATTCATGCATCGGCTGGGTCAGGAAGCCCACCATGGGCAATTGTCGCCGCAGGGCATCGTCCAGCACTGGATCCGAGCCGGCGACGTAAGCGCCTACGCTGATCAGGTCCCGGTTGCGCCGGTAACGCGAATACAGTTGCTTGAAATGGCGAGCCAGGTCCATCTGCTGCTGCGGCACCACATCCACCATGACGCGGCTGATGGATTGCTCGATGTCGATGGCCGGATAATGCCCGGCCTCGGCCAGGTCTCGCGACAACACGAAGTGGCCGTCCAGGATGGCGCGCGCCGAGTCGGCGATCGGATCCTGCTGATCATCGCCCTCGGACAGCACGGTGTAGAAACCGGTGATGGAGCCGCCGCCCTCCTCGCCGTTGCCCGCTCGCTCAATCAGCTGCGGCAGCCGGGCGAACACCGACGGCGGATAGCCCTTGGTCACCGGCGGCTCGCCGATGGCCAGAGCGATCTCGCGCTGCGCCATCGCGTAACGGGTGACGGAGTCCATCAACAGCAGCACATCCAGGCCTTGGGCGCGAAAATATTCCGCCAGCGCGGTGGCGTACGCCGCGCCATGCAGCCGCATCAAGGGCGGCATGTCGGCCGGCGCGGCCACCACCACCGAACGCGCGCGCCCCGCTTCGCCCAAGATGTTCTCAATGAAGTCTTTGACTTCGCGTCCCCGCTCGCCTATCAGTCCCACCACCACGACATCGGCCTTGGTGAAACGGGCCATCATGCCCAGCAATACCGATTTGCCGACGCCGGAACCGGCGAACAGGCCCAGGCGCTGGCCGCGCCCCACCGTCAGCAGGCCGTTGATGGCGCGCACGCCCACATCCAGCACGTCGTGCACCGGCGTACGGTCCAGGGGATTCATCGGCTGGCTGTAGAGGGGAAACCAGGCTTCGGGGTGGACGGGACCCAGCCCGTCCAGCGGACGCCCCAGCGAATCGAGCACCCGCCCGAGCAGATTCATGCCCACCGGCACTTGGCGGCCGGCAAAGCCCTCCGCGCGCGCCGCGCCGGCATTTTTGCCATACAACGGCGGCGCGTGCGACGACAAGGGCAACACCGGCGTGCCGGGCAGCAGGCCGTGCACATTGGTCAGCGGCATCAGGAAGACCTTATCGCCGGAGAAACCCACCACCTCGGCTTCCACCGCCTGGCCATCGGCCAGCATCACGCGGCAGGCGCTGCCCACCGGCAGCTTGATCCCCACCGCCTCCATCACCATGCCGGTGACGCGCACCAGCCGGCCGCAGGGTTGCCACAGTTCGGCGGCCGCGGCAGCGTCGGCGCAGGCGCCCAGCCAGGCGCGCTGGCGTTCAATCAGGCTGCCGCTCATCTCCCGCCTCCAGTCCCAAGGCTCGATTCATCGCCGCCAGCCGCGTCTCCACGGTCATGTCCAGCCGCACCGATGTGGTATCTATCACGCAGCCGCCGCGGGAAATGGCGGGATCTTCTATCCACTGCCAAACCGTTTCCGGCGTTTCCAGTTGCAGGAACTCGCGCGCGGCGGCCAAATCCGCCGGATTGACGCGCAGACGGGCGCTGCTGAGCGTGGAGGGCAGCTCGGACAAGGCCGCTTGCAGCAGCGGCAACACCGCCTGGGCATCCTGCTGCAATTGCTGCTGCAGGAGCTTCTGCGCCAACTGCCAAGCCAGCTTCAGCACGTCCCGCGCCAGCTCGCTCTCCAACCTGCCTAGCTCCGCGGAAAACTCGCCGGCAAGCTTTTGCAGGGACTGCCAGGCCTCATCCAGTCGCGGTTGCAGCTCGGCGCGCGCCTCGGCCGCGCCCTGCTCCCTGCCCGCCTGCATGCCCTGCTCGAAACCCTCGGCCCGACCTGCCTCCAGGCCAGCCTCATGACCGGCTTGCCAAGCCTCTTGATGAATGGCTTCCAGTTCCGCCGCCGTGGGGTAGCCCAAGCCCGGCCCATCCTCTGCAACCGTCTCCGCATCCTGCTCGGCCAGGGCTTCCGCCTCGGCCAGCGGCATGGGAGCGGCGGACTCCGCCTCGGCCGCGGCGATTTTCTCCGCCAGGCTGGGACCGCCGGGTTTGCGCATCTGCGCCATGGCAACCAGCTGAGCCGGCGACAAGGCCTGGGCGAAGCCGTCTAGCGACGCCGGGCTCCAGCTGCTCCAGCCTTCCAGCTCCTCGCCCGGAATGATGGGATTACTCGACGAGGCCTTCATCGCCACCCTTGCTGCCTAGCACGATCTGGCCGTCGTCGGCGAGTTTGCGCACGATCTTGAGGATTTCCTTCTGCTCGGCCTCCACCTCGGACAGCTTGACCGGGCCTTTGGATTCGAGGTCGTCGCGCAGCATTTCCGCCGCGCGCTGCGACATATTGCGGAAGATTTTTTCTTTCAGATCGTTGCTGGTGCCCTTCAAGGCGATCACCAACGAATCGGACTGCACTTCGCGCAGAATGGTCTGGATGGAGCGATCGTCGATGTCGAGCAGGTTCTCGAACACGAACATCTTGTCCTGAATGCGCTGCGCCAGCTCTGGGTCGTATTCGCGGATGAAGCCCAGCGCCGAGGTCTCGACATTGCTGCCCATGAAGTTGAGGATTTCCGCGGTGAGTCCCACGCCGCCGGACGCGCTCTTTTTGATGCGGTCCGAACCGGACAACAGTTGCGTCAGCACGTCGTTCAATTCGCGCAGCGCCTGCGGCTGCACGCCTTCCAGCGTGGCGGTGCGGATCAGCACCTCGTTGCGCATGCGCTCCGGAAAATAGGCCAGGATGGAGCTGGACAGGTCCGGTTCCAGATGCACCAGGATGGTGGCGATGATCTGCGGGTGCTCGTGGCGGATCAAGTCGGCCGCTGACGAAGGGTCCATCCACTTCAAGCTCTCGATGCCGCTGTGGTCGTTGCCCTGCATGATCTTGTCCAGCAGGTTGGCCGCCTTGTCCGGACCCAGCGCCTCCACCAGCACATTGCGCAGGTACTCGTCGGAAGCGCCAATGCTGGCGCGCGCCTGGCATTCCTGGCGGAACTGGTCCACCACCTGGTCTATCTGCTCGTAGCTGAGGTTGTTGATCGCCGCCATCGCCAGCGAGATCTTCTGCACCTCTTTCGGCCCCAGATACTTGAACACCTCGACCGCTTCGGCCTGCCCCAGACTGAACAGCAGGATGGCGCTCTTGCGTATGCCGTTATCACTCATCGGAGCTGATCCATTCCTTAATGATCTGGGCCGCCATGCGCGGATCGGACTTCACGATCTCGCGCACCGCTTCCAGATTGCTAGCATATTGGCGACGCTGCGCTTCGCGCGGATCTTCGTGCCCAGACCTGCCCGCCGCGGCCGCCATCGCCTCGCCCTCTTCGCCATCCTCGCCCGCCACGCTCAGCAGGCGGCCGCCCTTGACGGCCAGTCCGCCCTCGGGCTCGCCCGGCGGCGGCGCCGGCCGCACCAGATCGCGCATGATGGGTCTCACCACGCCGAACAAGAGGTACAGCACGGCTATCGTCAGCAAGCCGTACTTGATCAGGCTGGTACCGTTGTCGGTGACGTAATCGACCACGCGTTCCTGAACGGTGACCGGCTGGGCATTGTCGGCAAAGGCGGCATTGACCACGTTCAGCGTATCGCCGCGCGAGGCGTTGTAGCCCATGGCCTCCTTGACCAGATTATTGATCTGCTGCACTTCTTGCGCCGTCAAGGGCGTGGGCTTCATTTCGCCGTTTTTGTCCGGCATGCGGCGATAATTGACCACCACCGCCGCCGACAGCCGCTTGACCACCCCAGTCGGCACCTTGGTGTGCTGTATGGTCTTGTCCACCTCGTAATTGGTGGTGATGTCGCGCTGCAACGCGCCGCTGGCGCCCAGCGTCTGCCCGGACAAGGTGGCGGTACCCGGCGCCGCGCCCGGCGGCAGCGTGATCGGCGCCGAAGCGGCCGACGGCGGCTGATTGGACAACGCGCCCGGCACGCCGGTGGGGTTGGCCGAGCCATTGACCAGCTTCTCGCTGATCTGCTGGCTGCGAGTGGCGGATGGATTGGGGCTGGAATTGGGGCGATAGGTTTCCGAAGTCTGCTCGATTTCGGAAAAGTCGACATTGGCGGTGACTTGCGCGCGCGCGTTGCCCTTGCCGAAAATGGGCTCCAGGATGTCTTCGATGCGCTTGACGTAGCCATCCTCCACCTGGCGCACGAAGCCCAGTTGGCGCTGATCCAGGCCGGAGTTGTCATCCGGTCCCGACTGCTTGGACAGCAGATTGCCATCCTGATCCACGATGGTGACGTTCTTGATGGGCAGATTCGGCACCGAGCTGGACACCAGGTGCAGAATCCCCGCCACCTGGCCGCCGTCCAGGATGCGCCCCGGATACAACTGCAGCATCACCGAGGCCGTGGGCGCCTGCTGCTCGCGCACGAACACGCTCTGCTTGGGGGAGGCGATGTGCACGCGCGCGCTCTGCACCGAAGAAATGGCTTCTATGGTGCGCGCCAGTTCGCCTTCGATGGAACGCTGGTAATTCACCTGCTCGGCGAATTGGCTGATGCCGAACTTCTGGTTATCCATCAGCTCGAAGCCGACGCCGCTCGCCTTGGGCAAGCCTTGCGCGGCCAATCTCAGCCGGGCGTCATAGACCTTGTCGGCCGGCACCGAAATCACGCCGCCCTCTCCCAGCTGATAGGGAATATTCATCTGCTGCAGCGCAGCAGTGACCTGGCCGCCATCGCGGTCGGCCAGATTGGAAAACAGGATTTTATAGGAAGGCGTGCGATTGAGAACCACCGCGCCGACCACAACCGCAAAGATGGCCGCCAGCGCAGTTAAAAACAGGATTTTTTTGTTGTTCGGCAACGCCTTGAAACGCTCTCCCGCCTCGTTCAAGCGTGCGCGCCAAACCGGAACTGCGTTTTCTTCTGCCAGATCAGCCATACGGTGGTATTTGGTTTAGGTCCACCGCCGCCCAATCTGTGGATCCGACAGCGCTAGACTTGGGTATTCATGATTTCCTGATAGGCGCTGACCAGCTTGTTGCGCGCCTGAACCATGGTCTGGAACGACAGGCTGGCTTTCTGCAGCGAGATCATGACGTCCTGCAGATTGACATCCTTGTTGTCGCCCAGCTGAAACTGCTTTTGCATTTCCTCCGAAGTCTGCTGCGCCGAGTTGACCTGCTCAATCGTCGATTTGAGCACATCGGAAAAATCGACTTGCGACGTCTGCTGCGCGGCAGGCGACTGCTTGCCGGCAGCCAGCGCGGCGGCACTTCTCAGTTCGCCCAGCAACTGGTCGATATTATTGACTGACATGGCTACTCCGTGCCATTACCCTCCGGAACATCCTGGCCAGCCGCAGCGGCGTCCTCATCACGGTAACGCTGCAATTTATAACGCAAAGTACGTTCGCTGATGCCCAGTTTTTCCGCGGCAAGCTTCTTGACTCCGCCTACCGCTGCCAGTGTTTCCAGAATATGGCGTTTTTCAAGGGTTTTCATGTCGGTTTCATCCGACACCGAACCGTCCGACTCGGACTCCGTCCGGGTAATCTGCCCCACGCCCGAAATATCGCCCAGCAACAAATCGGCGGCAATAATTTCCGCCCCCGCGGCAAGTATTACCGCCCGCTGCACGACATTATCCAGTTCGCGGATGTTACCCTCCCAACTATAGGCCGTCAAATGACGTTCCGCATCCTTGGAAAACACCAGGGATGACCGTCCAGCGGCCTCTCCATGTTTTTTAAGCAGGAATCGTGCCAAGGGCAAAATGTCGTCTGGGCGCTCTGCCAGCGCCGGGATGCGCAGGGGGAAAACATTGAGGCGGAAATACAGATCCTCTCGAAAACGCCCCGCCTCCACTTCGGCCTGCAAGTCGCGGTTCGAGGTCGCCAGCACGCGGATGTCCAGCTTGATGGTGCGCGTGCCGCCGATGCGTTCCACCTCGCGCTCCTGCAGCACGCGCAGCAGCTTGGCCTGCAGCGACAGCGGCATCTCGGTGACCTCGTCCAGCAGGATGGTGCCGCCTTGCGCCTGCTCGAACTTGCCCGGCAAGGCCTGAGCCGCGCCGGTGAAAGCGCCGCGCTCATGACCAAACAAGGTGGATTCCAGCAGGTTGTCCGGAATCGCCGCGCAATTGACCGCCACAAACGGCCCGCCCTGGCGCTTGGAGTGGCGATGAATATAGCGCGCCAGCACTTCCTTGCCGGTGCCGCTTGGGCCGCTGATCATCACGCTGGCGTCGCTCTGCGCCACGCGGCCGGCCAGCGCGAACAGCTGGCGCATGGCGGCGGATTCCGCCACCACTTCGCCGCCGTCGTCCCCCGGCATCGCCAGCAAATGCTTTTCCACCTCGGCCAGCAGGCTCTGCGGCTCGAATGGCTTCAGCAGATAGTGGCTGGCGCCGGCGCGCAGCAGCTCGATGGCCCGCTCGATCACGCCATACGCGGTCATCAGGATGAAGGGCACGCCGGGATAATGCTTTTTCACCTCGTCGAACAAGGCGTAGCCGTCCATCGGCGCCATCTGCGCGTCGGAAATGATCAGGCCAACCGGCTCCTGCCTCAGCCTCTGCAGGGCCTGGCCGCCATCCGCCGCCTCCAGCGTGGGATAGCCGGACAGTGTCAAGGTGTCGATGATGGCTTCGCGCAGATCGGCGTCGTCCTCCACCACCAGAATCGGTAAATACTTCATGGAATCCAATGCTTTTACTTATAGGGTTGCCTGGCGCTGGTGAGCCAGCACGGTCAGTCTTTGGGCGATGCTGGCCAGCGGCAGCACCTCATGGGCGGCGCCGATGGCGATCGCTTCCTTGGGCATGCCGAACACCACGCAGCTGGCCTCATCCTGGGCGATGTTCCAGGCCCCGGCCTGCTTCAGCTCCAGCATACCGTTGGCGCCGTCTCTTCCCATGCCGGTCAGGATGATGCCTATGGCGTTCTTGCCCGCCAGATTGGCGGCGGAGCGGAACAACACATCGACCGAGGGCCGATGACGATTGACTGCGGGGCCATTGTTCAAGCAGGTGCTATAGCCTATGGTCTGCGCGCTCTTGATCAGCAGATGGGAGTGGCCCGGCGCGATATAAACCGTGCCCGTCTGCAGCCGTTCGCTATCCTCGGCCTCTTTCACGCGCAAGCGGCACAAGGAGTCCAGCCGCTGGGCAAATGACTGGGTGAACATCTCAGGCATGTGCTGCGCCACCAGTATCGGCGGCATATTGGCCGGCAAGGCGGTCAGCAGGGTGCGCAACGCCTCGGTGCCGCCAGTGGAGGAGCCGATGACGATGACCATCTGGCTTGCCAGCGGCGTCTTGCCCGGCTGGCGCGGCAGGATCACGTCCGCGCTGTGGCTGGGAACGATTTCCAGCGGCGTCTTGTTCGCTCGTTCGCGCGAAGTCAGGGCCATGTTTTTCCTTGCTGCATGGTCCACCCGCGTCCGGCATGCGGCACGCGGGCTTGGGGTGTCGATTCCGTCAGCTTAGCAGCAGTTGCCTGCCGCAGTCAGCTTGCCTTCCTGTCAGCCTCGCGTCTTGGCCAAGCGGCCCAGCCAACCGTCGCAGGCCGCCTCCAGCAAGTCCAGCACGTCCTCGAAGCCGCGGCTGCCGCCGTAATACGGGTCCGGCACCTCGCGCCCCTCGCCCAACGGCTCCAGCATCAGGTGCAGTCTGTCCTCCCAATGCAGGGGGCAGCGGAGGCGCAGATCCGCCAGATTGCGGCTATCCGCCGCCAGGATCAGATCGAAGGCCTCGAAGTCGCTATCGACTACCTGCCGGGCGCGCTGAGCGGACAGATCATAGCCGCGCCTCGCCGCCGCCTGCGCGCTGCGCGCGTCTGGCGCCTCGCCAACGTGGTAGCCGTGAGTGCCGGCGGAGTCCACCGCGACGCATGCCTGCCAGCCTGCTTGCTCGAGCTTGGCCCGCATCACCCCCTCCGCGGTTGGGGAGCGGCAGATATTGCCGTGGCAGACGAATAAAATGGAGAAGATTTTTTGCTGGTTTTGCATGCGCTAGACAAGCCTTATGTTTTCAATAGCAAGCTTATTTTGCTTGCATCCGCTGCTGGGGCAGGATATTACGTCAAAAAATCCGATGCAGCCGCGTTGATTCGCCAAATATTCTGGAATGAATGGGCCGCTCAAGCACGCAAACGCTGCCGCCATCCTGACATGCCCAGGCGGACTCGATGCCGCGCCAGTCGCCACGCCTAAGCAGGCCCGCACACCGCCCGCGCCAGCCGCTGCAGGTCCTCGCGCATGTCCAACACCAAGCGCCACAGGCTTTCCGCCGCGGGAGACAAAGTGCGGTTGCGGCGGCGGATCAGTACGATGCGGCGGCTGGCGCGCGGCCGCAGCGGCAAGGCGCGCAAACCGCTGCCTTCCGGAAATGGCAGGGCCAGGCCGGGGGAGACGCTGACGCCGATGCCGGCCGCCACCATGCGGAACACGGAGTGGGAATGGCCCAGTTGCTGCGCCACCGGGCAATTCAGACCATGCCGGCGCAACAGCTCGTCTATCAGCGGCCGGCTGCCGGAACTGCCATCCAACAGGGTGAGCGCCTCGCCGTCCAGCTGCCCCCATTCGACTTCATCTTGCGCGGCCAGCCGGTGATCGGCGCGGCACACCAGCCAGAAATCGTCGCCGAGCACGGTTTCCTGCTCCAGATCGTCGCAATCGGCAGACTCCACCACCAGGCCGAAGTCCGCCGCGCCGCCGCGCACCGCCTCCACATTGAGCCGCTGCACCTGGTCTTGCAGATGCAGGCTTAGCTGGGGAAAGCGCTCGCGGCTGGCGGCGATGATGGCCGGCATCAGGCTGGCGGACAGCGTGGGGCTGCTGGCCACATGCACCGCGCCCATGGCCTGCCCGCCCTCCTTGCGCGCCGTCTCCAGCACCTCGTCCAGCGCGTCCAGGGCGCGCGCCAGCTTGGGCAGTAGCCGCGCGCCCAGCTCGGTCAGCGCCACCTCGCGCGTAGTGCGGTCCAGCAGCCGCAGTCCCAAGGCCTCCTCCAGCTCCCTCACCGCGCGGCTGACGGCGGGCTGGGTCAGACCCAGTTCGTCCCCGGCGCGGCTGAAGCCGCCCTGCTCGGCGACGCGCCGGAACACGCGCAGCTGGCGCAAACTCACGTTCATATCAATAACTCATAAATTGATCATATAAATGAATTTGTATTCTGAATTGCGCCGCGTTTCAATAGCGATATCACGCATAGTCCTTGATGGATGTCGCCATGCCGAAGCTGCTGGATTCCTTTACTCTCGCGCTGATCTGCACTGTCTCCCTGGCCAGCCTGCTGCCCTGCTCGGGCGAGGCCGCGCAAATTTTCAACATCGTCACCAATCTGGCGATCGGCCTGCTGTTCTTCCTGCATGGCGCCAAGCTGTCACGCGAGGCAGTGATCGCCGGCATGGGCCACTGGCGGCTGCACCTGACCGTGCTGGCCTGCACCTTCGCGCTGTTTCCCGTCCTTGGCCTGCTGCTGAAACCGGCGCTAAGCCCCCTGGTGACGCCTGAGCTGTATCTGGGCGTGCTGTATCTGTGCATGCTGCCGTCCACCGTGCAGTCATCCATCGCCTTCACCTCGATGGCGCAGGGCAATGTGCCGGCCGCCATCTGCAGCGCCACCGCTTCCAATCTGCTGGGGATTTTCATCACGCCGCTGCTGACGGGCTGGCTGGTGATCCGCCACAACGGCGCGGCCCAGGGCATGGGATCGGCGCTGGACATCGTCTACCAGCTGCTGCTGCCCTTCATCGCCGGGCAGATCGCGCGGCGCGGGATAGGACATTGGGTGGACAAGCGAAAGGCGTTGCTGAAATACGTGGACCAGGGTTCCATTTTGATGGTGGTGTACACCGCCTTCAGCGCGGCGGTGATCAGCGGGCTGTGGCGGCAGACGCCGCCGGCCGCGCTGGCCGGGCTGCTGCTGGTCAACGCCGTCCTGCTGGGCCTGTTGCTGGGGCTGACCACCCTGGCGGGACGCAAGCTGGGCTTCAGCCGAAAGGATAGAATCACCATTTTGTTCTGCGGCTCCAAGAAGAGCCTGGCCAGCGGCGTGCCCATGGCCAAGGTGCTGTTCGCCGGTCACGCCATCGGCGCCATCGTGCTGCCGCTGATGCTGTTCCATCAAATCCAGCTGATGGTGTGCGCGGTGCTGGCGCAGCGTTTTCGCCAGCAGGCGCAGCGCGCCGGGCAAGAAAAATCCCCGCTGGCTGCGCGGGGATAGCGAGTGAGGCGGGGCCGGCTTTATAGCTCGCTGAGCCAGGCCTTTTCCTTCAGTTGCTTCAGCTCGTCGCGGATGCGCGCGGCCTTTTCGAATTCCAGATTGCGCGCCGCCTCCATCATCTCCTTCTCCAGGCGCTTGATCTCCTTGGCCAGCGTCTTCTCGTCCATCATCGCCACCGCGGCCTCGTCCACCAGCTTCTTGCGTTCGGCCTCCACGCTGTAGACGCCGTCGATGATGTCCTTGATCTTCTTCTCCACGCCCTTGGGCACAATGCCGTGCTCCGCGTTGAACGCCATCTGTTTGGCGCGGCGGCGCTCGGTCTCGTCCATCGCCTTCTTCATGGAGTCGGTGATGCGGTCAGCGTAGAGCAGCGCACGGCCGTTCAGGTTCCGCGCCGCGCGGCCTATGGTCTGGATCAGGCTGCGCTCGCTGCGCAGGAAACCCTCTTTATCAGCATCCAGGATCGCCACCAGGCTCACCTCGGGAATGTCCAGGCCTTCGCGCAGCAGGTTGATGCCGATCAGCACGTCGAACATGCCGAGGCGCAGGTCGCGGATGATTTCCACCCGCTCCACGGTATCGATGTCGCTGTGCAGATAGCGCACCTTGATGCCGTGCTCGGTGTAGTAATCGGCCAATTGCTCGGCCATGCGCTTGGTCAGCGTGGTGACCAGCACCCGCTCGCCGCGTTCCATGCGGTCGCGGATTTCGGACAGCAAGTCGTCCACCTGCGTCGCCACCGGACGGATCTCGATCTGCGGGTCCACCAGGCCGGTCGGCCGCACCACCTGCTCCACCACCTGGCCGGCATGCTCCTTCTCGTACACCGCCGGCGTGGCGGAGACGAACACAGTCTGCGGCATCAGCTTTTCAAATTCATGGAATTTCAGCGGCCGGTTGTCGGCGGCGGACGGCAGGCGGAAACCGTACTCCACCAGATTGGCCTTGCGCGCCGCGTCGCCCTTGTACATCGCGCCCACCTGCGGCACGGTGACGTGGCTCTCGTCGATGAACATCAGCGCGTTCTTGGGCAGATAGTCGATCAGCGTCGGCGGCGGATCGCCGGGGCCGCGGCCGGAAAAGTGGCGCGAATAGTTTTCGATGCCCTTGCAGAAGCCCATCTCGTACAGCATTTCCAGGTCGAAGCGGGTGCGCTGCTCGATGCGCTGCGCCTCCACCAGCTTGCCCTCTTTCTGATACCACTCTACGCGGCTGCGCAGCTCGTCCTTGATCTGCTCGCAAGCGCGCAGCACGGTGTCGCGCGGCGTCACGTAGTGGCTGGACGGGAATACGGTGAAGCGGCCGACGCGCTGCTTGGTCGTGCCGGTCAAGGGATCGAACAGGGTCAGCGTTTCCACTTCGTCGTCGAACAGGCTGACGCGCAGCGCGGTGTCGCTGCTTTCCGCCGGGTAGATGTCGATCACGTCGCCGCGCACGCGGAAAGTGCCGCGGCCGAAGTCCATGTCGTTGCGGCTGTACTGCATGGTGGTGAGGCGGCTGATGATATCGCGCTGCGGCGTGGTTTCGCCTTCCTTCAGATGCAGAATCATCTGGTGGTAGTCGGACGGGTCGCCGATGCCATAGATCGCCGACACCGTCGCCACGATGATGCAGTCGGGACGTTCCAATATCGACTTGGTGGCCGACAGGCGCATCTGCTCGATGTGCTCGTTGATGCTGGAGTCTTTCTCGATGAACAAGTCGCGGCTGGGAACGTAGGCTTCCGGCTGGTAATAGTCGTAGTAAGAGACGAAATACTCCACCGCGTTGTGCGGGAAGAATTCGCGCATCTCGCTGTAGAGCTGGGCCGCCAGCGTCTTGTTGTGCGCCATGATGATGGCCGGCCGCCCGGTCTGGGCGATGACGTTGGCCATGGTGTAGGTCTTGCCGGAACCGGTCACGCCCAGCAGCGTCTGGTAGGACAGGCCATCGGACAAGCCCTCCACCAGTTGCGCGATGGCGGCGGGCTGGTCGCCGGCCGGCGGGAACGGCTGGTTCAGTTGGAACGGGCTATCGGGAAAAGTCAGCAGCATGGCGGGAGCGGACAGAGTGGCGAAACCGATGATTTTACGCCGGTCCGCGCCTAATCACATCCTTCTTTACCTGCTTGGATCCTTGCAGCGCGGCGACAACGGCCATCGCCGGCGCCAACATATGACGTGTACGAATTATTCTTTCGCGAAGTCTTCACAGCCCCGCAACATTGTTTAAAATGCAAGCAGGACATGGGCAGGCTTTTTCATGAAATGATGCAGGATTATTGCCTTATTGCCGAAAATGCCTGCCAGATGACTTCCTGCCCGCATTCAAAACAAGCGCACACACGGAGTGACGCATGATCAAGAAAATCGCAAGTCTGCTGATATCGGCGGCCCTGTCCGTTCCGGTAATGGCGGCTCCGCCCCAGGGCGTGATGGTGGCCAGCGAAATGTCCGGCTACGGCGCCCCGCGGCTGAATTCCCGTTCGGTGCTGGTCATCAACGGCAACACCGGCGAAACGCTGTACGAGAAGAACACCCATCAGCGCATGCCCATCGCCTCCATCAGCAAGCTGATGACAGCCATGGTGCTGCTGGACTCCGGCGCGCCGCTGGACGAACGAGTCACGGTGTCCGACGCCGAAATAGACCGCGTCAAGCACACCACCTCGCGCCTAGCCGTCGGCACCACGCTGAGCCGCAAGGAAATGCTGCTGCTGGCGCTGATGTCGTCGGAAAACCGCGCCGCCGCCACCTTGGCGCGCACCACCTTTCCCGGCGGCACCGCCGCCTTTGTCGAGAAAATGAACCGCAAAGCGCGCAGCCTGGGCATGACGGAAACCGTATTCCACGACCCTACCGGCCTGGACGTGCGCAACACCTCCACCGCGGCCGATCTGGCCAAAATGGTGCAGGCCGCCGACGATTACCCGCTGATCCGCGAGTTCACCACCACCGAGCAGCACCAGATCGTCTCCGTGCGCAAGCGCGTGCTGCAGTACCGCAACAGCAACGCCCTGGTGCGCGAAGGCGACTGGGACATCGCGGTGCAGAAGACCGGCTACATCCAGGAGGCCGGCCGCTGCATGGTGTTGCAGGCCGTGGTCGGCTCCCAGCCCTTGATCATCGTGCTGCTGGACGCCGGCGCCAGCTCGGCCCGCGTGCATGACGCCAAGAACATCAAGACCTGGCTGGAATCCCACCCTGGCAGCTGGCTGGCCGGCTGATCGCCCCGCATCGCCATGCAGGCCGCGCATCCCAATGGGATGGGCGGCTTTTTTCATGCCATACTATTTGACTCATTCGCCCAGGAGTCCGCCTTGACCATAAGCATCATCCCCGCCCGGCCGCAAGACGCCGCCGAAATCCACCGTTTCATCACCGAGCTGGCCATTTACGAGCGCGCCGAGCATGAAATGGTGGCCAGCGTCGCCGACATCGAAAGCTCGCTATTCGGCCCGCAGGCCAAGGCCCAGGCGCTGATGTGCCATGTCGATGGCCAGCTGGCCGGCTTCGCCGTCTATTTCTTCAGCTACTCCACCTGGCTGGGCAAAAACGGCCTCTATCTGGAAGACTTGTACGTCACGCCGGAAATGCGCGGCGCCGGCGCAGGCAAGGCGCTGCTGAAGCACCTGGCGCAACTGGCGCTGGAACAGGACTGCGGCCGCTTTGAATGGAGCGTGCTGGACTGGAACCAGCCGGCCATAGACTTCTATCAGTCCCTGGGCGCCAAGCCGCAGGCCGAATGGGTGCGCTACCGCCTGGCCGGCGACGATCTGCGCCAGTTCGCCCTGGGAAAAGAAACCGCAAGCGCCTGAGCTCAGGCCGGCAGCGTGGCAACCATGGCCGCAATCGCTCGCTGAAGAGCGCTTCGGCGCCGCAGGCGAGCGTTTCGGCGCAGCGGGCCGCCGCGGCGCCGCCTATCATCCTTCATGTCATGCCCCCACAGGAGAACCGATATGCGCACCGCCTTGTTGATCGCCAGCCTGCTGGCCCTGCCGCTGGCCGCCCACGCCGAAGGTTTCAAACTGAGCAGCCAGAGCATCGCCGACGGCAAGCCGTTGAGCCTGCGCCAAGTCTACAAAGGCTTTGGCTGCGAAGGCGGCAATGTCTCGCCGCAGCTGTCCTGGAGCGGCGCGCCGGCCGGCGCCAAGAGCTTCGCCATCACCGTTTACGACCCGGACGCGCCGACCGGCAGCGGCTGGTGGCACTGGACGGTAGTCAATCTGCCGGCCAGCGTCCACTCACTGCCGGAAGGCGCCGGCAACGCCGGCGGCCAGCTGCCGGCAGGCGCGGTGCAGGGCCGCACCGACTTCGGCGCATCCGGCTTCGGCGGCGCCTGCCCGCCGGTGGGCGACAAGCCGCACCGCTACCAATTCACCGTCTGGGCGCTGAAGACGGACAAGCTGCCGCTGGACGCCAACGCCAGCGGCGCCTTGGTAGGCTATATGCTTAACGCCAACGTCTTGGGCAAGGCCAGCCTCACCGCCACCTACGGCCGCTGAGCCGCATGATGGACCTCGCCCTGCGCGAATGCCGCATCGAAGCCGGCGAAATCCGCGCCCGCCTGCCCCAGCGCATCCGGCGGGTGCCGGTCTTCCTGCCGGCGCTATGCCGCGTGCGCCATGGCGTCAAGCGCATGTGGCTGGGCGAGCGGGCCATGTCGGCCGGGCCGGCCCAGTTGGTGCTGCTGCCGGCCGGCAGCGAGCTGGACATCGCCAATCTGCCCGACGCGCGCGGCTATCTGGCCGATCTCGTCGTCCTGCCGCCGGAACTGGTGGACCATTTCCGCCAGCGGCACGGACCGCTGCTGCTGCGCCAGAACGACGACGGCCAGCTCTGCCCTTCCATGGACGACACCGTCAGCCATGCCTGGCAATTGCTGATGAACAGCCTGCGCGGCGACGCGCCGCCGGAGATGCGGCAGCACCATGCGGAGGGCGTATTGCTGGCCCTGGCGCTGGCCGGCCAGGCCGGCCCCATGCTGCAGGAGCCGGCGGATCAACTGGCGCAGCGCGTCCGGCAATTGCTGATGCTGGACCCGGCCGCGCCATGGAGCGTGGAGGCGGCGGCGCGGCGGCTCAAGCTGGGCGCCTCCACCCTGCGCCGCCATCTGGCCGAGGAAGGCAGCGGCTTTCAACGGCTGCTCGAAGAGGTGCGCATGGGGCAGGCCCTGCAAAGCCTGCAAAGCAGCGCGCGCCCCATTTCCGATATCGCCGCAGCCAGCGGCTACGCCTCGCCGTCTCGTTTCGCCGCGCGCTTCCGGCAACGCTACGGCCTGACGCCCAGCGAGCTGCGGCGGACGCTTTAAGCCTGCAGCGGCAACAAGCGCGCCGGGTCCAGCCCCACGCCTATCTCGCCGCCGACAAACAGCGACGCCTGCCAGCGCGCGGCCTCGCGCGCGGACAGGCTCAACACGAGTTCGCCGGCCTGAGCCGCCACCTTGAGCCGCGCGCCATCCGGCAGCCAGGTCAGCTCCAGGATGTGCGCCGGCGGCTGATCGTCGCCCAGCAGCAGCGCCTGCGGCGGCGCCACTGCATGCGCCAGCACGTTTTCATAGCCGATGAAGCGCGCCAGCCAGGCATCGGCCGGCGCGGCCAGCAGCCGCTGCGGCGCGTCGCATTGCAGCAGCCGGCCGTCCTTCAGCACCGCCACCCGGTCGGCCAACGCGAAGGCCTCCTCGCGGTCATGGGTGACGAGGATGACAGGCGCGCCGGCCTCGCGCAGCAGGCCGCGGAAGTCGCGCTGCAGTTGCCGGCGCAAGTCCGCGTCCAGGCTGGAAAACGGCTCGTCCAGCAAGAGCAGCCGCGGCTGCGTCGCCAGCGCGCGCGCCAGCGCCACGCGCTGCTGCTCGCCGCCGGACAGCGTCCACACCTTGCGCCCGGCATGCTCGGCCAAGCCCACCCGCGCCAGCATGGCCCGCGCCTGCGCCTCGGCGTCGCGCTTGGGCAGGCCTTGTTCGATCAGGCCGAACATGGCGTTGCCCAGCACGTCCAAATGCGGAAACAAGGCGAAGTCCTGGAACATCAGCGCGAAGCCGCGCCGCTCCGGCGGCAGCTTCGCCAGATCCGCGCCGTCGAAGCGCAGCTCGCCGCCATCCGGCCGCTCCAGCCCGGCTATCATCTTCAGCAAGGTGCTCTTGCCGCAGCCGGACGGCCCCAGCAGGGCCATGGTTTCGCCGGCGGCGACGCTCAGGGAGACGTCGTCCGCCACCACGCGCGCGCCGAAGCGCTTATTCAGGTTTCGCAGCGTCAGCACGGCGGTCCTCCCATGAGCCGGCGCCTCCGGCGGTTTCTATGATCCAGAACGCGACGCAGGCCAGCAGCATCAGCAGGCAAGACAACTGCATCGCCGCGTCGGCGTTGGCCGCGCCGGGCTTGCCCAGCTTCTGGTAGATCAGCGTGGTCAGCGTCAGCCATTCCGGGCGAGACAGGAACAAGGTGACGGCGAACTCGCCCACCGCCGTGGCGGCGGCGAAGGCCAGTCCGCGGCGCAAGGCCGGCTGCAGCAGCGGCCACTGCACGCGGCGGAACACCCGCCACGGCCCGGCCCCCAGGCTGCGCGCGGAGGCGTTCCAGTGTGGCGGCTGGCCGTCCAGCGCCGTCAGCAGCGCCTTGGCGACGAAGGGGTAAGCCAGCAAGGCGTAAGCGCCCAGCAACAAGGCCAGCGCGGCGCTCCATTGCGGATACAGCAGCAAGAGGCCGAAAGCCACGCACACTGGCGAGGCGACGAAAGGCAGGAAAATCAGCGCGCGCATGGCCAGGCTGCGGCCGCAGGCAAAAGCGTGGGCCAGGCCCAGCGCGCCGGCCGCCAGCACGGTCAGCCCGGTGAAGCGCGCGCTGTTCCACAAGGCCAGCCGGACGTCGTCATCCCACAAGGCGGACCAGCCGGACGCGGCGGCCAGGCCGCGCCACAGCACCGCCAGCAAAGGCAGGCCGGCGAACAGCAGCAGCGCGGCCAGCGCGGCGGCCAAAGCCAGCTTTTCCTTCAAGCTGGCAGCCGGCCGCAAAGGCAAGGGCTCGACCTTGGCCGCGGTCGCCAGCCGCCGCGCCAGCCAGGCGTACAGCGCGGCCATGCCGCCGCACACTGTCAGCACCACGAGCGCCAGCGCGCCGGCGTCGGCCAGGTTCAGCTCGTAAGCCACCAGGGTGTAGATTTCCACCTCCAGCGTGGTATAGCGCTGGCCGCCCAAGATCAGCGCCAGGCCGAAGCCGGAGAAGCAATACAGAAACACCAGGCACAGGCTGGACAAGAGCCAGGGCAGCGCCGCCGGCCATTCCACGCGCCAGAAGGTCCGCCATGGCGTGGCGCCCAGCGTGCGCGCGGCGGCCAGCCGGCTGGCCGGCGTCTGGGCGAAGCCATCGCAGCCGGCGCGCACCACCAGCGGCAGATTGAAGAACAGATTGCCGTACAGCAGCAGCCACGGCGTGTCCTGCAGATTGACGCCAAACAGTCCCTGCGGGCCGAACAAGGCCAGCACGCCCATCGCCGCCACCAGGGTGGGCATGACGAAGGGCAGCATCAGCAGGCGCAACAACAGGAAGCGGCCGGGGAAATGGTAGCGCGCCAGCAGCCAGGCCAGCGGCGCGCCCAGCAGCAGGCACAGCAAGGCGCTGGCCGCGGCCTGGCCCAGCGACCACAACAAGCGCCAGCGCAGATAGGCATCGCTCAACAAGCCGGGGCTGAACTGCAGGCCGCCCTCGGCCAGCAAGCGAGCCAAGGGCAAGACGGCCAACAGGAATAGAAACAGCAGGGGCAAGCCGGCGAGCGCCGGCCTGGATGAAACAAACTGCTTCAAACACATGCTCCAGACAACGGCCAGTCAGCCGTCAATACATCCTCGCAACCGTCTTCATCGCGTATCTGCCCTACCTTGGCGAAGCCCAGCTGCGCGGCCAGCGCCTGCGACGGCGCATTGTCCGGCGCGATGGACAACACCAGCCGCGACACGCCGCCCCGCTCCGCCGCCCAGCCGGCCATGGCCAGCAGCGCCTCGCGCGCGTAGCCCTGGCGGCGGTAGGCCGGGTAGACCGCATAGCCCAGCTCCACGTCGCCGTAGCCGTTCAGATACGGATGGCCCGGCACGGTGTGGAAGTTGATATGGCCCACCATGGCCAGATCGTCGCGGCGCAGCAGCGCGCGCACCGACCACGGCGCGTAGGCCGGGTCTTCCGCCATGTCCGCCAGCCGCATCGCCATCAACTCCTTCTCCCGCAGCCAGTCGTCGGCGGGACGGCAGCCCAGGCTCAGCGCGGCGGCGTCCACGTCGCCGCGCAGGCAGGCCTGCAGGCACGCCGGCTCCAGATGGCGCAAGATCAGGCGGGGACCCATCACATCTTCAATCATCGCGCGGCTTCCCATCGACAATGCCGGCATCATGACAGAAAACGCTTGAAAACGTCATGCCTGTCACTGGCCGGACTTCAGCACCACCCGCGTCCAGCGGCTGACCCAGCCGCGCTGCTTGGCTGCCAGCGTGGCGTTGTCCGGCGTGTCGTGGGCGGCCGGTTGCTCGGCGTACTTGTACACCGGGTTCAGCTCGATCTTATCCATGGCCGGGTACATCCACATCTGGGTCGGGATGTCCTTCTGCACCGCGTCCGAACGCAGGAAAGCGATGAATTGCTGGGCCAGCTTGGGCTCCTTGCCGCCCTTGACCAGGGCCGCGCCCTCCACTTGGCGGAACACCGCGCCCGGCAGCGGCAGGTTGCCGGTCGGCGCGTCGGCCAGTTTTTCCTTGCTGTAGAACACCTCGGCCGCCGGGCTGGTGGCGTAGCTCACCACGATGGGCCGGCCGCCGCCGTTCTTGGAGAAGTCCGTGTAATAGGCTTCGGTCCAACCCTTGCTCACCTTCAGGCCGTTGTCGCGCAGTTTGCCCCACAAGGCGAAAGCCTTTTCCTCGCCCAGGGCATGGATGGTGGAGGCCAGGAAGGCCAGGCCCGGGCTGGAAGTGGCCGGGTTCTCCACCACCAGCAGGTTCTTGTAGGCCGGCAGGGTCAAATCATTCAGCGTCTTGGGCAGCGGCAGCTTGTTCTTGGCGAACCAGGCTTTGTCGTAGTTCAGCGTCACATAGCCATAGTCGATGGCCGCCATGCCCGGCAGGCTGACCTTGCCGCCCTTGGCCAACTCCGCCGGCAGCGGCGCCAGCGCGCCGGCCTGCTCGGCCTTGCCTATCAGGCTATTGTCTATGCCGAACACCACGTCGGCGATGGGATTGGATTTGGTCAGTATCAGCTTGTTGACCATCTCGCCGGCGTCGCCGGCCTTGATGATGGACACCTTGGCGCCGGTCTGCTTCTCGAAAGCGGCCAGCAGCGGCTTGTCGATGGCGAAGGAGCTGTGCGCGAGCACGCGCAGTTCGGCGGCATGGACGGACAGGCTGGACAGGCCCAGGGCGACGACGACTAATTTGGGGAACAACTTCATGAATCTCTCCGTGCAAAAAACGACGGAGCAAGCGGGCATGCAGGACGGTTCCCGCGCATCACGCTCCCTCCGCTGGCATGATCCAGATCAGGTTCTCAGGGTGTCTCTCAGCCCGCATGGCGGGCACCCCCGGTGACAGGCGCACAGTATAGCGGAGATTGCGGCAAACAACTTAACACTCTGGTCAAGCCGCTTAATACCGGCGTGAAAAGCCGTCGCTATGCTGCATACGCTCGCTGAGAAATCCACCCGAAATGGGGCAATATGATTCAGAAACTGCTGCTGACCGGCACCCTGCTCGCCCTGCCCTTCGCCGCCCTGGCCGACATCGGCGTCGATGGCGCGCGCCATCTGCTATTGCGCACCGGCTTCGGCGCCAATCCGGCGCAAATCGCCGCCTTCGCGCCGCTCAGCCGCGAAGCGGCCGTGGACAAGATCCTGGCCGGCGTGCGCGCCCAGGCGGTCACGCCGCCGCCGGGCTGGACCAATGAACCGTTTGAGCGTCCCAGCCAGCCCGGCCTGAGCGAAGAGCAGAAAAAAGCGCTGCAGCAGGAGCGCAACCAGCACGCGGTGGCGTTGCGCAGCTGGTGGCTGACCGAGATGCGCGACACCCCTTCGCCGCTGACCGAGAAAATGACCTTGTTCTGGCACAACCATTTCGTGTCCTCGCTGGAGAAGGTGCGTTCGCCGCAGATGATGTACCGGCAGAACCTGCTGCTGCGCCGCTACGCGCTGGGCGACTTCGGCCAGCTTTTGCACGCGGTGGCGCGCGACCCGGCGATGATGCGCTACCTGGACACCGTCAATAATCGCCAGGACCAGCCCAACGAGAACTTCGCGCGCGAGGTGATGGAGCTGTTCACCTTGGGCGAGGGCCATTACAGCGAGCAGGACATCCGCGAGGCGGCGCGCGCCTTCACCGGCTGGGGGCTGGATCGCGCGCAAGAATTCATTTATCGACCGCGGCTGCGCGACGACGGCGACAAAGTCATCTTCGGCCAACGCGGCGATTTCGACGGCGACGACGTGGTCGACCTGCTGCTGCAACAACCCTCAACCGCCGTGTTCGTCACCAACAAGCTGTGGCGCAACTTCGTATCGCCCACGCCGGACGCCGCCACGGTCAACAAGCTGGCGGCGGACTTCCGTCGCAGCCATTACCAGATCAAGCCCTTGATGCGCGCGCTGCTGCTGACGCCGCAGTTCTGGCGCAGCCAGGGCCTGCTGGTGAAGTCGCCCGTGGAGCTGACCGTGGGCACGCTGGTGACTTTCGACCTCAGGCCGCCGGACTGGCGCGTGATCGCCGGACTGAACCGCCAATTGGGGCAGGACGTGTTCGCGCCGCCCAATGTCAAGGGCTGGCCCGGCGGCGAAGCCTGGATCAACAGCGCCACCCTGCTCACGCGCAAACAGTTTCTGGACCGCATCGCCCGCGACGCCGCGCCGGCGCGCGACGCTTTCGTCCAGGCCGACGGCGGCATGAACGAGATGGCTGCCCGCGAGGCGCGCATCAACCGCTTCATCAACCGCGGCTTGAACTCGATGAAGCTGCAGCCGGACGAGTGGGCCGCCATGTATGGCGTAAGAAATCCCGACGATGCCGCCCGCCTGCTGCTGGCGGTGCCGCCGACCAACCCGCTGCCGCCCGGCGAAAGCGGGGCCAAAGCCATCGCCCAGCTGTTGCTGGACCCGGCGTACCAAGTGGAATAAGGAGCCCGCCATGTTCAAGCGACGCGAATTCCTGAAGGCGGCCGGCGCCGGCCTGATGCTGTCGGTGCTGCCCAATCTGTCCTGGGCGCTGGCCCCGGCCGGCTACAAACGCTTGCTGGTCTTGATCGAACTGAAAGGCGGCAACGACGGCCTCAACACCGTGGTTCCCTACGGCAGCGCCGACTACTACCGGCTGCGCCCCGGCATCGCCATCGCGCGCGAGCAGGTTTTGCAGATCAACGGCGACATCGGCCTGCACCCTTCCCTGTCCCCGTTGATGCCGCTGTGGCAGGACAAGCAGCTGGCCTTGCTGCAAGGCGTGGGCTATCCGGAGCCCAATCTGTCCCACTTCCGCTCAATTGAAATCTGGGACACCGCCTCGGCCAGCCAGCAGTTCCTGACCGAGGGCTGGCTGTCGCGCCTGTTCCGCGAGCAGCCGACGCCCAAGCACTTCGCCGCCGACGGCGTGGTGCTCTCCAGCCAGGTGCTGGGTCCGCTGGACGGCGGCGCGCGCGCCGTGGTACTGAGCCAGGCGCAGGACTTCTCGCGCCAGGTCAGGCTGGTGGAGGACCGGCAGCCCGGCCACGCCGGTTCGGCGCTGGAGCACATCCTGAAAGTGGAGGGCGACATCCGCCAGGCCGCTGCCAGCCTGGCGCCGCTGCCGCGCACCGCGGACAGCGAATCGCCCACCGCCGGGCCCAAGCCCAAGGGCGGCTTCGGCGTGGCGGTGCGCACCTTGACCGACACCCTGGCGCGCGGCGTGGACATCGCCGTCGCCCGCATCACGCTGACCGGCTTCGACACCCACGGCAACCAACAGCCGACGCAGGCGCGCTTGCTGGAGGAGCTGGCCGACGGGCTGGCGCAGCTGAAAACCGAGATGACGCGGCAAGGCCGCTGGGACGATACGCTGGCGCTGACATACGCCGAGTTTGGCCGCCGCCCGCGCGAAAACGGCAACCGCGGCACCGACCACGGCACCGCCAATGTCCACTTCGCGCTGGGCGGGCGCGTCAACGGCGGGCTGTACGGCCAGACGCCTCAGCTGGCAGGCGTCAACGAAGGCAATCTGCCGCACGCGATAGACTTCCGTCAGCTCTACGCCACGGCGATGGAAAACTGGTGGGGCAAGGACAGCCGCAATGTGCTGGGCGGACGCTTCGCCACGCTGCCCTTGCTGCGCGGCTGAGGCTCAGGGATCGGGATAGGCGATGCTGAAGCGGCTGCGGTAGAGCCGATCCACCACGCCCTCGCGCTTCAAGCCGCGTAGCGCGTCGGCAAAATCCTGGCACAGCGGCGGCGACACGCTGCGCTTGCTGAAGACGTAATAGGCCCCGCCCACGCGCCATACCGGCGGCAACGCCACGATGGCGGGATGCTGCGGCAAACGCGCCATTTCATTCGGCACCGTATCCATGGTGGCGAGCAGCAGATCTATCCGCCCCAGCTGCAGCTTGCGCAAGCTGCTGGCCAGGTTTTCCCCGGCGTCCACCCTGACCGCGCCGGGAGGCGCTTGCAGCCAATGATCCAGCCTGTCGCCGTAGCTGTCGCCATGGGTGACGCCCAAGCGGACCAGACCCAGCCTGCCCAGGTCCTGCAACTGGGCAACCGGCCAATGCGCCGCGCGATCCTTGCGCACCCACAGCCGCACCAGGGTGGGACTGTAGCCGGGCACGAAACAGGCAAACGCTTCCCGCTCCCGCGTTTTCAGCGCCTGCATCGCGGCATCCACCTTGCCCAGGCGCAGCTCCTGCAGGGTGCGCGACCAAGGCAGCTGGCGGTACGCCAGCCGGCAGCCGATGCGCGCTGCCGCCTGGTTCAGCAACTCCACCGAGTAACCCGCGGGCCGGCCATCCCGTCCCTGATAATGAAACGGCGGCCACTCCTCCCAGCCCACGCTCAAGGGCCGGTCACACAGGCCGCCCGCCGCCGCGACTCCCGCCGCCGCGCACAGGCAGAAAAAAAGCATCCAGCGCACGCATCCTCCTCCACACCCCATCGGCAAGCGTTCTGCTACATATCTAGAATGTACGATAGAATCATACTGTCCATACCTGGCCATAACCTAGCCACTCGCACAGAACGTCCAGCCGATGACCGCTAATCACAATACCAAGAACAATGGCCAAGCCCAACCCGCAGCAGAGGAGTTTCCCCTCCCCCCTCCGGAAAGCGAGGGCGCATTGGCCAACCAGGCCATTCCGCTGGGCGAATCGATATTGACCATCCAGGCCGGCGAACACCCCATCTACGGCATCATGCAGCGCAGCCGCGCCGTCACCGCCCAGTCAGACTACTACCGGCTGCAGTTTCGCGGCTATGCCCGTTCCGATGGCACGCACTGGGTGCCGATGGAAGGCGACGACAGCCGCTTTCACGCGCAATACAACCTGGCCTGGGTCAGGGTGGACCGCCCCAGCCAGACCGTCACCTTCGGCCCCAAGAACGGCGTGCAATGCAGCCCGGGACTGGAAGGCACCGGGCTGGACACCTATTTGTTCGGCAACGCCATCGCCTGGGCCAAGAGCACCTGCCCCGATTACGCCATCTCGCCCGGCCTGATCACCATCGGCTCGTCCTCGGACGAGGAACGCACCAAGAAGCACGCCTTCTACGCCAGCCAGGCCTTCCAGTTCGAATGGCAGGATCCGGCCCAGCGCAACGCTCTGTTCTTCAAGGACAAGGTCAGCAAATTGCTGGGCGTGTGGAACAAGGACGCGATACGCGAGTTCGGCGGCGAAGAAATGCTGCAAATGCTGGCCGGCCAGGACGAGGCCAGGATGGCGCTGCAATATGAGCTGGATCAGGCGGAAAACGCCCAGGACACTATGAAGCGCGCGCTGCAAAAAGAGAAAAGCACGTCGCAGATCCTGACCGGCGTGCTGATCCTGATGGCCATCATCGGCGTGTGGGCCCTGCTATAGCCCCCTAGAACGAAGCCCCGGCGCGGGCGGCCTGTTCGTACACGCCGGCCAGCATGCGCATCAGCTGCGCGATCTCGCCTATTTCCTGATTGGCCACGCCGCCGTCGCTGAGCGTCGGCATCAAGCACTGCTCGCGCACCTGGCGATAGCGCTCGCACAGCTCCTTGCCCTGCGGCGTGGTGGAGAACAGCACTTCCTTGCCACTTTTCTCACTCTCCACATAACCCATCTTCATCAGCTTCTTCAGCGCATAGGACACCACGTGCGTGTCCTCCATGTTCAGCACGAAGCAAATGTCGGCCAGCTTCTTCTGCCGCCCGCGGTGGTTGACGTGATGCACCAGCAGCACCTCGGTCGGCGTCATGTCCTTCTCTCCGGCCGCCGCCATGCAACGCACCATCCAGCGGTGAAACGCGTTGTTGACCACGGTCAGGCTGAACTCGAACTCCGACAGCTCAGGGCTGCGTTCGGAAACCAGGTGTTGCGAAGATACGATCTTTGGCAAAGCTGCGGTCATTTCCCCTCCCTCTGTCTTGTGCATTGATGTTTTCGTCATTTACAACATTAAATTGACGAGAAATTATCAACATTGCAGCATTACATTTAGGTAAGCTGGCGTCTATATAATATTCCTAAATCATATTCAATCCACAGCCATGTCTATCGACACCTCATCATCGCCCCAGATCCAATGGCTAGGCAACCAGGCCCTGACGCTGGAGCTTCCGCCGCCGGCCACGCTGGAAGGCCAGCGCCGCATCTGGCGGCTGGCGGAATGGCTGCGCGCCCTCGACGAAGTCCGCGAAGCGGTGCCCGGCATGAACAACCTGATGCTGGAGCTTCAACCCGGCGCCAAAACGGCGGGCTGGCCGGCCAGATTGCGCAAGCTGTGGCAGCAGGCGGAACAAGCGGCCCCGGGCGGACGCGTGGTGGAAATCCCCGTACGCTACGGCGGCGCCGCCGGGCCGGACTTGCAGGCGGTGGCGCAACATTGCGGCCTGACGCCCAAGCAAGTCATCACCCGCCATACCGCCGCGGAATACACCGTGTTCTTCCTGGGCTTCCAGCCCGGTTTCGCCTATCTGGGCGGCCTGGACCCTATGCTCGCCACGCCGCGCCATGCCACGCCCAGGCAACAGGTGCCGGCCGGATCGGTGGCGATAGGCGGCAGCCAGACCGGCATCTATCCGGCCGCCTCTCCCGGCGGCTGGCAGATCATCGGCCATAGCGACCTGGTGCTGTTCGATCCGGAGCGGCAGCCGCCCAGCGCGCTGCAGCCGGGCGACACCGTGCGCTTCGTCGCGGCGGAGGCGGCATGACGCTGGAAGCGATCAAGGCCGGCCCGCAAACCACGGTACAGGACCTGGGCCGATTCGGCGCGCGGCATCTGGGCGTCTGTCGCGCCGGCGCGATGGACACGCTGGCGCTGACCGTGGCCAACCGGCTGGTGGGCAATCCCGCCAGCGCGGCGGCGCTGGAAATCACCTTGCCGCCGGCCTGCTTCCGCCTGCTGCGCGACGGCATGCTGGCGCTGGCCGGCGCCGACTGCTCCGCCACCCTGGACGGCGAGCCGGTATGGCCGGGCTGGCGCACGCCGTTTCGCGCCGGCCAGGTGTTGCAGCTGCAGGCGCCGCGCCTGGGCATGCGCGCCTATCTGGCCGTGGACGGCGGCATCGCGCTGCCGCAAGTCATGGCGTCGGCCAGCACGGACCTGATGGCGGGCTTCGGCGGACTGGATGGCCGCGCCCTGCGCGATGGCGACCGGCTGCCGCTGGGCGCGCCCAAGCCCCCCAAGCCGCGCCGCGGCGTATGGCTGCCGCGCCCCGGCCCGCAAATCCGCGTCCACCCCGGCCCGGAATACGCCCTGCTGTCCAAGTCCGCCCGTGAACGATTGTGGAGCGCGCCATGGCAAATCACACCCAGCAGCAACCGCATGGGCTACCGCCTGTCCGGCCCCCGGCTGCAATTGGCCGAGCCCAGGGAAATGCCGTCGCACGGCGCGCTGCCGGGCCTGATCCAGCTGCCGCCGGACGGCCAGCCCATCGTGCTGATGGCCGACGCCCAAGCCACCGGCGGCTACCCGAGGCTGGGCATGGTGGCGGCGGCGGACCTCTGGCAATTGGGCCAGGCCAGGCTGGGCAGCTCCCTGCACTTCGTCGAATCCAGCCTGGAGGACCTCCGCCAGGCCGATCAGCAATGGCAACGCTACTTGAACAGAATAGAAAGGCTGCTCGATGAGGATTGATCTGAACGCCGACCTAGGCGAAGGCTGCGGCCAAGACGCCGAGCTGCTGGACTGGGTCAGCTCCGCCAACATCGCCTGCGGCTGGCATGCCGGCGACGCCGACACCATGCAAGCCGTCGTCAGGTTGGCCATCGCCAAGGGCGTGGCCATCGGCGCCCACCCCAGCTTCCCGGACCGCGAACACTTCGGCCGCCGCGAGATGAGCCTGCCCATGGAGTCCATCCGCGCGGGCCTGCTCTACCAGCTGGGCGCGCTGGACGCCATCGTCCGCGCCGAAGGCGGCGCGCTGGCCCACGTCAAACCGCACGGCGCGCTGTACAACCAAGCCGCGCGCCAGCCGGAACTGGCGCAAACCCTGGCCCGCGCCATCCGCGATTACAACCCGCGGCTGCGCGTGATGGGCCTGGCCGGCAGCCGGTTCATCGAAGCCTGCCGCGCCGAAGGACTGGAGACGCGGCAGGAAGGCTTCGCCGACCGCGGCTACCGCGCCGACGGCAGCCTGGTGCCGCGCGGCCAGCCCGGCGACCTGCTGGACACGGACGAAGCGATGCTGGCGCAAGTGGAACAGATGGTGCGTAAGCAGAGCGTGGCCGCTGTCGACGGCGAATCCGTGCCGTTGCAGATCGACACCATCTGCCTGCATGGCGACGGCCCCCATGCAGCGGCCTTCGCCCGCAGGCTCCGCCAACATCTGGAGCAGTCCGGCGTCGCCATCCGCGCCGACTAAACCGTTCCCGCGCCAGCGCGGCGGCTAGACCGCGCGGCGCTCCCCCAAGACAAAGGAGAAACCATGGATCAAGCTCTCAATCTCTGGCCGCTGCTAGGCATCGCGGTGGTGGTGGCCGGCTTCCTGCTGCGCTTCAACCCGCTGCTGGTGGTATGCGCCGCCGGCGTCGTCACCGGCCTGGCCGCCGGCATCCAGCCGCTGCCCTTGCTGGCCGAATTCGGCCACGGCTTCATGAAAACGCGCAATCTGAGCCTGATCGTGCTGCTGGTGCTGCCGGTGGTGGGCCTGATGGAGCGGCACGGCCTGCGCGAGCAAGCCCGCGAGCTGGTGCGCAAGATACGCAAGGCCACGGTGGGCCGCCTGCTGGTGGTCTATCTGTTTGCGCGCGAAATCTCGGCGGCGCTGGGCCTGACCGGCCTGGGCGGCCATCCGCAGATGGTGCGTCCCATCCTGGCGCCGATGAGCGAAGGCGCCTTCGAGCAGCGCCATGGCGAGCTGTCGCCGGAACAACGGCAGAAGCTGCGCGCCATGTGCGCGGCGACTGACAACGTGGGCCTGTTCTTCGGCGAGGACATCTTTGTCGCCTTCGGCGCGGTCATCCTGATGCATACCTTCCTGCAGGAAAACGGGGTGACCACCGAGCCGCTGCACATTGCGCTATGGGGCATCCCCACCGCCCTGTTCGCCTTCCTGATCCACGGCGCGCGCCTGCTGCGGCTGGAACGCCATCTGCTGCGCCATGGCCAACCCGCCGCCCGCCTGAAGGGAGAACACGCATGATTCTGCGCATCGAATATCTGTACTGGCTGGCCGGCGCGGTCTTGCTGGCGGTGGCGGCCTTCACCCTGGCCGACCGCGACCACCCGCGCCGCTTCGGCAGCGCGGCGTTTTGGGGCCTGTTCGGCATCCTGTTCCTGGCCGGCGACTGGCTGCCGGCGGAACTGTCCGGCGCCATGGTGCTGGCCATGGTGGCCATCGCCGGCCTGGGCCGGCTGGCGGCCGGCCAACACGCGCCGATGGCCGCGGACAAGCTGCGGCAAAGCCTACAGCGGCTGGGCGGCAAGGTGTTCCTGCCCTCCTTGCTGGTGCCTGTATTGACGGTGCTGCTGAGCGTGGCGGCAAAGGAGGTGAAGATCGCCGGCACGCCGCTGTTCGACCCGAAAAACACCACCCTGCTGGCGCTGGGCCTCTCCTGCCTGGCGGCCTTGGCCGCCGCCTGCTGGCTGGCGCGCGAAACGCCGGCCCAAGGCATGCGCGAAACGCGCCGGCTGCTGGACTGCATGGGCTGGGCGGTGCTGCTGCCGCAGATGCTGGCGCTGCTGGGCCTGCTGTTCGCCGACGCCGGCGTGGGCAAGGCGGTGTCCCACGTCGCCACCAACTACCTGCCGCTGGACGCGCGTTGGGTAGCGGTGCTGGCCTATGTGCTGGGCATGGCGCTGTTCACCATGATCATGGGCAACGCCTTCGCCGCCTTCCCGGTGATGACCGCCGGCATCGGCATACCGTTTCTGGTGGGCATGCACCACGGCGACGCGGCGGTGATGGCGGCCATCGGCATGTTCTCCGGCTATTGCGGCACCCTGATGACGCCGATGGCGGCCAATTTCAACATCGTGCCGGCCGCTCTGCTGGAGCTGGAAGACAAAAACGCGGTGATCAAGGCCCAGGTGCCCACCGCGCTGGCCTTGCTGGCGGTCAACGCCGTTCTGCTTAACTGGCTGATGTTCCGCTGAGGAGAGAAATATGCGAACCGTGCTGTTGACCGGCTTCGAGCCGTTTGGAGGCGAAACCGTCAACCCGTCCTGGGAGGCGGTGAAACTGCTGGATGGGGAAACCATCGCCGGCGCCCGCGTCGTCGCGCGCCGCCTGCCCTGCGTGTTCGGCGCGGCGCTGTCCGAGCTGCGCCACCACCTGGAGGGCTTGCGTCCCGACTTGGTCATCGCCGTCGGCCAGGCCGGCGGCCGGCCCGACATCAGCGTGGAGCGGGTGGCGATCAACGTCGACGACGCGCGCATCCCCGACAACGCAGGCAAGCAGCCGATAGACCAGCCCATCGCCGCGGATGGCCCGGCCGCCTACTTCTCCACCCTGCCGATCAAGGCCATCGTCGCCGCCCTGCGCGAATGCGATATCCCGGCCTCGGTCTCGCAAACGGCCGGCACCTTCGTCTGCAACCACGTGATGTACGGCCTGCTGCACCACGGCGGCGCGCGCGGCGGCTTCATCCACATCCCCTATTTGCCGGAGCAGGCGGCGGCCCATCCCGGCCAGCCCAGCATGCGGCTGGAAGACTGCGCGGCGGCCTTGCGCATTGCGGTGGACATTGCGCTGACTCAGAGCGAGGACGCGAAAATCGCCGGCGGCGCGACGCATTGAGCGCGCGCGGCCCGCAGCGTGATGGCCTCGACCATGCTTTCCATCCTGTCCATCGCGGCGATGGTCAGCCTCCTTGGCCATTAAGACCGCATCCAGCCGGCGCGCGCCATGAAAAAAGCCCGTCGTAAGCCGACGGGCTTTTTGCCTAATGCAGACGGCGCTCACACGTCGTCAGTCTCCGCCCAGCCCTGGCGGTCTCCCTCGTTGATCACCACGTCGGTCGGCGCGATGTCGCCGGCGCCCCACGGCGCGCTGTCGGCCAGTTGCCGGTACAGCGGCGCGAAATCCGGCGCGGTGGCGTCGAACAGCTGCTTGAAGTTGTCGATGACGAAGTAGGTTTTTTGGAATGTGTCGATGCGGTAGCGCGTGTTCATGATGCGCATCAGGTCGAAGCCGACGCGGTTGGGGCTGGCGCTATCCAGGCAGTAGATAGACTCGGACTTGCTGGACAGGATGCCGGCGCCGTAAATGCGCATGCCGGCCGGCGTATTGATCAGGCCGAACTCCACCGTGTACCAGTACAGCCGCGCCAGCATGGGCAGCGCGCCCAGCGCCTTGGCCTTGATGCCGCCCTTGCCGTAGGCCTCCAGATAGTCGGCGAACACCGGATTGATCAGCAGTGGCACATGGCCGAACAGGTCGTGGAACACGTCCGGCTCCTGCAAGTAATCCAGCTGATGCGGCTCGCGCAGCCACCAGGTCACCGGGAAGCGGCGGTTGGCCAGATGCTCGAAGAACACGTCGTCGGGAATCAGGCCCGACACGGCGACGATCTTCCAGCCGGTGGCGGCCATCAGCTTCTGGTTCAGCTTCTCGAAATCCGGCACCCGGTCGTGATCCACTTCCAGATCGCGCAGGCCCTGCAGGAATTCGTCGCAGGCGCGGCCCGGCAGCAGCTGGCTCTGGCGCGCGTACAGCGTGGCCCAGGTGGCATGATCTTCCGCGGTGTAGCGCTCCAGCGGCTGCGGCAGGGTGTAGTCGTTGGCGTCGTGGCTCAATCCGACATTCTTGCGCGTGGTGATGTCGGGCACCACAAAGTCGGCGCGGTCGTTCATGTTCGGGACTCCAAATTTGGAAGATTTACTCTAGTTTAGCCCCGCGCGGATGCGGCAAGTCCGCATTATTTGCCTAATAAAAGTATTTTTTGCATACTTGCCGCATTAAACGTCATAAATTGCTTGAAATGCGCAAAATTGAATTAGACCGCTTCGACATGCAGATTCTGCAGCAGCTGCAGCTGGACGCGCGCGCCACCCACCAGAAGCTGGCGCAAGCCATCGCGCTGTCCGCCTCGCAGATCGGCCGCCGCATCCAGCGCATGGAGCAGGACGGCGTGATCCAGGGCTACCAGGTGGCGCTGAACCCGGAGCATGTCGGCCTGTCCGTCATGGCCTTCGCCAACGTCAGCCTGGAACGCCACAACGAGGCCGCGCTGCAGGATTTCGCCCAATCCATCCACGACCTGCCCGAAGTGCTGGAGTGCTACGCCGCCGCCGGCGAGGCCGACTACCTGCTGCGCATCGTGGTGCCGGACCTGCCCTCCCTGTCCGCCTTCGTGATGAACAAGCTGATGCAGCTGTCGTTGGTGCGCAGCGTCAAATCCACCATCGTGCTCAACGCGATCAAGCAAACCACCAAGCTGCCGCTGCAGCCGCCGGGTTGAGGCGGAGACGCAAAAAGGCGCGGCCTGGGCCGCGCCTTTCTATGCGCTGCCGCGCATGGCCTTAGAAACGATACTGCAGCTGCACGCCCAGCAGATGGCCGGTGATGGACGAGTAATCGCCCCGCAGATGGCTCTGCGTGCCGAAGGGACTCTTGGACGTGTTGTCGATCTTGGTGTCGCCCATAGCGCGCAGATAGGCATAGCTGGCATCGATGCGGGTCTGCTTGCCGATCTGGTAACCCGCGCCCAGGCTCAGCCACACGCGGTTGGCGTCCGGGATCAGCGCGTTGCGGTGCTGGGCATTAGGTACCGGCGTGGTCTCATAGCCCAGGCCGGCGCGCAGGGTCAGCGCGTCGCTGTAGAAGTAGTCGCCGCCAATCGAGAACAGCCAGCTGTTTTTCCAGTGGTTGTCGATGATGGTGGTGGTGTCCACGCTCTTGCCGCCCACCACCGGGAAGCCTGCCGGATAGGTAAAGGCCGGGCTGCCCTTGACCACCAGTTGGTCGAAGCGGCTCCAATGCGTCCAGCGCACCGTGCCCGCCAGGGCGAACTTGCTGTTCAGCTTGCTATAGCCGCTCAGCAGCAACGATTCCGGCGCGGTGACGTCGGCAGAACCGGCGTAGGTGCCGTTCAGCTTGGACAGCGGCAGCGCCAGACCCGGCGCCAGCGGCAGATTGGGGAAGCCGGCGTTGGTATAGTCGCCCTTGGCCTGGTGGCTGATCTTGGAGCGATAGGACAGGCCGACGCGGGTGTCGGCGCTGTAAGCGTACATCACGCCCAGGTTGTAGCCGAAGCCCCAGCTGTCCGCATGCAGCTCGCCGGTCACGCCGGGCAAGAAGGCGCCCTTCTTCAGCTTGGCCTTGGCGTACTGCGCGGACACCCCGCCGCCGAAGCTCCAATGCTCGTCCAGCTTGTAGGCCAGCGAGGGATTGATGTCCAGGGTCTGAATGGAGCTGGAAATGCCGTTGTCGCGGCCGCCCCAGTTTTCGCTGTAGCGCGCGCCCAAGCCGAACGGCGTGGTCAGGCCCAGGCCGACATGCCATTGCGCGTTGATCTGATGCGTGAAGTAGGCGTTGGGGATGGCTTCGCCCGGCGCGCGGCCATTGTCGGAGGCGTTGGCGGTGGTGGTGGCCAGCGGCTTGCCGGTCAGCGGATTGGCGCTGACCGTGGTATTGCTGCCGTTGAACGGCGCGTTGATTTCAGCATAGGTCAGGCCGCCCTGGGCGCGGGTGCCGGACAGCAGCGTCATGCCGGCCGGATTGTAGAACACGGCGGACAGATCGTCGCCGGCCACGCCGGCGCCGGCATAGGCGCGGCCCATGGCGGCCACGCTTTGCTCGGTCAATTGGAAACCGGCGGCGTTAGCGGCGGGAGCGGCGGCGAACAGGGACGCGACAGCGAGGGAGATCAGACGGGCGGGGCGCAAGGCATAAGGCATGGCAAATGTTCCTGAAACGTTCTTCTGATTGGCCGGCACAGCAGGCCAAGCGGCGCAAGCATGATAAATAGATAGCGCTTGCATCTTTTTAGGGCGTGGAGTCTAAACTCCAAGCTCGGGTCAAGCAAGAAAAAAACATAACTTCCTTAACGAAAGTTAAATCCCCTGCCCCATGGCCCCGCCGTCAACCTGCCGCGCGCGCTGTGCTAGAATCACAGCCCGACTTTCTTGCCGATACGTCAGCCCATCATGAAGAAACTGCTCTGCGGCCTGGCCGCGCTCGCCCTGCCCGTCCTGGCCCTCGCCGCTCCGGTCGTAGAGATGGCCACCAACAAGGGCACTATCGAAATCACGCTGGACCAGGCCAAGGCGCCCAAGACCGTGGCCAATTTCGTCGCCTACGCCAAGGCCGGACACTACAACGGCACCGTCTTCCACCGCGTGATCGACGGCTTCATGATCCAGGGCGGCGGTTTCGACACCAAGCTGAACCAGAAGCCGACCAAGCCGCCCATCGTCAATGAGGCGAGCAACGGCCTGAAGAACGACATCGGCACCATCGCCATGGCGCGCACCGCCGAGCCTAACTCCGCCACCGCGCAGTTCTTCATCAACGTCGCCAACAACGACTTCCTCAATTACAAATCGCCGTCGCCGCAGGGCGCCGGCTACGCCGTGTTCGGCAAGGTCACCAAGGGCATGGATGTGGTCAACCGCATCGCCAAGACCCGCACCGGCAGCATGAACGGCATGGATGACGTTCCGTTCGAACCCATCGTCATCCAGAAAGTCACCATCAAACCGTAAGCCCGCGCCGCGCGGCTGCAACGCAAAGGAAAGCCAAATGATCAAACTGACCACCAATTTCGGCGAAATCACGCTGACGCTGAACCACGAAATGGCGCCGAAGACCGCCGCCAACTTCGAGGAATACGTGAAGAGCGGCCATTACGACGGCACCATCTTCCACCGCGTGATCAACGGCTTCATGATCCAGGGCGGCGGTTTCGACGCCGACATGAACCAGAAGCCGACGCGCGACCCGATCCAGAACGAGGCCAACAACGGCCTGTCCAACAAGAACTACACCATCGCCATGGCCCGCACCATGGACCCGCACTCCGCGTCGGCGCAGTTCTTCATCAATGTGGCCGACAACGACTTCCTGGACTTCAAGTCCGAAAGCACCCAAGGCTGGGGCTACGCCGTGTTCGGCGAAGTGGTGTCCGGCCAGGACGTGGTGGACCGCATCAAGACCGTGCGCACCGGCCGCAGCGGCGGCCATCAGGACGTGCCGGTGGAGCCGGTGGTGATCCAGAAGGCGGAAGTGCTCTAAGCCTCGCCAGCATCGTCAATCCAGCCGGGGCCCCGCCCCGGCTTTGTCTTGCTTACGGACAACGCAGCAGCCATGGCCATTCACTTCATTTCCGACCTGCACCTCGCCGACGACACGCCGGCGCTGAACCAGCTGTTCCTGGACACGCTCGCCGTCTGGCGCGGCCGCATAGACGCGCTGTACATCCTGGGCGATCTGTTCGAATACTGGGTGGGCGACGACGACGATTCGCCGTATCTGGACGCGCCCTTGGCCGCCATGCGCGACTTTGCCGCGCAAACCCCGCTCTACGTGATGCGCGGCAACCGCGACTTCCTGCTGGGCGCCGGTTTCGAGGCGCGCAGCGGCGCCAAGCTATTGGACGATCCCACGCTGATAGAGGCGCATGGCCAGCGCATCCTGCTGAGCCACGGCGACGCGCTGTGCGCCGACGACGCCGCTTACCAGCAGTTCCGCGCGATGAGCCGCAGCCCGCAATGGCAGCAAGCCATGCTGGCCAAGCCGCTGGCCGAGCGCCACGCCATCGCCCGCCACGCGCGCGCGCAGAGCGAGATGAACAAGCAACAGACCGGCCTGACCGCCATTTCCGACGTCACGGAAAATGCGGTGCGCGCACTGCTGGCCGCGCACGGCTGGCCGACCCTGATTCACGGCCACACCCATCGCCCCGCCCATCACCGCCACGATGCCGCCAGCCGCTGGGTCATCCAGGACTGGCACGGCGCCACCGGCGGCTACCTGCTGCTGGACGACGCGGGCATCCACGCGCGCAACCTGTCCGCCTGACCCCTCCCGGCGGCCGACCGGCCGCCCACCCTTTCGCACAAATCATGCCAACATCCTGGCAAGTCCACCCCAAACAAATCCTTACAATTCATTAACATATCGCCGAATCCAGGCAGAAAATTAGCGTAAATCTGCAAAATTCACCGCTATAAACTTCATATAAAGACATATTTCTTTATTCTTTTTGTAACAGTTGTTTCTTGAAAATGAAATGACGATCAACTAGATTTGCCGCTTAAAAATAATTTCAAGGCAAAATAATTCATATCGTCAGTTTTTCCGAAACATCAGCCCTTGCCCTTCAGAAAACGACAAGCATCTGATTTTTAGAATAAATATGCCGATTGGAATTCCGCCCAGCTCCTGCGCTCTCATTCGGCGCCGTCATCCCTCGCCTTTTCCAGGCGCCACAGGATGGCCGCGCCAATAGCCAATTAAGATAAAAGTTGATTTCTAAACAATTCAGGAAATTCAATGAATAAAAAAGCATTCATGCGACCTTTGACCCTGGCCGTGCTCGCTGCCCTGGCCAGTCAGGCCGCGTCCGCAGAGGAAACCCAGCTGCAAACCGTCACCATCACCGGCGCCGGAGACAAGCTGGGCGTGGGCTTGCTGCAGCAACAGGACGGCGCGCGCGCGCGCAGCGACGTCAACAAGGCCGCGCTGGAAAAACAAAGCCCGACCTCCAACATCTACCAGGGCATCAATATGGTGCCCGGCGTCAATGCCTCCAGCCAGGACAACTCCGGCATGTTCGGCGGCGCGCTGACCATCCGCGGCTTCAACTCCGACCAAATCGGCGTCACCATCAACGGCGTGCCGGTCAATGACTCGGGCAGCTACGCGGTCTACCCGCAAGAGTTCGTGGACATGGAGAACCTGTGCCAAGCCTCGGTGACCCAGGGCTCCAGCGACACCGACGCGCCGCACATGGGCGCCAGCGGCGGCAATATGGGCTTTGTCACCTGCGAACCGGAAAAGGAACGCCGCGTGCGCTTCGCCCAGAGCCTGGGCAGCAACAGCCTGCAACGCACCTATGTGCGCGGCGACACCGGCCTGTTCGCCGACAAGAAAGCCCGCGCCTTCGTCAGCTACTCCCACAGCGAAGTGGACAAGTGGAAGGGCGCCGGCGGCATGAAGCGCGACCACGTGGATACCGGCATCCGCTACGACTTCGGCGCCGGCCACATCAACGCCTCCGTGCTGTACAACCGCCAAATCGGCAACAGTTTCGGCGCGGCCACCCTGCAACAACTGCAGAAAAATGGTTACAACTACGACTACTCCACTCAGTTCGTCCCCGGCCGCCTGCCGCCGCAGTTCGGCACCGCTCAGAAAGAAACCGGCCCGTCGCCGCAGTATTACCAGCTGCAGCAGAACCCGTTTGAAAACGTGATCGCCAAGGTGGATGCCGTGCTGAAGCTGAGCGCGGACACCCGCCTCAAGATCCAGCCTTATTTCTGGTACGGCTATGGCGGCGGCACCAGCCAGCAGACGCAATCGGAAAGCGGCTTCCTGAACCCCGCCACCCATACCAACACGGCCGCCAAGGACCTGAACGGCGACGGCGACACGCTGGACACCATCGTGGTCAACGGCAGCAGCATCACCCGCACCCGCCGTCCCGGCATCACCGTCACCATGGAGCAGAGCTGGGGCAACCACCTGCTGCAAGCCGGCGTCTGGTACGAGCGCGCCCAGCACGTGCAAACCGGCCAGGCCAGCATCGCCAACAATGACGGCAGCCCGCAAGACGTATGGATGCACTCCGGCCTGATCACCCGCCCGGACGGCAGCCTGTACCAGTACCGTGACTGGGACACCATCAGCACCGCCACCCAGCTGTTCGCCATCGGCACCTTCAACTTCATGAATGACCGCCTGAGCTTCAACGCCGGCCTGCGCACGCCGCAGATCAAGCGCGAGTTCACCAACCACGCCAACGAAGGCTGCTCCGGCAAGACCGCGTGCGCGGCGGCTTACGACTACACCATCAGCAAGACCTACCGCGAGACGCTGCCCAGCTTCGGCGCGCGCTACTACCTGACGCCCAAGCAGCAGCTGTTCTTCAACGTCACCAAGAACTACCGCGCCGTGCCTAACTACGCCTACAGCGGCAGCAACGGCAATGTGCAGGTGATCAACGGCCAGGTGGTGCTGGCGAACGACGTGCAGCCCGAGACCTCGATCAACACCGACCTGGGCTACCGCTGGCAAGGCGACTGGCTGACCATGAGCGGCTCGCTGTTCAACGTGGACTTCAGCAACCGCCAGGCCAACTCCTACGACTCCGTCACCCAGAAATCCGTCAACGTCAACGCGGGCTCCGTGCACACCTGGGGCGGCGAGCTGGAGCTGGGCACCGTGCCGGTCAAGGGCTGGAGCGCCTATGCCTCCCTCACCAGCAACCACAGCGAGATCAAGAACAATCTGGACTGGAAGAACAACGGCAGCGTGACGCCGCTGCAGCTGCAAGGCAACGACTTCCCGATGACCCCGCGCTGGATGGCCGCGCTGTCGCTGCAATACGCGCCGGGCGCCTGGTATGTGCGCACCGACGTCAAGCACACCGGCAAGCAGTTCGCCACGCTGGCCAACGACGAAGTGGTCCCGGAATACACCACGGTGGATCTGGACGCCGGCTACCGCTTCGCCAATATGGGCGTGCTGAAGAACCCGACGCTGAAGCTGAACCTCAGCAATATGTTCAACACCAGCTACCGCATCCCCACTTCGGCCAAGGTCAATGCGGCGGACACGGTGCGCTATAACCTGGGCGCGCCGCGCAGCGCCTCGGTGTCGCTGCAGGTCGATTTCTAATCCTCCCGCACCGTCCCGCCGGGGGCGGCTTCGGATCGCGCTTGAACAGCCTTCCAGGGCTGAAACAGGCGCCATCCGGGCCGCTCCCGGTTTTTTCTTGCCAAGTCGCGCCATTCACAAAAACACCATTGTCATAGTAAGGACCATGCTGCATCATGCTTTGCTTTGCCGCGCTCGCAACCCGGAGAAAAGCATTGAGTCGCCACCCCCGCCCCACCCTTACGCTTTCCCTGCTCGCCTTGAATCTGGCCGTCGCCCACGCCCTGGCCGCCCTGCCCGCCGCCCCCGTCGCCGTCGATAGCGCCAAGCTCGGCTACTACCGCCAGGCCGTCGCCGGCCGCGACGGCATCGTCTTTGTCGCCGAAGGCCATCTGTGGCGCGTGCCCTACGAGGGCGGCACCGCGCGGCGGCTCACCAGCAGCGCGGCCGATCCCAGCTATCCCGCCTTGTCCGCCGATGGCCGCTGGCTGGCCTTCGTCGGCCGCTACGACGGCGGACCCGAGGTTTACGTGATGCCGGCAGAAGGCGGTCCGACCAAACGGCTGACCGTGGACGGCGACCGCGGCATCAAAGTGCAGGGCTGGAGCCGCGACGGCCGCGTGCTGGTGGCCAGCAGCCGTTACAGCGGCAAGCCGGATACCCGGCTCTACCTGATTGACCCGGCCAGCGGCCGTCGCGCGGCCATCCCGCTGGCCCAGGCCGCGGAAGCCTGCTTGAACGGCCAGGGCCAGCCCACGGTGTTCGCGCGCGAACCGCAGCCCAGCGACAACGTGATCGGCTACGTCGGCGGCCTGCGCCAGCAGCTGTGGAGCTGGAAGCCGGGCCAGGAAGCCAAGCCCGCCTTTCCCGGCCATCCCGGCACCAGCCGCCAGCCCATGTGCGACGGCGACCAGGTATTCTTCATCAGCGACAAGGGCGGCCGCCTCAATCTGTGGCAGGCCAGGCTGGGCGCGGACGGCACGCTGGCCGATAGCCGCGAGCTGACCCACTACCGCGACTTCGAGGTGCGCGACGCCAGCCTCTACGCCGCGCCAGGCCAGGATCGCATCGTCTACACCCGCGCCGGCGCCATCCATGTGTTCGACCCGCAAACCGGCGCCGACCGCACGCCCGCCATCCGGCTCAACTCTGACTTCGAGCAACTGCGGCCGCAAATGATCAGCAACCCGGTCAGCTACATCTCCGCGCTGGCGCTGTCGCCCAATGGCGACCGCGTCGCCGTGCAGGCGCGCGGCTATGTCTCGGTGTTTCCGGTCGGATCCGGCCGCCGCGCCGACGTGCTGACCGATGGCGCGCAACGCGCGCGCGAGCTGGTCTTCAGCGCCGACGGCAAATCCCTGCTGCTGACCAGCGACAAGAGCGGCGAGCAGGAATTCTGGCGCATAGGCAGCCGCGGCGGCGAGGCCGCGCGCCAGATCAGCCATGGCAGCGACTCGCCCATCGAACAGCCGCTGGCCGCGCCGGACGGCAAGAAGCTGGTTTACAGCGACGGCCGCCGTCGCCTGTGGCTGCTGAACCTGGAGACAGGCGAACGCAAGCTGTTGCGACAGCTGGAGCGCGGCGGCTACGCCGACTTCGCCTGGTCGCCGGACAGCCGTTACCTGGCCTATAGCGCGGACGCCGCCAACGAGTTCGCCCGGCTCTGGCTCTACGACAGCCAAAGCCATCAGCACCTGCCGCTGAGCAGCGACCGCTACCACGCGCGCAGCCCGGCCTTCTCGCCGGACGGCAAGACGCTGTACTTCCTCAGCGACCGCAATCTGGACTCGGAAGTCTCTAGCCCCTGGGGACAGCGCGACCCGGCGCCCTACTTCAACAAGCAGACCAAAATCTACGGCTTGATGCTGGACGCGGCGGCCCGCTGGCCCTTCCAGCCCAAGGACGAGCTGGCCGGCAAGGCCGATGACGAAGACAAGGGCCACGGCAAAGACGACAAAGGCAAAGACGACAAGCCCAAGGACGACAAGGCGAAGGACGACAAGGCCAAAACCGCCAAGAAGGGACCCAAGCCGGTGCGGCTGGACAACGGCTTCCGCCGCCGCCTGTACGAAGTGCCGCTGGAGGCCGGCAATTACGACAGCCTCAAGGTGGACGACAAGCGGCTTTATTTCGCGCGCGCAGCCAGTCCCGAGTCCAAGCTGAAGCAACTGATTTCCCTGTCGATCGAGGCCCCCAACCCCACGCCGCCCAAGCCGGAAGTCTTCGCCGAGGGCGTCAAGGAATACCGCCAGTCCGCCGACCGCAAAAAACTCTTGCTGGTGCGCGAGGAAGGCGGCCAGCCCAGCCTGGCCGTGGTGCCGGCCGGCGAGAAAATGCCCAAGGAGATGGACAAGTACGCCGTCAGCCTGAGGGACTGGAGCCTGCCGCTGGACCCGCGCGCCGAGTGGCGGCAGATCTTCGCCGACACCTGGCGCATGCACCGCGACAGCGTGCATCTGGCCACGATGCGTTCGGTGGACTGGGCGGCGATGCGCAAGCGTTTCGCGCCGCTGGTGGACCAGGTCACCACGCGCCAGGAGCTGAACGACGTGCTGGCGCAGATGATAGCCAACGTCGGCATCCAGCACAGCCAGGTGGGCATCCGCAGCCAGGGCGCGCCCCAGCCCGACCTCGCCGTCGGCCAGTTGGCCGCGGACTTCCGCCGCGTCGCCGGCGGACTGGAGGTGACCGCGATCTGGAACGGCGATCCCGAACTGCTGGAAGAACGCTCGCCGCTGGCGCGGCCGGAAGCGGACGTGCGCGTCGGCGACGTGATTTCGCGCATCAATGGCCAGCCCGTTGCCAGCGAGTACGCGCTGGCCAGCGCGCTGCGCGGCCAGGTCGACAAACAGGTGCTGCTGCAAATCGTCCGCGCCGGCGTCAGCCGTCAGGTCATCGTGCGCCCCGTGAGCCTGTCGCGCGACCGCGACTTGCGCTATCTGGGTTGGGAGGAGCAGCGCCAGCGCATGGTGGAAAAGCAATCGGCCGGCCGCATCGGCTATGTGCACCTGCAGGCCATGGGCAAGGAAGACGCCGCGCGCTGGGCGCGCGAATACTACCCGGTATTCGACCGCGAAGGCCTGATCCTGGACCTGCGCCACAACGACGGCGGCAATATCGACCGCTGGCTGCTGGAAAAACTGCTGCGCCGGGTCTGGGTATGGTGGCAGAACGGCAATGAGCGCGTCACCAGCCCCAACCCGCCCTACGCCTTCCGCGGCAAGGTGGTGGCGCTGATAGACGGCGCCACCTATTCCGACGGCGAGACCTTCGCTCTGGGCCTGCAGCGGCTGGGCATCGCCACCCTGATAGGCGAACCGACCGCCGGCGCCGGCATGTGGCTGAGCGATCAGAACTGGAGCCGCGACCAAGGCATCGCGCGCGCCGCCCAGTCGCCTCAGTTCGTGGTGGCGCCGGACGGCAGCCGGCATTGGGTGGTGGAAGGCCGCGGCGTGAAGCCGGACATCGCCGTGGACAATCTGCCCTGGGCCACCTTCAAGGGACAGGATGCCCAGCTGGAGGCCGCCATCCATTACTTGCAGCAAGGCATGGGCAAGACGCCGCCCGCGCCGCCCCAGCCGCCTGCCGGCGGCGCGCAGGGCGCGCACTACCGCGGCTTCTAAGCCGCGCGCTTGGCCGGCGCCTGGCCCGTTCCGGCGCCGGCAGATTTCCGTACGGCCCGCTCGCGGGCCGGATCAGCCCCGGTATGGCGGCATCGTTTCGCCATTGACGACAAGCTGCGCCGCACTGCCGCTCAAGGTGACCTCCACGCGCCCCGGCTGCTTCATCCTGGCCGAGTAATACCAGAACACCGCCATGCGCTCCGCGTCGCTTGGCGCCCGCTGCCAAGCCCTGGCATAAGCCGCCGCCTCATCCATCCGCGGCACATCCGCGGCAATCGCCTGCAGATTGCAGATGGCGTGATTCAACTCGCGGTTTGTGTTGCACAGTTGCTCGATGCGGGCCAGGTCGGGCCGCTGCCCGGACAGCTTGATCTCGCCATCCGCCGTGCTGGCCAGCTGGAACGGCGGGTTCATGGGCAGGCCCGCCTGGCTCATCGCCTGCGCCAGCAGCTGGCGCACGTATTCGCCGTGCCTGGCCACGGTCTCCCGCGTAGGCAATAGCCACTGGATGTCCTCCGCCGTCTGTTGCCCATCGTGAAAAGGCGGCGGCCGCACCGTGGGCGCGCCGCCCGCCGGCGTCTGCCCCGCCTGCGCCAACTGGCTGGCAAAACCCTCTCCGCCTCCCTGCCCGGCAAAACTTGCCGGCTTGCCGACCTGCTCGCGCCAGGCACTGAGCGCGGAAACGCTATCCACTTGCATGGCCACCTCCTCGCGGTTGCTCCCCGCCAGGCAGCAATAAGCATGCCATGCACATAGGATGGTTATGGATTAGCAGGCCGTTGAAAAACCAACAGCCATTCATTTGGTATAATCATCAACATCCAACGAACCGCGAAAGCACCCGATGAGAGGCGTCCGCAACGACAGTCAGACCAATCTGTTCAGCTACATCCAGCTGGAAGATCGCATCCCGGCTCATCACCCGCTGCGCAAGATCCGCCAGATGGTCGACCTGGTGCTCGGCTCGATGAATGACGTATTCGACGGCTTATATTCCCGCGTCGGGCGGCCTTCGATTCCGCCTGAACATCTGCTGCGCGCCTCCCTGCTGCAAGTGCTCTACACCATCCGCTCCGAGCGGCTGCTGGTAGAGCAACTGGACTACAACCTGCTGTTTCGCTGGTTCGTCGGCCTTTCCGCCGATGCCCGCGTATGGGATCACTCGACCTTCTCGCAAAATCGCGACCGCTTGTTTACCGAAGACGTCGCCCGCGCCTTCTTCATTCGCGTACGCAGCCTGGCCGAGTGGGGCAAGCTCACCAGCGACGAACATTTCAGCGTCGACGGCACGCTGATCGATGCCTGGGCTTCGCACAAAAGCTTTGTTCACAAGGATGACGACACGTCCCCACCCGCAGGGCGCAACCCGGACGTCGATTTCCGGGGCGAGAAGCGAAGCAACCAGACGCATCAATCGCGAACCGATCCGGAAGCGCGACTGGCCCGCAAGAGCGCCGGCGACGCCAGCCGCTTGTGCCATATGGCCCATATCCTGACCGAGAACCGCAACGGTCTGGTGGTGGACGTCTCGGTGTCCGAGGTCAATGGCCACGCCGAAAACATCGAAGCGCTGAACCTGTTGCTGCGCAATGCCAAGAAAGGCAGCACCGTCGGCGCGGACAAGGGCTATGACACGCCGGCTTTCGTGAACGGCTGCAGAGACTTGGGCATCACGCCGCACGTGGCGCGCAAGCGTGTCGGCAGCGCCATCGACAGCCGCACCACGCGCCATGAGGGTTACGCGATCAGCCAGCGGCGACGCAAACGGATCGAGGAATGCTTCGGCTGGCTGAAAACCGTCGGAGGCCTTCGCAAAACCAAACTGATCGGCCGGGCCAAACTGGCCGGGCAAACTTTTTTAGCGTTTGCGACCTATAACCTGATCCGCATGGGCAGCCTGTCCGGTTGCTGGGGCGGATCGCATGTATAGGGCGTATTGCGCCCAAAATCGCCGGATAACCGGCAAACAGCCTGAAAACCCAGGCAGAGAACGGATTTATGGGCATTCTGCCCGCTGAAACCGCCCATTTTTGTTCATGCGGAAATGGGTTGGGGCAAGATCGACGTGTTTTTCAACGGCCTGTTAGGCCTTATCCGCGCCGCGAAAGGCCTGCCGCCAAGCCGCGGGCGACACGCCAAGCTTGTGGCGGTACAGCCGCCGCAGCGACACGGCCGAGCCCAGGCCCGCCTGCTCCGCCACCTCATCCATCGACAACGCGGTGGTTTCCAACAGGCGCTGGCTCAAGGCCAGCCTTTCGTCCGCCAGCCATTCTCCCAGCGTGGCGCCGGTCAGCCCGTGAAAACGCCGGGAGAAGGTGCGCCGGCTCATGGCCAGGCGCGCCGCCAGGCCGTCCAGCGTATGCGCCTCGCGCAGATGGGCGCGCAGCCAGTCCAGCAGCTCGCCCAGGCGGCTGTCCCGGCCGGCCTTAGGCAGGGGCTGCGCGATGAACTGCGCTTGGCCGCCCTGGCGGTGCGGCGCCACCACCATGCGCCGCGCCACGCGGTTGGCCGCCTCGGCGCCCTGGCGTTGCCGCAGCAGGTGCAGGCAGCAGTCTATCGCCGCCGCCGTGCCGGCCGAGGTCAGCAGGCTGCCGTCCTCCACATACAGCACGTCCGCGTCCAGCCGCACCGCAGGATAGCGCCGCGAGAACGGCTCGGCATAAGCCCAATGCGTGGTGGCGCGGCGGCCGTCGAGCAGGCCCGCCTCGGCCAGCACGCAGGCGCCCAGGCAAAGCCCCACCAGCTGCGCGCCATCGGCATGCGCCTGGCGCAGCGCTTGCAACAGCGCCGGCTCGGCGGCCGTCGCCGGATTGGGCCAGCTGGGCACGATCACCACATCGGCCTCGCGCAAGGCCTCCAGCCCATGCTCCACGGTCAGCGCGAAACCAGCGCTGGTCAGCAGCCTGCCCGGCCGCGCGGCGCACACCGTCAGCGCAAAGCCCTGGGCCAACTCGCCCAATACCATGCAGGGCACGGACAGATGAAACGGACTGATGCCGTCAAACGCCAGCACGGCGACTCTGAGTGTTTGCATGCCTGCTCCAGATTGACCCGATTTGATCGAATTGTGTCATTCGGGCCACTGCCAGGCAAGCCATGACAAGTTGATAATGAACTCACTTTCACAGCCAAGCGGAGCACCGACATGCAACACGCCAAACAAACCGCCCTGCTGGTCATCGACCTGCAAAACGACTACTTCCCGGCCGGCAAATATCCGCTGCACAACACCGAGCAGACCCTGGCCCATACTCTGGACGCCATCGGCCGAGCGCAAAGCCTGCAGATGCCGGTCATCCTGGTGCAGCACGTGGCCGCCAGCGCCGCCTCGCCCTTCTTCGCCCCGGACAGCGAAGGCGTGAAGATCCACGCTCAGGTGCTGGCAGCCGCGCCGGACGCGCCGGTGGTGGTGAAGGCGCACGCCGACAGCTTCCTCAACACGACGCTGTCCGCACTGCTGGAAGAGCTGAAGATAGACACGCTGCTGGTCTGCGGCATGATGACGCAGAACTGCGTCACCCACACCGCGCTGTCGCGCGCGGCAGATGGCTACCAGGTGAAAGTGCTGCAGGACTGCTGCGCCACGGTGGACCCGATGATCCATGCCATCGCGCTGCGTGCGCTGGGCGACAAGGTGGCGTTGCTGGACCGGGATGCGGCCCTGGCTGCGGCGTGAGTCAGCGCGGAAGCGGCCGCCACAGCGGCCACCAGCCCGGCTCCGCCGAGGCCGTGTGCGACACGGCGATGCCGGGCACGGCCAGCAACTGGCCGTCCGCGCCGTAGAGCAAGGGCCAGCGCTGGCGCAGCGGCGGCGGCAGGCCGGCTTCGCGCAGCAGGTCCTTGACCTCGCGCCGCCCTGCGGCGGCAGGCAGCTTTTCGCCGCCCTGCCGGGGCAGCAGCGTCAATCCGGCAGCCAGAACGGCATCAGCCAGGCCACGCGGCCGCCGCTCCCACTCCAGCCATCCGCCCCATTCCGCCACCTCCAGCGGCCTGCCGCCGGAAAGATCCGGCAGGCATGTGCCCGCTGAGGGCGGCGTCAGATCGGGCATGGCCTGGATGGCGCCGCCGAAGCGGAACAGCAGGCCGCCGGCCAGCTTCAGCGTCGGGCAGGAGGCTGCGCCGGCCTGCGTCAACTGGCGTTGAAACTCATGCAGGGCCGCAGGCTCCGGCGACTGCCAGCCTTGCTCGCCCAGCCAGGCCAACAGCGCCTGGCGCTGGCGCGGCGCGGACAAGGCCTGCCAGCGCGCCAGGTCCAGGCCATCGCCGCGGCGGCAAGACGCCGCATCCTGCGCGGCCACTTCGTCCAAAATGGCCGCCGCGTCGGCCTGCAGCGCCGCCGCGCGCGCCAGATGGCTGCGGTAATGCGGCACCGCCCGTTCCAAGCGCGGCAGGATATCGTTGCGCAGCAGGTTGCGCCGGTAGCGGTTGTCGCGGTTGCTTTCGTCCTCCACCCAAGCCAGGCCGCGCGCGCGGACATACTGTTCCAATTGCTCGCGGGTCAGCGCCAGCAAGGGGCGCCACAGCAGCCTGCCGGCGTCCAGCTCGCGCACCGCGGGCATGGCCGCCAGCGCCTTGACGCCGCCGCCGCGCAGCAACTGCAGCAATACCGTCTCCGCCTGGTCGTCCAGATGGTGGGCCAAGGCGACGATCTGCGCCGTGGATTGACGGTAAACCGCGTAGCGCGCCGCGCGCGCCGCCGCCTCCAGGCCTTCGCCTGCCTGCGCGCGCACCCGCACGCGCGCGACGCGCAAGGGCACGGCCAGCGCGTCGCACAGCGCCTGGCAGTGCGACGCCCAGGCGTCGGCGTTGGGGCTCAAGCCATGGTGGACATGCACGGCGGACAGCCGCAGCTGCGGCAGCCGCGCGCGGGCCTCGCACAGCAGCGACAGCAAGGCCACGGAATCCAGGCCGCCGGAAAGCCCGATCTCAAAAGCGAAAAGGCCGGACAGTTCGTCCGGCCAGTGTTGGATCAGGCTATCCGCCAGCTCAGGCGGCGTCTTCCTTGAAGCGGCCATAGCTCATCAGGCGGTCGAAGCGTTGTTTCAGCAGCTCGTCCATGGCCTTGGCCTGGACCTCTTTCAGCTCATCCTGCAGCACCCGCTTCAGGGTGGTCATCATCTGCGCGTGGTCGCGATGGGCGCCGCCCACCGGTTCGGTCACCACGCGGTCGACCAGGCCCAGCGTCTTCAGCCGCGGCGCAGTGATGCCCAGCGCCTCGGCCGCGTCGGACGCGCGTTCGGCCGTCTTCCACAGAATGGAGGCGCAGCCCTCCGGCGAGATCACCGAATAGGTGGCGTATTGCAGCATGTTGACATGGTCGCCCACGGCGATGGCCAGCGCGCCGCCAGAACCACCCTCACCTATCACGGTGACGATGATGGGCACGCGCAGGCGGGTCATCTCGTACAGATTGCGGCCAATCGCCTCGGACTGGCTGCGCTCTTCTGCGCCGATGCCGGGCCAGGCGCCGGCGGTATCGACGAAGGTCATCACCGGGATGCCGAACTTCTCCGCCAGCTTCATCAGGCGCAGCGCCTTTCTATAGCCCTCCGGATGCGGCATGCCGAAGTTGCGGCGGATCTTCTCTTTGGTGTCGCGGCCCTTCTGATGGCCGATAACCATGACAGACTGGCCGTTGAAACGCGCCAGGCCGCCCACGATGGCCGCGTCGTCGGCAAACGCGCGGTCGCCGTGCAACTCCTCAAAGTCGGTGAAAATGGCTTGGATATAGTCGAGCGTGTAGGGGCGCTGCGGATGGCGCGCCACCATGGCGATCTGCGACGGGCTGAGCTTGGCGTACAGCGTCTTGGTCAACTCCAGACTCTTCTTCTGCAGGCGGGCGATCTCCTCCGAGATATCCAGCACAGAATCGTCCTGCACGAAACGCAGCTCTTCAATTTTGTTCTCGAGCTCGGCAATCGGCTGCTCAAAATCGAGAAAGGTCGGCTTCATTCTTCACATCATCCGTCAAACCTTAATCGGCGAATCATACATGAGCGGCAAACGCGCCGTCACCCGCGGCAGCGGGAAAACCACGCAAAAATGGAGCAAATATTCAAAATATCGGCTTTTCGGAAAAAAACTTCCCACCACCACTTGCGCGAGCTTAAACCCTGTGCTTTAATTCGCCTCCTCGCTGAAACGCAAGCAGCGAAACGAATTCAGGGCGTTTAGCTCAGTTGGTAGAGCGTCTGCCTTACAAGCAGAATGTCGGCGGTTCGACTCCGTCAACGCCCACCAAGGTTTACGGTTGGAGTGGTAGTTCAGTTGGTTAGAATACCGGCCTGTCACGCCGGGGGTCGCGGGTTCGAGTCCCGTCCACTCCGCCAACAAGATAAAGCAGTACCCGTACAAGACGGGCGTTTAGCTCAGTTGGTAGAGCGTCTGCCTTACAAGCAGAATGTCGGCGGTTCGACTCCGTCAACGCCCACCAAAGGTTTACGGTTGGAGTGGTAGTTCAGTTGGTTAGAATACCGGCCTGTCACGCCGGGGGTCGCGGGTTCGAGTCCCGTCCACTCCGCCAACAAAATAAAGCAGTACCCGTACAAGACGGGCGTTTAGCTCAGTTGGTAGAGCGTCTGCCTTACAAGCAGAATGTCGGCGGTTCGACTCCGTCAACGCCCACCAAAGGTTTACGGTTGGAGTGGTAGTTCAGTTGGTTAGAATACCGGCCTGTCACGCCGGGGGTCGCGGGTTCGAGTCCCGTCCACTCCGCCAACAAAATAAAGCAGTACCCGTACAAGACGGGCGTTTAGCTCAGTTGGTAGAGCGTCTGCCTTACAAGCAGAATGTCGGCGGTTCGACTCCGTCAACGCCCACCAAAGGTTTACGGTTGGAGTGGTAGTTCAGTTGGTTAGAATACCGGCCTGTCACGCCGGGGGTCGCGGGTTCGAGTCCCGTCCACTCCGCCAACAGTTTCAAGCAGTACCCGGTTTTCGGGCGGTTAGTCTCAGTTGGTAGAGCACTGCCTTCACACGGCAGGGGTCGCTGGTTCGAGTCCAGTACCGCCCACCAAAAAACGGAGTGGTAGTTCAGTTGGTTAGAATACCGGCCTGTCACGCCGGGGGTCGCGGGTTCGAGTCCCGTCCACTCCGCCAACGTTTTGCAGCAGTACCAGTTTTCTGGGCGGTTAGTCTCAGTTGGTAGAGCACTGCCTTCACACGGCAGGGGTCGCTGGTTCGAGTCCAGTACCGCCCACCAGAAAACGGAGTGGTAGTTCAGTTGGTTAGAATACCGGCCTGTCACGCCGGGGGTCGCGGGTTCGAGTCCCGTCCACTCCGCCAACACGCAAAAAAGCAGCCTCTGGCTGCTTTTTTGCATTTCCATGACGGCACTACTGTAATTTATTTGCCTAATTTGCGCTTGTCATTGATACTGTCAGACTTTATACATTAAACATCAAGAGATTACACGATGCGCATCGTAATCTTGCTGACGGCATCCCTGCTGCCCCTGCCTGCCCTGGCAGATGCGCCTCCCGATGCGGCGATCTGGCAATACAAGGTCCAGGCCGGCGACACGGTATGGTCCATCGCCTCCCGCCACTTACTGTCCGCCGATTACATCCCCCAGCTGAGAACCGACAATCGGATCGCCAACCCTCGCCGGCTGCGCCCCGGCAGCGTGCTGAGCATCCCCTACGCCTGGGTCAAGCAGCATGCCGCCGCAGCCGTGCTGGACGCGCAGGCAGGGCCGGTATCCATCAGCGGCAGCCATGGCGAGGCCTTGAGCGTCACGCTCGGCCAACGCTACGCCAGCGGCACGCGTTTTCATACCGGCCGCGACGCCATGCTGCGGCTGCGCTTCGAAGACGGCTCCCAACTGATCCTGAACGCCAACAGCACCCTGACCCTGGAGCAACAGGCCTATTTCACCAGCACCGGCGCCATCTTGACGCAAAACCGGCTGGACCAGGGCAGCGCCGGCAGCTCGGTGATCCCCAACCTGCTGATGCCCAGCCGCTATCGGATTCAGACCCCCTCGGCAGTCACCACGGTGCGCGGCACCGTATTCCGCGTACGCAGCGTGGCGGCGGACGACACGGCAACCGAGGTGCTTCGCGGCAAGGTCAATGTCAACGCCCAGCAGGGCGAAGTGGATGTGCCGGCCGGCTTTGGCAGCCGCGGCCAGGCCCAGGGCGGACGCCCCATCGTCCTGCCGCCCGCGCCGGCGCTGACGGGGCTGGCCGCGCGCGCCGAATTCAACCCGCCTCTGCTGCGCTGGCAAGCCGGCGCCGGAGAAACCGGCTACCACCTGGCCCTGAGCCGGGCGGACGGCGAAAACGAGCAGCTGCAAGAGCGCGAAACCGATGCGCCGCGCTTCGCCCCGCTGCTTCCCGGCAATGGCGGCTACCGCCTGGCCATACGCGCCATCAATGCCGATGGCCTGCAGGGTTTCGACAGCGAGCGGCCATTGCAGCTTCACGCCTACCCGCTGCCGCCGCTGTTGCTGAATGGCCCGCCGGCGCAGCAACAGCGCGGCGAGGGCCTGCTGCTGCGCAGCGGCGCCAGCGTCGCGCATCCCGCGCGCGTGCAGATCGCGCGCGACGCCGCCTTTCAGCAGCGCGTTTTTGATGGCGAGCTGACGCAAGCGGAATGGCGGACCCGCCTGCCCGGTCCAGGCACTTGGTATTGGCGCGCCGCCTCCATCGCGCCCGACGGCGCATCGGGGCCGTATTCCGATATCCAGCGCGTGACCGTGACCGGCTGGCTGGGCGTGCCGGACATCCAGCCCGCCATGCTGTGCAGCCGCCGCTATCCCATTGACGCGGCGCATTACACCCTTAGGCTGGAGTCAGCGAGCGGCGCCTACGAATGGCCTGCGCCACAGCCCTGCTGGCGGCTGCGCGACTTGCCGCGCGGCCAGTTTGCCGTCACCATCCGCATTGACGGCGAACACGGCTATCACGCCGTGGAAAACCATCCGCCGATAACCTTGCCCTAAGCGCCCCGCCCCACTCTCATGGACGATAGCACTCGCACCCGGCCCGCTTGGCTCGCGCCCTGCCTGCTGGCGACGGCCGCCTTCCTGCTGATCGGCAGCCAATTGCTATCCCGTCTGGATGGCTGGCTGTACGACGCCCTGGCCGGACTACGCCCGGATCACCGCGACCACGCGGCACTCACCGTCATCGCCGTCGACGAGAAAAGCCTGGCCGAGCTGGGACGCTGGCCCTGGCCGCGCAGCGATCACGCCCGCCTGCTGGACAAGCTGGGCCAGGCGCGCGCCGTGGGCCTGGATATCGCCATGATAGAACCATCGCCTCACCCGGAAGGCGACCGTCTCCTGGCCGCCGCCCTGCGCCGCAACGGCAAAGTGGCGGGGCCGGTGTTTCCGGAACTGCATGGCCGCCTGCTGGTAGAAGCCAGACCCCTGCCCTTGCTGGCGGACGCCATGGCCGCCCTGGGCCACATCGACTTCGAGCAGGACAGCGACGGCATCATTCGCCGCGTCTACCTCAAGGCCGGCTTGAACCATCCGCGCTACGACAGCTTTGCCGGAACGGTGGCCGCGCTGGCGCAAGACAGAGCGGCCGCATCGCCGCCTGCGCTGGCCGCGCCCCCAGGCTCGGCCTGGCTGCGCGCCCAGCCGGTGATGATTCCGTTCGCCAAGGGCAAGCGCCCCTACCAACTGGTTTCCTATGCCGATGCGCTGAACCGCCTTTCTCCGGCCAGCTTCGCCGGCCGCATCGTGCTGATCGGCGCCACCGCCACCGGACTGGGCGATACCCACCCCACCCCGGTCTCCGCCAATGATCGCGGCATGTCCGGCGTGGAGATCAACGCCTTTTTGCTGCATGGCATGCTGGAAGGACTGCTGGCGCGGCCGCTGGATCCGTTCTGGCAAGCTGCGCTGGGCGCCTTGCTGCTGGGCCTGGCCGACTGGCGGCTGTCGCGGCTGCGCCCGGCCCGTCGCCTGCTGGCGGGCTATCTGCTGGGTTCTGCGGCCATTCTGGCGGCAGCGGGCGGCGCGCTGTTCCTGGCACGCATCTGGACCGGCGGCGGCGTGGCCGCGCTATTGCTGGCCGGCGCCGGCGGACTGCGTTACACCACTCAGCAGTCCAGGCTGAACAAGCTGGCGCTGACCGACGGACTGACCGGCCTGGCCAACCGCCGCAGTTTTGACGAAGCCTTCGCCGCCGCGCTGGCGGCGCATCGTCGCCGCGGCAAGCCCCTGGCCTTGGTCCTGGTGGACCTGGACAACTTCAAGGGCTACAACGACCGCTACGGCCACTACGCCGGCGACGACGTGCTGCGCCACACCGCAAAAACCTTGCGCCGCTGCTTCCGCCAAAAGGGCGAAATGCCGGTACGGCTGGGCGGGGAAGAGTTTGGCGTTCTTTTGACAGACCGCGACGAAGCCGCCGCCCTGCAGGCTGCCGAACGCTTCCGGCAAAGCCTGGAAGCCCTGGCCCTGCCGCATGCGGCCAATCCGCCAGGACGCGTCACCTGCAGCATAGGCGTGGTCGCCCGCGTCCCGGAACCGGATGGCGCGCGCCAATTGTTTGAAGACGCCGACCAGGCGCTCTACCTGGCCAAGGGCAGCGGCCGCAACCGCGTTTGCGGCAGCGCCGGCCTGTCGCAAGCGACGTGAACAGGCCGCCGCGCCCTCAAACACAAACCGCCGCAGCAGCGGCGGTCAAAATCAGGATTCATCCCGCTCAGCGCTTGCGGCGCAGCAGCCAGAACGTCCAGGCGATCACCCCGGCAAAGAACACCGCCACCCAGAACGGCATGGTCATGCCGAGAAAGCGCCCCTGGATCGCCGCGCATTCGCCGCTGCCCTTCAGCACCTTGGACAGCACCTCCCACAGCGGGAAAGATTCCATCAGGAACTCCAGGCCCGGCCCGCACTGCGGCACCTGGTCCGCCGGCAGGCTTTGCAACCACAATTGGCGCAGCGACACCCCGGCGCCAGCCAGCGCGGCCAGCGTCATCAAGCCGCCCCAAACGCGGGCGCCGCCGCGCCCGGGATTATGCAGCGCCGCCAGCAAGGCCAGCGCCCCCACCGCCATCACGCCGATTCTTTGCAGGATGCACAGCGGGCAAGGCTCCTCACCCAACTGATATTGCGCGTACAGCGCAAAGCCGATAGCGCCGGCGCAAGCCGCCGCGACCAACAAAAAACCTTGCCGCCTGCTGATATTCAAAACCATCCCCCTTAGCCTTTCCTGATATGTCTCGCGAGTAACGCAGTGTAAACGGAAAAGCTCAGATAGGCACAAATCCGCAAAGTTCCGGCGGCTACAGCTCCAGGAAAGCCCGGATCTCATCCCGATGCTGCAAGGCGTCGTGATAGCCCAGGGCGATCAGCTCCCGGCAATAGCCCGGCTCGAACAAAAGGTAGGTGGCCAGGGCGGTGCCGCGCTGCCGGGTGCCGCCGGTGCTTTTCATGATGAAGCGCAGAATGGGCGGGAAGAGATGGGTATGCCGGTACACGATGCCTTCCAGCGACTTGCTGGGATTGAGCTGGAAGATATCCACCGACTTCAGCTTGGTTTGATTGGCCAGCTCTGCATGGCCTTGCAGCAGGGAAACGGTGTGGTTGACGCGCTGCAGCCGCTCCATGTCCACCGCCATGCTGTCGATGAACACGCTGTTGAGCAGGTGGCCGAACACCTGGGCCGGCATCGGGTAGGAGCCGATATTGCGCCGCTCTATGGTATCCGGCCGCTGGCTTGCCAGCCCCACCACGAACAACTTTTCCGCGCCCAGATGCAGCGCTGGCGACAGCGGCGACAGTTGGCGCACCGCGCCGTCGCAATAGAACTTCTCGCCAATCTTCACCGAAGGAAAAATCAAAGGGATGGCCGAGGTTGCCATCACATGGTCCAAGCCTATGCGCTCTCGCAGGCCCAGCCGCTGATAGCGCGACCACTCGTCCAAGCCCTCCGCCCCCTGGAAAAAAGTCACCGACATGCCCGTGGTGTAGCAGGAAGCCGTCAAGGCCAGCGCCTGCAACGCGCCCTCATCCAGGGCCTGTGACACGCCATCGAAATTCATGATGCGCGCCAGCAGCTGCCGCAGCGGCGCATTGTCGAGAAAACTCTGCGGATTGCGCCAGACATGGCCGCCGCTCAGCAGCGAAATGCCGAAATGCAGGAAGGTCTTGGCGAAATACAGGCTGCTGGCGTCATACACTTCGTGGATATGCAGCTGCTTCCACACCTTGGCCAAGGCGCTGACCGCCAGCGTGTAATTGCCCGCGCCGGACGCCAGGGCCACGGCATTGATCGCGCCGGCCGAAGTGCCGCAGATGATGGGGAAGGGATTGCGCTCCGGGTCCGGCAGCAGTCGGGAAATGCCCAGCAGAACGCCCACCTGATAAGCGGCGCGCGCGCCGCCGCCGGACAACACCAAACCGATTTTGCTGGGCCTGCGCATGCCAGCCTCTTTCTCAACATGCTTTATTAGTTCTTTTAGGAATAGTCAAAAAAGAGACTAAGCAGCAAGCTCAGAAACCGCCCGCCTGCAGCAAGGCCCACAAATGCGCCGCCACCAGCGCGCGCCACGGCGCGAACGCGCCCAGCCACTCCTGCGTCTGCTTCTGGTCGGGCTTTCCCGCCTGGCCCAACACCATGCCCAGCGCCTTGCGCACCGCCACGTCGCCATGCAGCGAACCGTCCAGCCAGCCATAGCCGCGCAGCAAGGCATAGCTGACCGTCCACGGACCAATGCCCGGCACCGCCAGCAGACGCTCCGCGATCTGATCGGCCGGCGTTCCCGCCAACCAGGCATCCAAGGGCAGCGTCCCATTCGCCGCGGCCTGGCTCAAGGCCAGAACGGCGCGGCTTTTGGCGCGGGAGAAACCGGCCTCGCCCAATTGATCCGCCGTCAGCGCCGCCAGCCGCGCCGCATCCGGATGGCACAGCAGGCCGGAGGAATGGCGGCAATCGCACAGCAGCAGCATGCGCCGGCGTATCGTGACCGCCGCCGCCACGCTGATCTGCTGGCCGGTGATGGCCCAGGCCAAGGCCTCGAACGGCGTGGCCGTCTGCGGCACCCGCAGGCCGGCGCGCGCGGCGATCAGCGCGCCCAGCTGCGGATGGTCCCGATATTGCCGCTCGAACGCCTCCACCGGCTGATTCAAGCCCAGCATGCGCCGGCCCATGCCGGCCAGTTCAGCCTGACCATCCGCCCCCGCCTCGCCATCCACCATCAACCGCAAGTGGGCATGGCCGTCCGCGAAGCGCAGCGCCAGGCAGGCCGGCTGGCCGCGCCACAGCAAGCCCTTTTTCAGCCCATCGTCGTCCACCTGTTCCGCCAGCCGTTCGCCGTCTCGGCGATGAAAAGCCAGGATATCCTGCGGACGGAAGCCGGACGGCAGGGAAATATCGCAATCTAGGATGGACATGGATTCAACGGGCCTTGCGGAAAGTGAGATTGATGCGGCGCCCGCCCAGCAGCGGGTGATCGCCGGGCGGCACCGGCCGCACGCCGTGAAAGCGCAGACGGTCCGGCCCGCCCCACACCAGCACGTCGCCGTGCCGCAAGGCGATGCGGGCGGTTTTGTCGGCGCGGCGCAAGCCGCCCAGCAGAAAATCCGCCGGCAGCCCCAGCGACACCGAAACAATGGGCGCGGAAAAATCGCGCTCGTCCTTGTCCTGGTGCAGGCCCATGCGCGCGCCGGGCAGATAGCAATTGATCAGGCAGGCGTCGGGATCGAAGCCGGAGAAGCCGGCCGCCGCCGCCGCGCCTTGCGCCAGTTCGCGCAGCGCATCGGGCATGGCCGGCCAGGGGCGGCCGCTATCGGGATCCACCGCCGAGTAACGATAGCCGCGGCGGTCGGAAAACCAGCCCCAATCGCCACAGCTGGAAGTGATCACCGACATGGCTTGGCCGCCGGGCGTCGCCATGCCGCGCAGCGGCGCCAATGCCACCACCTCGTCCACGGCCCTCACCAGCCGGACATCGTCGGCGCAGGCCCAGCCGTGCAGCAGCACGGTGCCGGCCGACAGCCGTTCCACCCAAGGGCCAGCGGGCGCGAACAGGCTGTCGCTCACTCCTCGCCGGCCACCATCATGCCGCCTATCAGCACCGAGCCGATGCGGCGGCCGCCGCGGTCCAGCGTGTCGCTGCCTATGGCTTCGATATTGAGGAACATATCGCGCAAATTGCCGGCGATGGTGATTTCCTCCACCGGGTAGGCGATCACGCCGTTCTCCACCCAGAAACCGGCCGCGCCGCGCGAATAATCGCCGGTCACCGTGTTGACGCCCTGGCCCAACAGCTCCGTCACCAGGAGGCCGCTGCCCATCTGGCTCAGCAGCTCGGCCAGGCTCTCGCCGGTGGTATGCACCACCAGGTTATGCGCGCCGCCGGCGTTGCCGGTGGTTTGCATGCCCAGCTTGCGCGCCGAGTAGCTGGACAAGAGATAGCCCTGCAACACGCCGCCGTCCACCAGCCGGCGAGACTGCGTCGCCACGCCCTCGTTGTCGAAGGCGCTGCTGGCCAGGCCGCGCAGCAGGAAGGGATCTTCGTCTATCGTCACCTTGGCCGCCATCACCGGCTTGCCCAGCGAATCCAGCAGAAAAGACGATTTGCGGTACAGATTGCCGCCGCTGATCGCCGCGGTCAGGTGGCCTAGCAAGGACATCGCCACCGGCGCCTCGAACAGCACCGGATACTGGCCGGTCTTGACCCGGCGCGCGCCCAGGCGGCGCACGGCGCGCTCGCCGGCGGTGCGGCCTATCTCCTCCACCGGCGCCAGGTCGTCGCGATGGCGCGCGGCGGAATACCAGTAATCGCGCTGCATCACACCGCCCTCTTCCGCCACCACGGCGGCGGACAGGCTGTGGCGGCTGCTGCGGAAACCGCCGCGGAAGCCGTGGCTGTTGGCGTAGGCGAACTGGCTGGCTTGCGCCGACACGCTGGCGCCTTCGGAATTGCGGATGCGGGCATCCACCGCGCGCGCGCTATCCTCGCAACGGCGCGCCAGCTCGATGGCCTGCTCCACCGGCAGCTGCCACGGATGGTACAGGTCCAGGTCAGGCAGGTTGTCGGCCAAAAGCTGCGGATCGGCCAAGCCGGCGCAATCGTCTTCCGCCGTGTAGCGCGCGATGTCCAGCGCCGCGCGCACGGTATCGGCCAGCGCCGCGTCGGAAAAATCGGACGTGCTGGCATGGCCTTTCTTCTGGCCCAGATAAACGGTGACGCTGACGCCCTTGTCCTGGTTGTATTCTATGGTCTCCACTTCGGACAGGCGCACGCTGACGGTCTGGCCGACACCTTCGGAAACGTCAGCCTCGGCGGCGCTGGCGCCCAGCTGGCGCGCCAGCTCTAGCACGCGATCCGCGATGCCGCCCAAGGTTTCAGAACTGAAACTGAATGTCTTATCTGCCATAGTATCTTTCGGAACAGTGGAAACGGCCGGCGGCCTTTTCCGGTATCATACCAGCCTTGAAAACCGAGTGAGACCTAGCAACAATGACCGACCACCAGAACGACGACGGTTTCGTCAGCAAGTCCCAGCGCAAGCGCGACATGGACGCGCTGCAGGATCTGGGCCGCGAGCTGGTCGAGCTGTCCAAGGACACGCTGAAAAAGATGCAGCTGCCGGAAGACCTGCTCACCGCCGTACTGGACTATAAACGCTTCACCGCCAACGGCGCCCTGCGCCGCCAGATGCAATACATCGGCAAGCTGATGCGCGACGTCGACCCCGAGCCCATCCAGCAATACCTGCAGATACTCAAGGGCGAATCGTCCGAGCACATCGCCTGGCAGAAGCTGCTGGAGCGCTGGCGCGACAAGCTGATGGCCGATGACGCCAATCAGCCCTTGTTCCTGCAAAGCTTCCCCGAGACCGATCCCAAGCAACTGCACTCGCTGGTGCGCCAGTCGCGCAAGGAAAAACAGGACAACAAGCCGCCCAAGGCCTTCCGTCAGCTGTACCAGCTGATCAAGGAGCAGATTCCGGAACCGGGCAAGCCGCGCATCTGGAACAAGGATGGGGACGAGGAAGAGGACGAAGCGTAATGCTGAAGATAGGCCTGGTTTCCATTTCCGATCGCGCAAGCCAGGGCGTATACGAAGACAAGGGCCTGCCCGCGCTGCAAGACTGGCTGGCACGCGCGCTGGCCACGCCGTTTGAGACGGTGTTGCGTTTGATCCCGGACGAGCAGCCCGGCATCGAAGCCGTTTTGAAAGCGCTGGTGGACGACGAAGGCTGCCAGTTGGTGCTGACCACCGGCGGCACCGGCCCCGCCCCGCGCGATGTGACGCCGGACGCCACGCTGGCGGTGGCGGACCGCCTGATGCCGGGTTTTGGCGAACAAATGCGCCAGATCAGCCTGCGCTTCGTGCCCACCGCCATCCTGTCGCGCCAGGTCGGCGTGATCCGCAAGCAAAGCCTGATTCTGAACCTGCCCGGCCAGCCCAAGGCCATCCAGGAAACGCTGGAAGGCCTGCGCGGCGCCGACGGCAAGGTGGAAGTGCCCGGCGTCTTCGCCGCCGTGCCCTATTGCCTGGACCTGATAGGCGCGCCCTACATCGAAACCCATGAGGCGGTGGTCAAGGCCTTCCGCCCCAAATCTGCCATCAAGCCGGCGCCATGAACTACCGCGCGCCGGCATGGCTGCGCGGCGGCCATGCCCAAACCATCTGGCCCGCGCTGGCCGTCAAGGTGGACCCGCCGCCGTACCGGCGGGAACTGTGGGACACCCCGGACGGCGCCAGCATCGCGCTGGACTTCGTCGACGGCCAGGCCGGCGCGCCGCTGGTGGTGCTGTTTCACGGACTGGAAGGCAGCAGCGCCAGCCATTACGCCAAGGCGCTGATGCAGGCCGTGGCCGCGCGCGGCTGGCACGGCGTGGTGTCGCATTTTCGCGGCTGCGGCGGCGTGGACAATCCGCTGCCGCGCGCCTACCACGCCGGCGACGCGGCGGAAGTGCGCTGGATCTTGCAAAGGCTGTCTGCCCGCTTCGCCGCCCTGGCCGCCGTCGGCGTGTCGCTGGGCGGCAGCATGCTGCTGAATTACCTGGCGGAAGAAGGCGACGGCGCGCTGCCGCTGGCCGCCGCCGCCGTCTCCGCGCCGCTGGACCTGGTGGCCGCCAGCACCCGGCTGGACCGCGGCCTGGGCAAGCTGCTGTACACCCGCATGTTCATGGACACCCTGAAGCCCAAGGCCATGGCCTCCCTGCAGCGCCATCCCGGCCTGTTCGACGCCGCCCGCCTGCGCCGCGCCCGCACCTTCATCGAGTTCGATGATCTGGTCACCGCGCCGCTGCACGGTTTCGGCACCGCGCTGAACTACTGGACGCAGGCCAGCAGCAAGCCCAAGCTGGCCAGCATCGCCCGCCCCACCCTGGTGCTCAATGCGCGCAATGATCCCTTCCTGCCGGAGAGCGCGCTGCCGGAACCCTCGCAGGTTTCGGCCACGGTCACGCTGGACTTCCCCGAGGACGGCGGCCACGTCGGCTTCGCCACCGGCCCCTTCCCCGGCCATATAGATTGGCTGCCGCAACGCTTGCTGGAATTCATCGCGCCACATCTGCCAGGCTGAAATGCCAACAGCATTGACAATTCGCCCACAGACCAGGCATGGTGGACCTTCCCCATCTGGAGATCCGCCATGACTATCGCCACGCCAGCAGAACGCACTCTCACCGTCCAATGGGACGACCCCATGACCGGCGCGCGCGCCGCCCGCGATTTGTCGGGCCTCGATTATCTGCGGGCGATGGCGGACGGCAGCCTGCCGCCGCCTCCGGTAGCGAAGCTGCTAGGTTTCGACTTTGCCCGCGCGGAAAAGGGCGAGGTGGAGTTCGTTTTCCATCCGCACGAGTCTCAATTCAATCCCATCGGCACGGTTCACGGCGGCGTGATCAGCACGCTGCTGGATTCCGCCATGGGCTGCAGCGTCCATTCCCTGTTGCCCCAGGGCAAGGCCTACACCACGCTGGAGTTGAAGGTGAACTTCGTCCGCGCCGTGCTGCCCGCCAATGGGAAACTGCTATGCCGCGGCAAGGTGATCCACGCCGGCGGCCGGATGGCCACCGCGGAAGGCCATTTGCAGGACGAGACGGGAAAGCTGTACGCTCATGCCACCACCACTTGCATGATCTTCGACGCGCCGGCTGCCTGACCCAGGGCTAGCGCCCTTCAAGGACCGCTTTATGCTTCGTCGCACCGCCCTCATCGCGCTGCTGGCCGCACTCTCCGGCTGCGCCAGCATCGCCAGCCGGCTGCATGGCTCGCTGACGCCCCCGCCGGGACAGGCCTACGCCATCGTCTCCCTGGTCGGCAAGGCCTTCGATCCCGACCGCGCCACCATAGGCCTGACAGTCAGCGACGCACAGGGCCGTCCAGCGGCGCAGGAAGTCGCCAGCCTGCTCACTGACACGGTATTCGGCGAGCAAGGCATGTCGGAAGGCAAGCTAGCGCTGTTGACGCTGCCGCCGGGCGACTACCGCCTGTCCGGCGCCTGGGCGCACTGGGTAGAGGAAGGCGCGTTCGGCGCAGAAATGAAGATGAAGCAGTTCCGCCTGGACGCCCCTTTCCGCCTGGCGCCCAACGAAACGGTCTATCTGGGCGAAGTATGGATGGACCTATCCTTCCTGCCCGAGGTCCAGTTGCGTGACGAGCGCGGACGCGACTTTAGCCACATGCGGCGGGTGTGGAAAATCGACAATCTGGATCAAGTCCGGCTCAGGCCATTGGCGCAGACCGCGCCCGTCCAGCCCTGAGTCCCGTCAAGGCTTGTACCACAAGCGGTATAGATACGTGGGCTTGATCGCGGCGGCGGCCGCCGCCACCGGCTCCAGCACCTGGTAAGCGGACTGGCGGGTGTCGCGCAGCAATGGGTCGACATACGGCGGCCCGTCCAGCTTGCGCAGGGCCGCCACTTTGGGGGTGTTGGCCTTGTCGCCTCTATGCGTCACCACCGCCACCTCGTTGCTGGCCAGCCGCACGAAGCTGCCCGGCGGATAAATGCCCAGCTCCTTGACCAGCAACGAGACATGCGCCGGCGGGAACTGCCCCAGTTCGCCGCGAAACAGACTGCCCAGCACCTGGGCCGGCAGCTGCGGCTGATGCGCGCAGGCGCATACCAGATCCACCATCTGCAGCAACAGCGCGTCCGGGTCGATCTCCTCCCCGGCCAGCCCCAGCGGAAAGCCGGTGCCATCCTGACGCTCATGGTGCTGCAGCACCAGGCGGTGCCAGCGCTCATCTTCCACGCCCGCTTCGCGCAGCAACGCTGACGCCAGCACCGGGTGGGCAAACATCAACTCCTGCTGCGTCTGATCCATGGGCTCGCTTTGCGCGGCCAACTGGTTCAGCAGGCCGGTGATGGCCAGATTCATGCTCAGAGCGGCGCCCAGCAAGGGCCGCAACTCCGCCTCGCTCCGCCCCAGCCTGCGCCCCAGCACCGCCAGGATGGCCGCCACATGCACGCTTTGCGCGCTGCCGATATCCTGGAACGGTAACAGGAAGACGCTGGCCAGCAAGCCGTCGCAGTGCCGCTGGCTCAAGACCAGCAGGCTGTCCGCCATGTCCTGCAGGCTGGCGGACAAATCACGCACCGCCAGGCCATGCAACAGCACGCCTTCCGCTCGACGCTGCAAAAACGCCATCTCCTGCAAGGGATTGGCGCTGTTGCGCAATTGCTGCGCCTCCCGCTCCCGCTGCGCGGCCCGCTCCAGCCGCTCCCGCTCCAGCCTGGCATCCACCTCATCGCTGTCACCATGGCCTATTCGGCCCAGCCGGTCCCGCAGGTCCTCCGTCAGGACGTAGTGCCCCTTCTTCAGCAGCAGCACGCCGTTTTTGGCGTAAATGTCCACCGGCACTTGTTGGCCGAAGCGCACGAAATTGCGTGGCAGTTTTACCTTTGGCGACGAATCCGTCATATTTCACTTGCAGAGTTGCGCCGGCGCCTGCCGGCTAGTCTTTCCAATGCTGCCCCGTCGCCGTACCTGTGGTCTTGGCTGGTGCCGAGGGCCGGGCGACGTGAACCGTATCCGAATCGGCGCGATGCGCGCATAAGGTTGCAGCGATAGTTTTGTTAGCGATTCTTAATGCTTGCAATAGCATTTTATGCGGTTTTTGCGCCGGCCGCGCAAGCAACCGCGATATGGGAGCGCAGAGATGATCCAAGACTCAACCCCGATGAACCGCCGCCACTTCCTAGCCGGCGCCGGCAGCCTGGGTTTCGCCCTGGCGGTGCAGCCCGTCGCGGCCAGCGCCATCCTCACCGACAGCCAGGATTTGCAGACCGGCGTGCCGGCCATAGGCACCGAGGATGGCATCATGCCTGGCTATTATGCTAGGCCCGCGGCAAGCAAGACAGCGCCGCCGCTGGTCATTGTCATCCAGGAAATCTTCGGCGTGCACGCCCACATTCAGGATCTGTGCCGCCGGCTGGCCAAACAAGGCTATTTCGCCGTGGCGCCGGAGCTGTATTTCCGCCACGGCAATCCCGCCCAGGCGCCCGACATCGACACGCTGCTGCGCGATCTGGTGTCCCAGGTGTCCGACCGGGAAGTGCAGGACGATCTGGACGCGACTTGGCGCTGGGCCGGCGCACACGGCGCCGATCAGACGCGCGCCGCCGCAGTCGGCTTTTGCTGGGGCGGGCGCCAGGCCTGGCTCTATGCCTCGCATAACCACCAGCTCAAGGCCGCAGCGGCGTGGTATGGCAAGCTGGAGGGAGGGGTCAATGAAAAAACGCCGCGCCATCCGCTCGACATCGTCCTGCAACTGGACGTGCCGGTGCTGGGACTATACGGCGGGCAGGACGCCAGCATCCCCCTCTCATCGGTGAATAAGATGCAGGCGGCGTTGAAGGAAGCCGACAGCTCAAGCGAAATCGTCGTCTATCCCGACGCCGGCCATGGTTTCAATGCCGACTACCGCCCTAGTTACCGCCCGCGCGACGCGCAAGACGGCTGGCAGAAGATGCTGGACTGGTTCGCCCGGCACGGCGCGCGCTGAACGCGGCAGCGCGCCTGCTCAACGTCCGCCCACCACGTTGCGCATTTCCAGGCGGGCGCGCACCACCTGATTCAGCAGCTGCAGCCACACCGGGTGAAACTGGCGCTCGGACGCGTTCAGCTCCGCCACGCCGCGCAGCATGGCGCGGCGTGGCCCTTGCTGGACATGCTTGAGCGTCACTGATTCGAACGCGTCCACCAAAGACAGCAGACAGGCGCCCTCGCATATCTCCGCGCCCTTCAGGCCATCTGGATAGCCGCTGCCATCCTGCGATTCATGGTGCTGCAACACCATGCGCGCGGCCTCCTCCCATCCGGGCATGCGCTCCAGCAAGCCGCCGGCCCAGCCCGGATGCGACGCCATCTGCCGCCTGTCCTCTTCCGTCAGCCGGCCCGCCTTCAGCCAGAGGGCCTCCGGCAGCAGCAACATGCCGATATCGTGCATGTAGACCGCGGCGGCCAGCTGCTCCATGCTGAGCGGCTTTGCCGCCAGCCGGTTGATGTCCAGCGCCAGCGTCAGGTTGCGCTCGGTGCGGCCGGCAAACGCCGGCACCCGCTGCTCAAACTGCATCGCCAGGGAGCGGAAAAACTGCAAGTCCGCGAACAGGTGCCCGCCCAGCCCGCTTGCGGCCACCGTAAGGCTGGCCTGCATCGGAGTGGTCGCCCCCATCACCGTGCCCACCAGCTTGGCGCAAGCCTGCGGCAATTCATTCGGCCCGGCCTCCGCCAGCTTTTCCAAACCTGGCAGCAAAGCGCGCAGCAGCCTGTCATCGGGCATTTCATCATTGGCGATCTCGTCCAACAGCATCACCAATTGATCAGACACCAGCAGCAACACGTCGCCCACCGCATCCTGGTAGTTCAGCTCGTTCTGCCGGATCCTGTCGAGAAGAGTCTCCAAAGCATGGACATAAGGAATGACGAAATGGACCTGGCACAGGCTGGCATCGCCCTTGATGCTGTGCAGGATGCGAAACAGCTGGGCGATCTTGTCCGCATCGCGGCTGCCGTCGCCCAGCTGGCAAACCAGTTGCTCCAGTTGCGGCGCGTAGTCGGATACCGCGTCGCGGAAATCCTGAAACGCGATAGGATCCACCACTTCCAGCAAGACAGGCTGTGTAGCCATTGCAGCGTTCTCCATGCCTCATGATTAGTCCAGTATATGCAAACCGCGTCGCGGCGCATTTTCTTGACATGGAAACATGTGAGCTGTAATTCACATTCAAAAAATGTAAATGTCCTGACCAAAGGTATTAAAGATTCGTAAAAACAGGAGATTCCTGCAGAAAATGCTTGCCACGCGCAGCAACTAGAGGCACTATGCCTGCCTGCAGGATGCTCAAGTTGTGGATGTGTAGTTGTCGTAGTGGCAATAGGCCGTACCTCAGTCGCCATTTCCCTTGATCTTCGTGCCTTTTTATTCAACTGCTCGTTTTGAGGAATTAACAAAATGGCAACCGGTACCGTTAAGTGGTTCAACGACTCCAAAGGTTTTGGCTTCATCACCCCGGATGAAGGCGGCGACGACGTTTTCGCTCACTTCTCCCAAATCAACGCCAAAGGCTTCCGCACCCTGGCTGAAAACCAGCGCGTGAGCTTCGACATCGTCGATGGCCCGAAGGGCAAGCAAGCCTCCAACATCCAGCCGATGTAATCTCTCTTAAGAGACCATCGACCAGATGAGAAAACCCGGATCCGTCCGGGTTTTTTGCATTTTGAATCACACCAATAGCGGAGCCATCCATGTCAGATAGCCACGAAACCGTGATCGCCGCGACCCGCGAATGGGTGGAGAAAGCCGTGATCGGCCTCAATCTGTGCCCATTCGCCAAGTCGGTCTACGTCAAGAATCAGGTGCGCATCCAGGTCAGTGAAGCAAACGATGCGCGCCAGCTGGCGGAAGAGCTGGCGGCCGAGCTGAAGCTGCTGGCGGAAACCGACCCGCAGGAAATCGACACCACGCTGCTGGTTCACCCCGGCGTGCTGCAACGCTTCCTCGACTTCAACGAATTCCTCGACATCGCGGACGCGCTGGTGGATGAATTGAAGCTGGAAGGCGAAATCCAAGTCGCCAGCTTCCATCCCAAGTTCCAGTTCGAGGGCACTGGCGTCAACGATATCGAGAACTACACCAACCGCTCGCCCTACCCGACGCTGCACTTGATACGCGAAGCCAGCATAGACCGCGCGGTGGAAGCCTTCCCAGAAGCGGAAACCATCTACGAGCGCAATATCGAGACGCTGCAAAAATTGGGCCTCGCCGGCTGGAAAGCGCTGTTCGCGCCCGAGCCGAGCAAGTAAGTCCACGCCAGCCAACAAAAAAGCGCAGCCTTAGCTGCGCTTTTTGCTTTGCCGCATCCGCCTCAACGCGGATAGCGCCCCTGTTTATCCGCGTAAAAAGCGCGTATCCGGGGCATGTCGGCCTCAATGTCGCCCGTGGGCGTGAACATCGGGCCGAAACCGCCCTCCTTGCGCCCATAGTCCAGGTAGGCCAACGCAATCGGCACGCCTGCGCCGTGGGCGATGTGGTAGAAGCCGGTCTTCCACTCCGTCACCGCCTTGCGGGTACCCTCCGGCGGAATGGCCAGCACCAGCCGCTCGCTGCGCTGAAACACGTCCACCATCTGCTGCACCAGGGAATTATTCTGGTGGCGGACCACCGGCACACCGCCCAGCCAGCGCATCACCGGCCCCATCGGCCCCTTGAACAGCGTGTGCTTGCCCATCCAGTAGATCTTGGCGCGCGCGGCGAAGCACAGCCCCAGCGTGATCGGAAAATCCCAGTTGCTGGTATGGGGCGCGCCTATCATCACGTATTTGTCCAAGGCGGGAAACTCGCCCTGCAGCTTCCAGCCATTCAGCTTCAACAGCGCAATGGACAGCCAGCGGAACAAGTCGCGGACGATGGGGGTATCGAAAATGGTGAAATGCATGGCAACCCTGAGCAATGGCGCCGCTCCACGCGCCGGCCAGCTGCTGATCGCGCCGCCCAGCGTGGGTGCGGCAGCCTGACACGTGGAAAGGGCTGAATGTACTAGATGGAATATTTTCAGTAAAGCACCAACACGCCAAGAATGGCGTGCATTTTTGCCGAAGCCAGCCACGGCGCCGTCTCCTCCGTCAATTATTCAAAATAACTAACAAATACCGATACAAGTCATAACAATCGGTAACGCAGCCGCAGGAACCCCGGCCACGACAATCGGACCAATCGCTATAACCCCAACAATCAGGACTCGCAATATGAGCAAGCCTCTTTCCTCATCCCGACTGACCCTGGCCACCGGCGCCCTGCTCGCCCTCAGCCTGCTGTCCGGCTGCGCCAATATGAGCCACCGCCAACAAAACACCGCCATCGGCGCCACCGCGGGCGCGGTGCTGGGCTCCGTGCTGACCGGCGGCGGCACCATCGGCACCCTGGGCGGCGCCGCCATCGGCGGCGTCATCGGCCACCAGAGCCGTTAAACCGGTACAATCTCCAGAGCCAGCCCCAAGCTGGCTCTTTTTTTTCATTGCGGCCGCACATATCATCGGAATGAAATCCTCACCGGGCCACGCCATGAGCCAAAGCATGAAATGGGAGAGCCTGCTCTCCACCCGCCGCTTCAAGATCATCCAAGGCGACGTGAAGGAAACACGCACCCCGGCCACCCAGGAAGGCGGTGCCGGCCTGCGCACCGACTTCCACATCGACCACGACCGCGTGGTATTCTCCAGCGCCTTCCGCCGCCTGGGCCGCAAGACCCAGGTCCACCCGCTGGCGCGGCACGACCACACCCACAACCGGCTCACTCACAGCGTGGAAGTGGCCAGCGTGGGCCGCAGCCTGGGCAACCGCGTGGGCGTGATGCTGGAACACGCCGGCCAATTGCCGCCAGGCTACACCCCGCACGATATCGGCGCCGTGGTGCAGGTAGCCTGCCTGGCGCACGACATCGGCAACCCGCCCTTCGGCCACACCGGCGAAGACGCGCTGCGCGACTGGTTCCGCGCCGAGCGCAACGCCCACTGGCTGCAAGGGCTGAGTCCGGCGGAAATCCGCGACGTGCAAACCTATGAAGGCAACGCCCACGGCCTGCGCATGCTGGCCACGCTGGAAATGTACAACGGCGAAGGCGGCATGCGCCTCACCTCCGCCGCGCTGGGCACGCTGATCAAATACCCATGGACTGCAGACGCGCCGCCGGCCTACGAGCGCGACAAGTTCAACATCTACCGCGCCGAGCTGCCCTATTTCGAGCGGGTGGCCGAGGAACTGGGACTGCCGCGGCACGGCCCGCTGCAATGGAGCCGCCATCCGCTGTCCTACCTGATGGAAGCGGCCGACGACATCTGCTACGCGATACTGGACCTGGAAGACGCGGTGGAGATCGGCATCCTGGACTTCCACGAATTCGAACAGCTGTTCTCGGGCTTCGCCGACCATGAACGCGTCTGGGGCATGCATGACCTCCGCCAGAAATGCGGCACGCTGCGCGGCGTAGCCATCGGCCGCTGCGTGACCGAGGTGGCGGAAAAGTTCATGCTGCATCAGCCATCGCTGCTGCATGGCGAATTCCCGGCCAAGGACCTGATCAATCTGTGCGCCCCAGCCGTGCAAGACGCGCTGCTGCAAGCCAAGGACTTGGCCAGCAACAAGGTCTACCGCCACCGCACCAAGCTGGTGACGGAACTGGCCTCCTACCCCTGCATCGCCACCATATTGGACGCGCTGGTGCCGGCCGTGCACGCCTATATCCGCCAGGGCGGCAAGGAGCTGACCCCGCGCGAACACCTGGCCATGGGCCTCTTGGACAGCCATATTCAAACCGGCGACAGCCTGTACCAGGCTTATATGAAGGTGCTGGACTTCGTCGGCGCGATGACCGACAACTACGCCGCCAATATGGCGCGCGAGCTGTCCGGCGTCGGCATTCTGTAAACCCTAGCGAAAGGCGACCATGACCCAGCCCGTCACCCGCTTCTGCCTGGTGCGCCATGGCGAAACCGACTGGAACCGCGAATACCGGCTGCAAGGCCATACCGACATCCCGCTCAATGCCACCGGCCAGGAGCAAGCCGTCCAGCTCGCCCGGGCCTTCCCCCCCCACCATGCCTTCCACGCGCTCTACGTCAGCGACCTCACTCGCACCCGGCAAACCGCCGCCCCGTTGCAAGCCAGGCTGCAACTGCACGCGCACTATCTGCCGCAACTGCGAGAGCGCCACATGGGCGCGCTGCAAGGCCTGACCTACGCCGAAGCGGCGGAGCGGATTCCAGAGGTTTACCAGCGCCACCAGACGCGCGACCCTGACTTTGACCTAGACGGCGGAGAAAGCCTGCATCGCTTCCGTTCGCGCATATTGGACGGCCTGGCCGGCATCGCCTCCCGCCACCCGAACCAGGACGTGCTGATCGTCACCCACGGCGGCGTGCTGGACATCATGTACCGCGCCGCCACCGCCAAACCGCTGGCCGACAAGCGCGACTTCGCCATCCCCAACGCCGCGCTGAACTGGCTGGACTATCAGAATGGAAACTGGTCGCTCCGTCGCTGGGCGGACGAATCCCACCTTGCCGGCGCGCTGGACGAAATCCAGTAAGCAAACTCACCGTTGCGCGACCTATCCATAGCAGCGGCCCGCGCCAGGCAAACACCGCCAAGCGCGACAATGCATGAAAATGGCGGAATGCTGCCGCCAGCAAAAATCGAAAGGATTAGGCGATGACCATACACAAAACCGATGCCGAATGGCGTGCCCAGCTGACGCCTGAGCAATACCGGGTCGCCCGTCAGGCCGGCACCGAACGCCCGTTCAGCGGCGAACACTACTTCCATAACAAACGCGGCGATTATTACTGCGTCTGCTGCGGCGCCCTGCTGTTCCACAGCGACACCAAGTTCGACGCCGGCTGCGGCTGGCCCAGTTTCTGGGCCGAAGCCGCCGGCGCCAACATTCAGCGCCTCACCGACACCAGCCACGGCATGGTGCGCGTGGAAGTGCGCTGCTCCCACTGCGACGCCCATTTGGGCCATGTCTTTGAAGATGGTCCAGAGCCGACGGGGGAGCGCTATTGCATAAATTCTGTTTGTATGGCGTTTAAGGAAAAAGAATAATTTTTTGTGCAGGTTTTCAGAGTTATTGAAAACTCTGTGCACATAGTTGAAATTGCACCAAGATAGGGCATAACCTTTACTGCTTATGCCCTTGCTTATTCCCCTCCCCAAACTTCAATTCAGCTTGGGCGCGATTTCCGGATCCCAACGTAGCGCTTAACAGCACATGGATTTGATCATGGCGAATGGATTACGTATTTTGCAGGATCTTCGCGGAAAAGTAGGATTTTTTCACTAACTTTGCTTCCCTACAGGTGCCTTAAGAGATCTGTGCTCTGAGCCCCTCAACCCCGACCCGCTGCTCTGAGACTTAATCGGCCAGTTTCAGCCGCCGACGCGGTCGTCCTGAAGCAAGCCCCAAAACTCACAAAAATTCATTCACAATGCATGAAATAATCTGACTGCGACGCATTTTCACATGAACCCGCAGGTCTGCTCAGTCACAAAGGACGAGGCTAGACCCAAGCGCTGGAACCATGGCGCATCCAGATGTTCTGGACTGGCCAGTTACGCATCCGCCCCCCCAGTCGATCCATCAGACGCCGATTATTCAGCTCCAGGGCGACGGAACCTATGGGCTGAGCGGCAGGCAGATGCCGCATCGCTGTCAGCGATTTGGCAAGGAAGGGTCGCGTTGGCGTCCGTTCTTTCTAAAGCCAGGAATCTGATCCGGGAGTGATGCTTCATGGAATTCAAAACGGTACTCGTTGTCGGCGGGACCGGGATGCTCGCAAAAACAACACGGCATCTGGCCGACCATGCGTCGCAGCTGATCTTGGTTTCTCGAGACAGTCACGCCGCCGCGAAGAAATTGGGTCTTTCCGGCGCAAACTGCATCTCCGCGGATTGGACCAGCGTTCCGGCTTTCCTCGCGGCGACGCAGCCGGCAATCGATCGCTTCCCTCCCGATTTGATCGTGCTTTGGATGCACCAAACCGGCCGGGGCGCGAGGTTGGGTTTGCTCGACATGGTGCGCGGCTCGAACTGCCGCATTGTCGATATCCACGGCAGCGGCGGCGGCAACGTGCAGGACCGCGTCGCGCAGCGCCGTCTCCAGGCCATGCAAGCCGGCTGCCGCTACACCGCCGTCGTGCTGGGGTCCGTTCCGGAGCGCGACGGATCTGCGCGCTGGCTGACCCACGATGAAATCTCGCTCGGCGTCATCCAGGCCATCGAGTCCCCGAGCAACTGCGTTGTGGGTTCGATTTGAGCGATGAAGCCGCTGATCGCCTTTTTCAATCACGCAATGCGGAACATCCATTGGATCGACCACGCTTACGGCCCGCAAGCCAAGCCAGCCATTCGAATGAGGCTGAGCGCGCATTAGAACCGCGTCGTCAGGGCGGTGAGCCAGTCCGGAGAGTGGTCAAGCAGCCAGCCCTCCAGCGCGCGGTCCGCGCCGCTCAGCATCGCGAGGGAAACCAGCAGCAGGATCAGGCCGAATAGCGCCTTGCCCATCTTGCCGGCCCGCTGCAGCCGCGACTTCGTTCTGGCCATGGCGCCGCGCGATAAATACGCCAGGCCGACGATAGGCAGGGCGGCGCCCACGCCGAACAAGCCCATCAACAGCGCCGTCTGGGCCAACTGGCTGCCCTGGCTGGCCAGCACCACCGCGCCCCCCAGGGTGGGGCCCACGCAGGGACTCCACACCAGCCCCAGCAGCAGGCCGATGGCGAACTGGCCAAGCAGGCCATCGGGCCGCACGCCGGCCAGCAGCGCATGGCCCCAGTCGCTGAGGCGGGACGCGCGGGCGGCGAAGCGCTGCTGCAGCGTGGAGGAAAGCAGCACCACGCCCAGCAACCCCAGCATGACGGCCCCCCCCTGCCGGAACAGGCCGGGATCCAGGCCTAGCATTGCCGCGCCCCGCGCCAGCAGCGTGCCCGCCGCCGCGTAAGACAGCGCCAAACCGGCAGCCAGCGCCAGGGGCGCGCGCGCATGGGCCTGCAGGGCCGAGCCGATCAGAATGGGCAGCAAGGGCAATACGCAAGGCGACAAGGTGGACAGCAGGCCTGCCAGCAGGCCCAGACCATAGGTGGCCAGACCGAAGCTCACTCAGTCCACCGTCTTGCGCACCAGCCCTTCCAGGCCCGAGCGGGTGGTATCGCCCACTGAGCGGCCCACTTCCTTGCCGCCCTTATAGCCTATCAGCGTGCTTTGCATGCTGACGCCGAAGCGCTGCAAGGCGGCCTTGTCGCGGTCGAAATCCACCGTCAGCAGCGTCACCTTGCTATAAGCCAGCTGACGCATCAGGCTGTCGATGATCGGCTTCTGCGCCTTGCAGGTGGGGCACCAGCCTGCGCTGACATCGACCACCACGGGCGTCCCTGCCGACGCCAGCGCGTCGAAGGTCTGCGCGGTGTAGGGCCGGATCTCGCCTGCCGCGGCGCTCCCCGCGAGGCAGGCCAGGCCGATGGCGGCCAGCGTGGCTATGCGTTTCATGATATTCCCTCCTTCTGCTAGGGACCGCCCCCGCGGCAGACCGCGCGCGGCTCCCCCCGTGTTAGCGCACCGTGTCGGACAGATCAAGCCTGCCCATCCTCACACATGAGTCGGGACCGAGCCTCAAAGCTTACGGCGCGCGCATCGACACCAGGCTGCTCGCCCCGACAAGCGACAGATCACCCAGGGCCTGTCCTGGCGGCCCGACGCGCTGACAGGCGCTGCAATCCAGACGCCCGCGCGGCCTCCAGGCCCATGGACTGACGCGCGGCCCGCCTGCCGGCTTATACTGTCAACAGGCGGCGCCGCGCCGTCTTCCCCCTCAACCACCGCAGGAGACCGCCATGCTAGACGCGCCCATTCCAGAAAACGAGCAACAAAGACTGGAGTCGCTGCGCCGCATGCAAATTCTGTCCACCCCCAACGAAGAGGCTTTCGACCGCATCGTCCGCCTGACCAAGCGGCTGTTCGGTGTGCCGATCGCCCTGATCTCGCTGGTGGACGAACACCGGCAATGGTTCAAATCCTGCAGCGGACTGGGGCTGCGCCAGACGGAACGCCGCCTATCCTTCTGCGGCCATGCCATTCTCCATGAAGAGCTGTTCGTGGTGCCGGACGCGCGCCGCGACGAGCGTTTTCACGACAATCCCCTGGTGACCGGCGCGCCGGGCATTACCTTTTATGCCGGACGGCCAATCAAGAACTGGGAAGGTTTCCTCATTGGCACGCTGTGCGTCATCGACACGCAGCCACGCCAGCTGACGGACGAAGACAGGCAGAGCCTGGAGGATCTGGGCGCCTGGGTGGAAATGACATTGGCCCATCGCCAGCTGGGCGAGGCCCAGGTGGAAATCTTTGCCAAACTGGATGAGATCCGGCGCCAGTCCATGCTGGACCCGCTGCTGAACATCTGGAATCGCGCCGCCGGCAAAGCGCTGCTCACCAGCGAGGTGGCGCGCGCCGCGCGCACACAGGGCGAACTGGCGGTGATGATGATAGACCTGGACTACTTCAAGCAGATCAACGACGAATACGGCCATCTGCATGGCGACCATGCGCTGATCGAATTCAGCCAGCGCATCACGTCCAACTTGCGCGCCTACGACAGCATATCGCGCTTCGGCGGCGATGAATTCTGCGTCATCCTGCCCGACACCGGGCAGGCGCAAGCCGCCAAGAAAGCCGAGGAAATCCTGGCCAAGATCCGCTCCACGCCTGTGCAATCCGATGGGCTGATCTTTCCGCTCTCCGCCAGCATAGGCGTCGCCGCCGCCTGTTTCCGCGCTGGAGAAGCCACCCCGCGCGAACTGGTGGGCCGCGCCGACGAGGCCTTGCTGCGGGCCAAACGCGCCGGTCGCGGCCAGGTCATGGTCTACCTGGCATCCTAAGCGTCGCCCCCCCCTGGTCAGATAGCCGGCGCGCCGACGCAGACGGGGCAGGCCGCGCGGCAAGGAAGCGAACCCACTAGCCGGCCTTGGGTTGGCGGGGTGCGGCTAGAGCGCGTGCGGGTCGATGTCCGCCACGCTGTCGAACACGTAGTCCGGCTGATACGGAAACTGCTCCATTGATGCGCGCGTGGACACGCCGGACAGCACCAGCGCCGTGCACATGCCTGCCTCCAGCCCGCCGACGATGTCAGTGTCCATGCGGTCGCCTATCATCACCGCCTCTTCCGGATGCACGCCCAGCTTGCGCGTGGCCAGCATCATCATCAATGAATTGGGCTTGCCGACGATGTAGGGCTTCTTGCCGGTGGCAGCCTCTATCGCCGCCAGCAGGGTGCCGGCTGCCGGCTCGTAGCCGCCGCCCTCGATCGGATCGATCATGTCCGGATTGGTGCCGATGAACTTGGCGCCCTGGTCGATGAAGCGCACCGCTTTCTTGATCTGTTCAAAGCTGAAAGTCTGCGACTTGGCCACCACCACGTAGTCCGGGTGGGATTCGGAAATCGAGAAGCCGACGTTGTACAGTTCATTGATCAGCCCGGCACCGCCCACCACATAGGCGGTCGGCATGGCCTTGCGCGTCTGGCTTTTCAGGAACATCGCCGTCGCCATGGCGCTGGTGATGAAGTTGTCTTCGGTCAGGCCTGAAATGCCCAGGCCTTCCAGCTTCAGCCGCAGGTCCAGCGGCGTCTGCTCGGCGTTATTGGTCAGAAACAAAAAGGGCGTATGGCTTTCGATCAACCGGGTGATGAATTCGCGCGCGCCGGGTATCAGCTGTTTGCCCCGGTAAATCACGCCGTCCATGTCGGAAATGATGCTCTTGCTCATGGTGTATCCAGAATTCTGGTGCCGGCTGCGCGGGCACGGTCGCGGGCCGCGGCTAACCGCCGCGACGCTGGCAGCATAGCACGACGCCTTGGCGCGTTGATGGCGGCGGCGGCGCACCCCACCGCCCACGCGATATGCATTTGATATTTATCAGAAAAAAATAACCCGCCCCAGGAACCAAACGGACTTTCCGCATTCAGACTGGCTTGGCCGCGGGCAAACCGTCCCAGCCAAACGGCCGCCCATCGACAAGGCGGCCAACTCATCCACAAAGATGCAGTGTCTCGTTCGGCGAGGCTCCTATGCAAACACAGGTCACTGATCTGACGACGTCGAGAGACGCCCAAGGTTAGGACAGGCTTGATCGGATTAAGGTCTAGCCCAAAGTGACTTCCCCTCCGGGATACGTTGCATAGTGCCAAAACCTAGACGCGGAGATCGCTTTCCTGCACTCGCCTCCTGGTTGTCGCCCCCATTGAGAACTGTTTGCGGTTCAAACAGCTAAACGGGGAATACTCACCATGACTTACGTCGCAAGCCATACCCTTGCCGCCTCCAATCCGGCGGACATCAATCTGAAGGAAACCGTCGCCGCCTATATGAGCGTCGCGCTGATCACCCTGCGCCGCGACATGACCGCCGGCCAGGCGCGCGCCCACATGCTGGGCCAATTGCGCGACGACGACGTTCCCGCCCAAATCTTCGTCACCGACGACAGCGGCTTTCTGCATGGCCGGCTGTCGCTGAAATCCTTGCTGACGGAGAAAGACGACGCCCGGCCCGTCTCCGGGCTGATGCAGCCGGCCGGAGTCTCGCTGGAACCCGGCGCGCTGCGCCGCGATGCCGCGCCGGAGCTGCAGGGCCTGGCGCTGAACATCGTGCCGGTGGCCAGCAATGGCAAGCTGGTCGGCGCGCTGTACGAGCGCGAGATCGCCGCACTGCTGCGTGACGAGGAAACCGACGACGCTCAGCGCCAGGGCGCCAGCCTGCCGCTGGACACGCCCTATCTGGACACCAGCCCGTGGGCGCTGTGGAAGAAGCGCCTGCCCTGGCTCTTGCTGCTGTTTGCGGCCGAGGCCTACACCAGCACCATTCTGCAGGTGTTCGAGGAGCAGCTGGAGGCGGTGATCGCGCTGGCCTTCTTCATCCCGCTGTTGATCGGCACCGGCGGCAACAGCGGCACCCAGATCACCTCCACCCTGGTGCGGGCGATGGCGGTGGGCGAAGTGGGCTTGCGCAATCTGGGCGCGGTGCTGCGCAAGGAGGTCACCACCTCCTTCATGATCGCGCTGGCCATAGGCCTGGTGGGCCTGCTGCGCGCCTGGATGCTGGGCGTCGGACATGAAGTGGCGCTGGTGGTGTGCCTGACGCTGTTCGCCATCACGGTGTGGAGCGCCATCGTGTCCTCCATCATCCCCATGGTGCTGAAGAAGATGCGCATAGACCCGGCCGTGGTGTCCGCGCCCTTCATCGCCACCTTCATCGACGGCACCGGCCTGGTGATTTACTTCAATATCGCCAAGCTGGTCATCGCCGACCTGGGCTGAAGTTGAACGCCGCGCCGAAGCCGGCCTCAATCGGCCTGCGGCTCCGGCGCGTCGGCATAGCGCATGGCGATGGCGACGAAGTCGTCGAAATGTTCCAGGAAGGCATCCACCAGCTCCGGCTGGAACTGGCTGCCCCGCCCCGCCGCGATCAGCCCGCGCGCGGTCTCCATGGCCAGCGCGGGCTTGTAGCAGCGGCGCGAGATCAGCGCGTCGAATACGTCTGCCAGCGCCATCAGCCTGGCGCTCAAGGGAATGGCCTCGCCGGCCAGCCCGTCTGGATAGCCCGAGCCGTCCCAGCGTTCATGATGATGGCCGGCCACATCCTTGGCGCAGGCCAGAAAATCCACTGGCCGGCCGGCATCTCGCTCCGCCTGGGCGATGGCCTGGGCGCCCAGGCCGGCGTGCGTGCGCATGATGTCCCATTCGTCCGCATCCAGCTTGCCCGGCTTGAGCAGGATGCGGTCCGGTATGCCCACCTTGCCGATGTCGTGCAGCGGCGCCGAGCGCGTCATCAGCTCGATGGCATAGTCGCTCAATTGGTCGCGGTAGCGCGGATCGCGCTGCAGCAATCGTCCCAAGAGCTGGACATAGCCCTGGGTGCGCAACAAGTGGTTGCCGGTTTCCCGGTCCCGCATCTCGGCCAGCCGCGCCAGCGCGTGGATGGCCACCCGCTGCGTCAGATCGTTCTCCTCCATCCGCCGCGACACTTCCCGCTCCAGCCAGCGGTTCTGCTCATCCAACCGGTCACGCGCCCGCTTCAGCTCCAGTTGTATCTTCACGCGCGCCAACACCAGCTGCGGCACGATGGGCTTGGTGATGTAGTCGACGGCGCCGGCCTCCAGCCCGCCCAGCTCGTCCTTGGGCTCGCTCATGGCGGTGACGAAGATCACCGGCACCTGGGCCGTGGCGGGATCCGCGCGCAAGCGGGCAAACGTCTCCCGTCCATCCATGCCCGGCATCATCCTGTCCAGCAGGATCAGATCCGGCGGCGGCGGGATGGCGGCCAGGCGCAGCGCCGCCGATCCGCTATTGGCCACCTTGACCCGGTAGTGCGCTTGCAGCAGCTCGCCCAGCACCGACAGGCACTCCGGCGCGTCATCCACAATCATCACCGTCGCGTTGTCCCCGTCCATGCCCCTCCTTCCGCCCATTCCAGGCCAATTCTCGCCAACCTTGGTCTAGGCTGGATTAACGGCAGCCAGGCTGCCCCGATGCCAAGGAGCCACGATGAAGCCGCCCGAGCGTTTCCTGTTTAAGGTTAGACGCCTGTTGCCTCCGCGCGCTCGCAAAATCGCCGCCTCCTTGCTGATCGTGGCCGCGACGTTGGTTCTGCAGTATTCGGCCTGGCAATTTCTGCAACCTTATGTCTGGATTCTGTTCTACCCGGCCGTTTTCTTCGCCGCCCTGACCACGGGGCTGGAAGGCGGCCTGCTGGCCACAGGCTTATCCGCCGGACTGGTCTGGCAGGTTTTCCTGCCGCCGGAGGCCAGGCAAGCCGCGCCGTCCCACTTGGCCTCGGTGATGGTTTTTCTCGCCAATGGCGCGGCGCTGAGCGTCTACAGCCATCGCGCCCGCTTCCTGGTGGCCGCGGCCAAGCAACTGCAGGGTGAGCGGCGCTACCGCGCCTTGTTCGAGAACAGCCAATACGGCGTGCTGCTGATGACGGCGGGCGGCGCCATCCAGGCGGCCAACCAGGAAGCCCAGCGCATCCTCGGCCGCGATGAGTCCAGCCTGCGCCGCCTGGGTTGGAGCGGGCTGCTGGCGGAGGATGAACCCGCCTCTCTGCAGGGCGAAAACGGCATCGCCATGGCAGACCAGCAACGGGAAGTGCAACTGCGCAACGGCGACCGCGTCTTCCCGGCCGCCGTGTCCTTGCACGCCTACACCGATGAAAACGGCCGTCCGGCCTGCAGCGCGGCCATCCGCGACCTGTCCGCGGACAAGCAGCTTGCCGACGAGCTGCAACGGCAGCAGGCGCTGCTGCGGGCCATCCTGGACAACTCCCCTGCCGCCATCTTCGTCAAGAACCTCGCAGGGCAATATCTGCTGGTCAACCGCCGCTTCATCGACATCGTCCAGCTGGACGACGCGCGCCGCGAAGGCTTCACCGATTACGACCTGTTCCCTCCCGCCATCGCGGAACGCCTCGTCATCGCCGACCGCGACGTGCTGGTCTCAGGCGAAGCCCTGCAACTGGAAGAAACGGTGCCGCAGGACGGCGAACCGCGTACGTATCTGTCGCTCAAATTCCCCCTGCGCGATGCCGGCGGCGCCATCCACGCCATCTGCGGCATCACCACCGACATCACGGAGCGCAAACGCGCGGAAAACGACAACCACCGACTGGCCGAAGCATTGGCGCAATCGGCGCAGGCCACGTTGATGACCGATGCCGAGCAGCGCATCACTTATGCCAACCCGGCCTTCGTCAAACTGATGGGCTACGATGCCGCCGAGCTGCTAGGCACGCCGGCCAGCCGCTTCACCGCGCCTGACGACCTGGCGCAACGGGAGGCACTCCAGCGCCTGCTGCTGGCGCAGGGCTACTGGTCTGGCGAGCTGGCGCGCCTGGACTGCCATGGCATGGCCATCCCGGTCTACGCCTCTGTCGCCGCCATCCGCGGTCTCGATGGCGCGTTGGAAGGCTTTGTCGCCAGCTACGCCGACCTCAGGCCGCTGCGCGAACAAAGCCGGGCCCTGGCGGAGAGCCAGGCCCGCTATCAAACCGTGCTGGACAACGCGGCTGACGCCGTCTTCGTCGCCGACAACGCGGGCCATTACGTCTATGTCAATCATCAAGCCTGCGAACTGCTGGGCTACACGCAAGCGGAGCTGCTGGCGATGCATATCCGCGACGTCACGCCGGAACAGGATGCCGCCCATGTGGCCCAGGCTTTCCAGGCGCTGCTGGCCGGCGAACACGTCACCACCGAGCTGATGCTGAAGCGGCGCGACGGCGAGCTGCTGCCGGTGGAAATCAACGCCATCCGGCTGCCGGACAGCACCCTGTACGGCGCCTGCCGCGACATCACCGAACGCCGCCGCGCCGCGGAGGAAATCCGCAAGCTGTCCCTGGCCGTCGAGCAAAGCCCGGAAAGCATCATGATCACGGATCTGCAGGCCCGCATCGTCTACGTCAACGCCGCCTTCACCCGCAATACCGGCTACGAAGCAGACGAAGTGCTGGGCCGCAATCCCAGGCTGCTATCTTCCGGCCTGACCCCGCGCCAGACCTTCGTCGATCTCTGGCGGCATCTGCATGCAGGCCAGGCCTGGAGGGGAGAACTCTTTAACCGGCGCAAGAATGGCGACGAACTGACGGAACTCGCCTACATCTCGCCCATCCGTCAGGCCGACGGCCGCATCACCCACTATCTGGCATTGCAGGAAGACGTCACGGAAAAAAAACGGCTGTCCCGGGAGCTGGACACCTACAGACAGCATCTGGAAGAGCTGGTCGAGGCGCGCACCGCCGAGGTAAGGGATGCCCACGCCCGCCTGCAATTGACGCAGTTCGCCATGGACAGCGCGGGCATCGCCATCCAATGGGCGGACCCGGACAGCGGCCGTTTCGTCTACGCCAACCACCAGACGGCGGCCATGCTGGGCTATAGCGAGGAACAGTTGCTGGAGCTGACCGTATCCGACATCGACCCCAATTTCTCGCCCGCCGCGTTTCGCGACGCCATCAAGCGCCTGCAAGCCGAGCGCTGCATCCGGTTTGAAAGCCAGGTGCAAACACGGCAAGGCGATGCCATCCCGGTGGAGGTGACGCTGTTTTACGCCGAGGGCGACGGGGAAGCCCCTGATCGCGTCATCTCCTTCTTCATCGACATCAGCCGGCGCAAGGAGGAGGAATTGGCGCTAGTGCGCGCCAAGGAGGCGGCCGAACGCGCCAACACGGCGAAATCCGCCTTCGTCGCCAATATGAGCCACGAAATCCGCACGCCGATGAACGCCATTCTGGGCATGGTCTACCTGCTGCGCCAGGGCGAGCTGCCGCCCGAGCAACAACACCGGCTGGACACCATAGACCGCTCCGCCCGCCACTTGCTCAGCCTGATCAACGACATACTGGACCTGTCCAAGACCGAGGCCGGCAAGCTCCAGCTGGAGCTGAGAGACTTCGACCTGGCCCGCTGGCTGGAGGAAACCGCCGACATGGTGGCGGAGCAAGTCCGCGCCAAAGGGTTGAGCCTGAAACGCGAAGCCGCGTTTCCGCCCATGGTGGTCAGAGGCGACGCCACCCGGCTTGCCCAGTGCCTGCTGAACCTGCTCAGCAACGCGATCAAGTTCACCGAGCGAGGCGAGATCGGCATCCGCGCCGAACTCGTCGAAGAACTGACAGACGGCTTGCGCGTGCGCGTCTCCGTCCGCGACAGCGGCATAGGCATAGATCCGGAAACGCTGCCGCGGCTGTTCCACGTTTTCGAGCAGGCCGACGCCTCCACCACCCGCCGCTACGGCGGCACCGGACTTGGACTTGCCATCACCAAGCGCCTGGTCGAACGGATGGGCGGAGAGGTCGGCGCCGACAGCCATCCCGGCCAGGGCAGCGTATTCTGGTTCACGGTACCTCTGGCCAGGGGCGAACAGCCCCTCCCCGCCTCACCGTTCAGCCCGGCCGCGCCAGCCGGCCGCTGGGACGGCCTGCGCGTGCTGCTGGCCGAGGACGACCCCATCAACAGCGAAGTGGCCCAGTCCCTGCTGCAAAGCGTGGGCCTGCGCGCCGAGGCCGCGGAAGACGGCGCAGCCGCCGTCGCCCGTTTCCTGGCCCGGCCGCAAGACTACGCCTTGATTCTGATGGACTTGCAAATGCCTGGCATGGACGGTCTGGAGGCCACCCGCCTCATCCGCGAGCGGCCGGAAGGCGCGCAGGTCCCCATATTGGCGATGACGGCCAGCGCCTTCGCCGAAGACCGGGCCGCCTGCCTGGCCGCCGGCATGAACGACTTCGTCGCCAAGCCGGTGGAGCCGGCGCAACTGTTCGCCGCGCTGGGCCGCTGGCTGCCGCCGCCCTCCTCTCCCGCCGCGCCCAGCCCAGCAGACGCAGCAGACGACTTGAAGGCTCGCCTGGCCGCCATTGCCGGCCTGGACCTGGAGCAAGGCCTGGCCTGCCTGGGCGGCAATATCGTCAAGTACCGCGCCATGCTGGGTCGCTTCCTGGACGCGCACGGCGGCGACGCCGAGCGGCTGCGCGAGCGGCTGGGCCAGAACGACGCCGAAACGGCGCAGCGGCTCGCTCACACGCTGAAAGGCAGCAGCGGCATGCTGGGGCTGGCGGCCGTGCAGGCCGCCGCCGCCGAGCTGGAAGCCGAACTGCGCCTGCCGGATGGGGCAGTGTCTGCGGAGCCGAGCGGACGGCTGCACGATGTGGAGGCGGCGCTAAGCAGTTTAGCTGCCGCGCTGGCCACCCTGCTGCCGCCGCGCAGCGCCAACCCGGACCGCGCCATGCGCGACAGCGAGCGCTCGGACTTGCTGGACCGGCTGGAGCAAGCGCTGGCCAGCGGCGACTTCAGCGCCGCCGCCCTGTTCCGCGACAATCTGCCGCGGCTGCGCGGCGCTTACCCCGAAGCGGCCCTGCAACCGCTGGAGCACGGCATGCGGGCCTTTGACTTCGCCGCCGCGCAGGCGGCTTTGCGCGCCTTGCGCGGCGGCAAAACGGATTGAAAACGGCCTAGCGATGACCTGGCGCACGCCGGGGCCGAGATCGCCCATGCTCACGCGTGGCCAGCCGTCCGGGCATTGGCGCGCGGCGCCATGAATAGCGGGCGGCCACAGGAAAGTTCGCTTCAAAACTGTCTCAGCACATATACTCAATCTTGCGCGCAAGCCGGCGCCGGCCCGCCACGACTGAATGAAACGAACCATGCGCTTGTCCAGAATTTTCACCTTAGTCTCTGTCGTTTTGTTCCTGCTGGTCAGCTTGCCTTTGGCCTGGATCATCGATACGGAATGGGCGGTCCACCGAGCGACGCAGGATGTGATGGACACCCTGGGAGTGATCCAGCTGGCCATGGTGGCTGCGGAAAAGGTTTCACTGGAGCGCGGACCCTCAAATATTCAGCTGTCCTCACCCAATGACCCCGACGCTCATCAAAAAGTACATCAGGCCAGGCTGGAGACCAACCAGGCGCTGCAGGCGCTAGCCGCGTCTCTAGCTGGCGTGGACTCCAGCGAGCATAAACTCGCCCTGGAATATGTGCGGCAAGCGCAACAACGTTTGCGGGTAGCGCGCCAGGCGGTAGACGGGAACCAGATCCATGCCGCCAAAGAAACGGAGCGCATCATGGGTGCCGTGCAGCGCATGTTCGATGTGGTGCCTGCCACGCTGCAGGCTGTCGGCACCTTGTCCACCCACGCGATCAACATCCACCCCCAACTGGCCACGCCGTTGGGCGGTGCCCTGCAGGCCGTGGAGCTGAGAGAATACGCCGGCCGCATCGGCTCCCATCTGACGGCTGCCATGACAGAGCACAGGCCACTGACCGCCAAGGAAATGAAGTCTATAGACGAGCTGCGCGGGCGCATCTATCAACTGCGCGACGATATCCGCCTGCGAAGCGGACTGACCGCCACCGCCGCCGACACCTTGCGCGCAGCCGACCGCATGGACGCGATCTATTTCCAACAGGGCCTGGCCCTGATTAACGTGTGCGTGGAAGCCAGCGAGCACCACCAACCCGTGCCGCTAGACACCGCGGACTTCGTCGCGCGCTTCGTGCCCACCCTGTCGTCCATCGTCGAACTGCGCAACGCCATGATGCGCTCCGCGCTGGAAGAAGCGCGGGCGCGCCACCGCAGCTCTTTTCGCCATCTATTGTCAGCCATCGGGCTGGGCCTCATTGCCATGCTGGCCCAGTTGGCGCTGTTCTGCTTTCTGCGCTGGCGCATCGTCCGCCCTCTGCTGACCTCTGCCCGCCTGCTCGGCGACATCGCCCATGGCCAGCTGGACGCCAAGATTCCGCGCCATCGCCATGCTGACGAAGTGGGGAAAGTGCTGGGCGCGATCGAGGTCCTGCGAAGCCGCATCCGCGAGAAGCACGCCCTGGAGCAGGAAAAACAGCGCTTGATCGAGGAGTTGACCGAGATTTCCCGCGTGGACTTCCTGACCGGGATCGCCAACCGGCGCGCCTTCACTCAGGCGGCCCACGCCGAGATCGCCCGTGCGCGGCTGCACGGCGAATCGGCCACGCTGATTCTGTTCGACATCGACTACTTCAAACAGGTCAACGACACCCATGGCCATGATGCGGGCGACGCCGTGCTGTGCCATGTCGCCGCCATCGCCGCCCAGACCTGCCGCGAAGGGGACCTCATCGGCCGCTACGGCGGCGAAGAATTCATCATCCTGGCCGCTGGCGGCGCGGCGACAGGCCGCGCGCTGGCGGAGCGGCTGCGAGCCGGCATCGAAGAACGGCCCCTGGCGCTGGGCGTACGGCAAACCTTGTTCGTCACCGCCAGCTTCGGCGTCGCCACGCTCGACGCCGGCCATCAGACGCTGGAGTCCCTGCTGTCCGCCGCCGACAACGCGCTCTACCTGGCCAAACGACAGGGACGCAACCGGGTGGAAGTGGTCGACCCCTGCGTCTAGGCCTCATGCGCGGCCATGCGCCGCCGGATTTGGCAAATCTGCGCGCGCCGGCGCAAAGACGCGCCAAGAAAGCCGCCTTCAGGCTTGGCATGCTTTTTCCGTCAGGGATGCCCCCTGATTCTCCGGAGACAAACATGCCAAGACTCACTCTCGCCGCGTTGTGCCTGGCCCTGTCCGCCGCCTTGAGCGCGCCAGTCCAGGCCGCGCCGAAAATCTACAAGATGCCGCACCAGGCGCAGGCCAAATCGCGCCAACCCGCAGCCCCCCGCCTGTGGCGGCAATTGCCGCCTACCGACTTCCAATCGCGTTACCGGCTGCAGGACAAGCGCAGCGTGATAGGCAAGCCCTCCAAGAAGCTGGCGCTCCACGCCGCCACCGCGCAATGCCAGGACATGAACGCATTGGCCAGCCACAGCGGCGCCGATCTCGCCAACTACCTGGTCTCCCTGCCCGACTACACCTGCACTTACGGCCTGTTCGCGCTGGACAAACCGCTGGCCGCCACCATCTACAGCGCGGCCAACCTCAACGCCGCGGCCAGCCGCTTCTCCCAGGAGGCCGCCGGCTACAACGCTTCGTCCATGGCCCTGGTCAACCTGACGCTGTATCTGCGCGCCGGCTACTACCTGGCCGGCAGCGGCACCCTGCCGGCGCTGGACCCCAATCTGCAAACCACGCTGCGTCCCGGCATCAAGCAGCTGGCCGACGGCGCCGCGCTGTTCGCCGCCAACGCCCAGGCGCCGACCACGGCGCACGAGGTGATGACGCTGATCACCAATATGGCGGACGAGGCCTATTACCTGCCGTCCATGCGCGCCATCGTCCAGCGCTACACCAATACCGCGGCCAATCCCAACGCGGCGCAAGCGCTGCGCGAAACCACCGCCAGCCAGGGCTTCACCGGCGCGCTGACCGTATTGTTCTACGCCCACGGCCGCGGCGCGGCCCTGCCCTTGCTGCAAAACGACGGCAGCTACTCGGCGGCGCTGACCCAGTTCGTCCAGGCCGACAAAGCCAGCTTGATCGGCACGGAAAGCGCCTTCCAGCTGGGCGACGCCACGCGCGAAGGGCTGCGCTTCATGCAGTACCCGGCCTTGTTGCCCGCCATCAAGCCGCAAGCCAAGGCGATACTGGCCGGCAGCAGCATGACCGGCGCCGACAACGAGCTGTGGCTGGCCGCGGCGGAAGCAGTCAAGTACTACGACAATGCCAACTGCTCCGAATACGGCACCTGCAATTTCGAAACCAAGCTGGCCGACGCCGTTCTGGTCAACCGCTACACCTGCAGCCCCACCATCCACATACGGGCCCAGGAAATGACCACGGAGCAGATGCAGTCCTCCTGCGCGCTGCTGCAAAACGAGGAGTCCTACTTCCACCAAATGCTGCAGACGCATAACCAGCCAGTGGCCAACGACAACAACACCTCGCTGGAAGTGGTGGTGTTCGACGACTACAACAATTACTCCAAATACGCTGGCGTGATCTACGGCATCAGCACCGACAACGGCGGCATGTATCTGGAAGGCAATCCGGCCGATCCGAACAACCAGGCCCGCTTCATCGCCCACGAGGCCTCCTGGCTGCGCCCCGCGTTCAAGGTATGGAACCTGGAGCATGAATACATCCACTACCTGGACGGCCGCTTCGACATGTACGGCGACTTCGCCGCCGCCACCCAGCAACCCACGGTATGGTGGATAGAAGGCTTGGCCGAGTATCTGTCCTTGCGCAACGACAACCAGACCGCCATCGACATCGCGAAGACGGGCAACTACAAGCTGAGCCAGATCTACGGCAACACCTACGATATGGCGGATTACGTCACCCGCGCTTATCGCTGGGGCTATATGGCCACCCGCTTCATGTTCGAGCGCCACCGCGCCGACATCGACGCCATGCTGCCGCTATGGCGCAAGGGCGACTACGCCGGCGGTTACATGGGCTGGATGCGGCAGATCGGCAGCCGTTACGACAATGAGTTCGCCGCCTGGGCGCAAAGCGCCACCACGGCAGGCCAGCCGCCCTTGCCGCCCAACACCGGCCTGCCAGCCTGCCATGAGGCCTATCCGGAACGGCTGGGCAAGAACTGCTCTCTCTCCGGCTTGTCCTCATCCTACGCGGCCTACGCCACCATCCTGCTGCCGGCCGGCGCGCGCAATCTCAGACTCTGGACCAGCGGCGGCAGCGGCGACGTGGACCTGTATGTGGCGAAGGACCGCTATCCCACGCCGTCCAGTTATGACTTCGCCTCGGCCCGCGCGGGCAACGAGGAGTCCGTCAGCATCGCGGCCCCGCAGTCCGGCCATTGGTATTACCTGACCCTGCAGGCGAAACAACCGTTCTCCAACGTTTCCATCAGCGCCAGCTACGAGTAAAGCCTAGCTCATGGCCGCGGCGGCGTTCCGCCGCTGCGGCATTTCTTGCAAATTGCATGACGATGAACCATCTTGTTTTAAAGAAATGCCATTGGAATTCACATGGCAGAATCATCCCTCGCCACGGCGCGGGGGACTTGCGCAAGGATCGTTACGTCATGCACATGCCCATGCAGCAACCGCATCTGGTTTGCGACCTGGCCGCCGCCCGCGCGATGGCGGCCCTGTTCGACCTGCTCCCGGATGTCGTGTTTTCAGTCAAAGACCTGGACAGCCGTTATCTGGCGATCAGCCAAGGCTGCGTTCCTCGCTGCGCCTTGCGCAACCGTGGCCAGGCCGAGGGCCGCACCGCGCACGAGCTGTTTCCCCAGGCGATGGCCAACCGCTACCGCGAACAGGACACGCAGCTTTTTTCCGAGCACATGCCGCTGCGCAACCGGCTGGACCTGACGGTCTACCCCGACGGCGCCGCCGGCTGGTGCCTGACCAACAAACAGGCCCTGCTGCATCCGGACGGCAGGCTGTTGGGCTTGGTCTGCATTTCCAAGGACCTGGCCGACCTGACGCGGGAAAAACTGCTGGACGAACGCTTCGCCGCCTGCGTCGACCACATTCATGCCCACTACCATCGTCCGCTGCATCTGGAAGAGCTGTGCGAGCTGTCCGGCCTCAGCATCGGCCAGCTGGACAGAAGAATGAAGCGGGTGTTCCAGCTGCGCACCGGCGACTTCATCCGCCTTACCCGCATGGACGCGGCCTGCCACGCCATCCGCCGCGGCTGCGAGCCGCTGGCCGACATCGCCGCCGCTTGCGGCTTCTCCGACCAAAGCGCGCTGACCCGGCTATGCCGCCAGCTGCTGGGGCTGAGCCCGCGCCAGCTGCGCATGCGGGAGCGCGGCGGCTGAGCCGGCCGCGCCGCCGTGCCGCTTAGAACGCGCTCACGATCATGGTGGCTTGGCGGATGGCCCATTTGGGTTGCCGGTGCAACCCGGCTCGCAGGAAGGGGATCTTTGTTCCGTGGCGCAACCGGTCCGGATATCCCGGCCCCACCGCAAGCCTGCCCCGAGCCGCGGCTGAACGCTCTGCGCGCGAATCTTGGACTCGCTCAGCGACAGGCGCTAGCGTCAAATCGCCCAAACAGGCAGCCGCTTAAGACCCTGGACCTGCCACCCGACGGCAGGCATGAAAGGATCGTGAACAGGCTGTTAAGGCAACACTCCCAGCAAGGACCACAGCCGGCGCGCCTCGGCATCGCTGGCCAGCAACTCGGCCAATAACTCGCGCAGGGGCTTGTCTCCCCACTCCACCGCGCGCTGGATCAGATAAGGCACCGGGCTATGCGGTTCGGTTCGCGCCAGATAGCCGGCGATCAGGCGCAGCTGGCGATAAGCCTCTTCGCGATTGGCCGGCTCCGCTTGCCGGTCACTGGCCGGCTGAGCGGAGACATCGCGCTCGCCGGTGGAGGGCGCCGCTTCTGCGGCGGCAGGAAGAGAAGGTTGCATCGCGCCTAGCTCCTGAAGCGTCTGCATGAAATGATCCAGCGCCTGGCGCAGGGGCTGGAACGAGGGCGCGTCGGCAGGCATGCGCGCATCGCACCAGGCATCCAGCGCCTGCAGCAAGAGGCGTGCGTCCGTCAGCGCGGCGGCCTCCCGCGACGCCGGCGGCAGCGTTTTCACCCAGCCTTCCAGTTGCCGGCAATCGTGCCGGGCCGCCCGGCCATCCGCCTCCGACAGCCGCAAGCGGCTCCACTCGCGCCAGACGGCAAGAGTGGGCACCGTCACCTCGCGGGGCGGTTCCGCGTCCAATAGCGGCAGTTCCGTCTCCAATACTTCGGCATAGACACGGATTAGCCAGGCCAGCGGACCGCTGCGGAAGGACATGTCCCCGTCCTTGGGCAGAGGATGCACATCATCCCAATAGCGCTCGCAATATCGCAGCAGCAGCGCCAGCGCGTCGCGCAGCCCTTCCAGCCCGCGCCGGTGCAGCCAGGCCTCGCCCAGCCAGGCCGCCACCGTCAGGTCCTTGCCCCTCTCCATCAGCAGCCGCCCGGCCAGCGCCTCCACGCCGGCCCAGTCCGCCTGCTTCAACGGCCGCTCCCAAACCCCTGCGGGCAGCGACGGGTCATCCTGCCTTCTCAATTCCCGCAGCTCGTCATATTCCGTCGCATAGCGCAGGGCCTCGCCGCAGGGCGCGTCATCGGCGATGGGCCGCAGCAAGTCCGCCAGCCGCCGCTCCGCCTCTGCGTCCAGTTCAATGCTCATGCCTCATCCCCCATCGCGTTGCCCGGACAGCCCGGCCTCCGTCCGCTCCGCCGCGCGGAACGGCGAAGCCGGCGCCCGATACGGCAGGTTGCTGGCGCCGAAACTGGTCTTGCCGCCAGTCGCGGACAGCGTCAAACGCAAGAACATGCGCGCGGCGGCGTTGCCGCCGCCGGGATTATGCACCGGCAGCGACAACATCAGCGGGATGTCGCCGGACTCCCCGGACTCGCTCAGGGCGGCCCCGACGCGGTTGTCGCGCATCATCCGCAATAGCGACCAGGGACCGTCATAACTCCAGCTGGCAATCCGCTCAAACACGCTGAGGCCAGGCTGCATCGGGTCATAGAGCGGCGACTGCGGCGCGTCCTTGGCCCAGCGCAAGGTCAGCGTCACCGGCTGACCCACGCTCCAGTGCCAGCGCGCGGCGCCGCCTGGATACGTCACCTTCAGCGCCGGGCTGGCAAGCGTCCATTCGATCACCTGGTCGGCGCCTTTCTCCCGCTCGCGGTCGGTGCGCCAGCTCACGCCCACGTCCACACCTTGCCACGGCCCGCCGTTTTCGCGGACAAACAGCGGCCCCAGCCAGACGCGCGCCGCCTGGATGGATTCGATAAAGCGGCGCGCCGCGGGCGCCTGCGGCGACTTCAGATCCTGCAAGCCCGCCGCCGCCAGCGCGGCTTTGTCGTCCACCAGCCGCAGAAAGGCCGCCACCTGCTCCGGCGCCGCGTCCGCCGCATCCGAACGCGGCGAAAACGGAAAGCGGTTGGCCAGATGCTGGTTGAAATAGGCCGCCAGCCGCCGATAAGCCTCCGCCCCGCCCTGCAGCCGCAAGGCGTCGCAGCGGCTGTCCGCCATTTTCAGCAAGGCCTGCGCCCGGTCGGCAAAAAAAGTTCCGCCTGCCGGCCGCGCCGTCAGGTCCAACACGCCGCGGCAATTGCCCACATCCATTTCATTGAGGTCGTGGCCGATCAGCGTTTCCAACACCGCCGGCGCGCTATCCACCGCTTTCTCGCGATAACGGCGCAGCTCCGTCGCCAGATCCAGCCAACGCTGGATCAGGGCCTGATCGTCTACCGCCTGCGTGCCTTGTCGCGGGCCCAGCCAGGCCAGCCCTGCCGATTGGCCTTGGGCAAGGGCGGCCACTTGTTCCAGCTGGCCGCTCAGATATTGTTTCAGCTCGCCGGCATTGCCGACGCGGAAGGCATGGAAGCCGGCGTTGCGCGTGCCGTCCCACCAATCGAAACTGCCCTGGGTCGGCCGATAGGCTTCCAGCGACTGCAGCCTCCGCTCCGCCTGACGCAGCGAGGCCAAGGCGCGCTGGTCCATCGCCCGCGCCACCTCATCGCGGATATCGGGTTGGCCCAGGTCGTCGAAGGCTGCCAACAGCGCCGGCATGTCGCGGCTCATCGCCTCGAAGCCGGTTTCCGGCTGCGGGCTCGCGGTAAGTGAGGCGCGCCGCGCCAGTTCGCCGCGCATGCTGCGCGCCACCACGGCGTTCAACTGCGCCACCGTCTCGCCGCGGTATTCGAAAGGCAACGCCATGCCGGCGCCGCCCAGGTATTTCTGATAGTCCGCATAATCGCGCAGGGCCGCGGCCAGCCTGGCCGCATCCATGCCGGCCAGGCTGGACAGCCGGTCTCCATCCACGCTGAACGGTTGAGCCATGAAAGCATCCAGCGCGGTTTTCAGCTGCGTCAGCGATTTTTGCAGCTCGATGCCGCCCGAGGCCTGCTGCGTCAGCAGGGCCGATGTCGGCGCGGCATCGCTCAGCCAGCGCTTGTGAAACTCCTGGCGCGCCGCGATGCCGGCATCCTCCACTTGCGTCACCACGTCGGCGCCGATCAGGCCGCTGCGCGCCGCTTTTTCCATCAGCGCCGAATAGCCCGGCACCAGATCGTGTCCGGACGCCCGGCCCCATGCGCTGTTGATGGAGACGATCAGCTTCTGCAAGCGGTCTATGCTATTGCTGAGCTGCTTCAGCTTGTCCGCCCCGTCCAGCTGTCGATTGTCCAGCAGCTGCAGCTGCCTCTCCAATTGCGCGATATCGTTGCGAAAATTCTGGCTGGTATACAGCTTGCTGTACCAAGACTGCATCAAGGCCTCGAAATGGCCGCTCACCACCGGCTTGATCCGCTTCAGGCTGATCGGTTCGGCCAGCGGCGCCTCGCCGTCGGCCAGGGCGCGTCCCAGATTTTCGCGGGCGCCTGCTGGCAAGGGGCGCAGATTGAGTTCGAACAAGGCATTGGCCAAGCCCAGCGCCTCCTCCGGCGCCGACAAGGGATTGCGCGCCGCGCGGTTGAACTGCTCCACCTGCCGCTCCAGACGTCCCGCCTCGCCCACCAGCTGTTCGGCCAACTGATACTCGGGCCAGGTTTCCGGATAGCCCTCCTGGTCGACATCGGCGCCGTCCTCGTCCTCTATTCGCGCCAGATCGCCGGCGTCTCGCAGCAGCCGGTGCTGAACAGGCTGCATCACGATGATGCGCATCGCATGGCGCAGCGTGGCTTCCACCCGCCCATCGAGGGAGGAAAACAACGAGCTGGGGAACAAAAGCGTGGCAAAACGCCGCGCCGGCATGCGCTCCATCGCCTGCCACAGCACACGGATGCGCTGCGCCGTCAGCGCTTCGCCGCCGTCAGCCTGCTCGCTGCCACTCTCCAGCGCCAGCACCTGCCGCTGCTCTTTCAACAGCTCTATGCGCCCCACCGCCTGTTGCCAGAACCACGCCATCCCTGCCAGCCATAGCGCGGCCACAACCCCGGCGCCCAACAAGGTCCAGCGCTGCCAGCGGCGACGCAGGCGCAGGATGCGCGGAATGGCTTGCGCCAGCCCCTGCTCCGCCAACACCCGCAAACGCAATAAACGGCCGGCGAAGAAAGGCTCTGGCTCACTCGGCTCGTCTGCGCCTCCGCGCTCGCCGGTGAAATAGATGCCGCGCAACAGCGGGGCCTCGCCCAGGGCGTTGCCCCGGAACACCGGATCGCACAACGCTTGCAGATTGCCGCGGGCCTCCATCAACCGGCGCGGCAATAGATACAGTTCGCTCGCCACCTCTCCGCCCAACGCGCCGATCTCCGCCACCGTTTCCTCCACGGTGCGTCTTACCTGCTCCAGCGCTTCCTCCACCCACTCCGGCTGATAAGCGGCGCTGGCCAGGTAGGGCGAGGACCAGCCCAGCATCGCGTCGCGCGCGTCGGCCGGCAGGGCCTGGGCCAGCTCGACGAAGCCAGGCACCCTTTCGGCGCCGGTCACCACCAGATAGACCGGCAGGCTCAGCCCCAGCCGCTGCTGCAAATCGGCAAACTTGCGGCTGGCGGCCAGGCCGGCGCTGACCGACATGCTCTCGCTCCACAGCTTTTCCGCCGACACCACCCACACCAGCGCGTCCAGCGGCCGCTTTCCCCGCGACCGCAGCAGCGCGCCCAGCAAACGGCGCCAGCCGGACAAGGCCGTCAGCGCGCCGTCCGGGTGGGTGAACATGTCCTCCGGCGCCACCAATACGGCGCCGTCCACGCCGTACCACCAGCGGCCAAACCAGTTGGCCTCGCCATCGCATGTCAGATGCAGCGCCTGGCACAGGGTTTCCACCGTGCGCGTGCGCTCGCCCAGAGCCAACACCCAAGGCAGCTGGTAACGGCCCTCGGCCCCGGTTTCACGCTCGAAACGCCGCACCGCGCCGCGAAAGCTGCGCCGGGCCGGGTCCGCCTCGCGCCGCAGCCACCACGCCACGGCCAGCAGCAGGCACAGAAACAACACGGCCAACAACACCAGCCAGACAACTGACCATACGCTCATTTGCGCCACTCGCCTCCATTGTCTCCCTGGTACAGCAAGGGCCCGACGCGCCGTTCGATATCCAGCCAGAAGACATGGCCCACCAGCAGCACGGCCAGCGCCAGCGCCGCCACGCCCAGCATCAGGCGGAAGCCGTCCGGCAGCATGCGCCTGACTTCCTGCCGCAGCGGCGGCGAGGCGCTGGAGCGCTCCAGCGTCGAGCCTAGCGCGCGCGAATCGGCCTCGCGCTGGTGAACGAAGGCGAACAGCTCGCGCCGCCAATCTTCATGCTGCTCCAGGCCGCCCGGGCCGCGCAGCCGGCCATAAAAACCCAGCACCAGGCATTGCAGGCAGACATTGGCCAAGTCTCGCGAGGCCGGATCGCGCTCGCGCAATATCTTTTCCATCGCGTCCGGGGCCTTCTCGCCCGCGGTCCGGGTGCCGAACAGCCGCTGCTCCAGCGGCAGGGCTTGCCATAGCGTCTGGCCCGGCCATTCTCCGAACAGCAGCTTCTCATCCACCAGGGACACAAACAGGTATTGCATGAGGTCGATCTGGGCCTGGCCGGCGGCGCCCACGCGCACGCCGGCGTTGCGGCTCAGGCGCCGCGTCAGCATGCTGGCCGACTCGGCAGCCTGCTCCGCCATCGCCTCCGCCCCCTGTCCGCCCAAGCGCAATTCGTCGAAGACCCGCAGCCACTCCGCGTAGGCATCGCCAAAAGCCTCGCTCAACGGCATCGCGTAGGCGCCGGCCTCAATCATGGCCAGGCTCCTGTGGCTCCGGCACGAAGAGCAACGCCTCCCAGGGCGCAATGGCGGTAGCCCCGGCCGCGTAGGCCAGCCAGAGCGGCTCTTCGGGCAGGAACCATTCGCCCGAGGCGAGCAGCACGAACAACCGGGTATCGTCTCCCACGCTGTAGGCCACCTGCTCCGACCGCTCCAAAGCCCTCACGGCCAGCCCGCGCATCCGTTGCCGCGACAGCGTTTCCAGATGCGGCGCCGAAGCGATGATGGCCTGCTCCAGCCATTGCCGCGCCGCGGACTCCGGCGCGCCGCTGGGCATGCGCAGGCCAATCACCAGCCGCTCCGCCCCGCGCGCCGCCTCAGGCAGCGCCAGCCAGAATCCGGCATCGTCACGATTGAAGGCCAGGCTGCGATAGCCGGCACGCACGCGCGCCAGCGTGCCAGACAACCACGCCAGCACAGGCTGATAGCAGGCAAGCAGATCCAGATAATCGAAGGAAGGAAAGACCGGCACGCCAGCCCCGGGATGCAAGACCGACATCGAACCGGCCATGCCGGCCAGCAGAGAGAACAGAGCCGAAGGATGGCAGACGCGGCTGCCCAGCGCGGCCTCCACCTCGGGCAGCCTCTGCCACAGCGCGGCCAGCAGACGGCTGATTTCCTCCATATCGTCTTCATTGCCGGTTTCTCGCGCCTGCCGCAGGCGGCCACTCAGGAACACGCACTTCTCGCGCACCTGGGCGCATAGCTCGGCCACGCCGCGCCCCAGCGCATCATCCGGCTCCACCCTTGGACACGGCGGCGCGTAAGGCAGACGCGCGAAGCCGCCGCCCTGCTGGGCCACTCGCAGCAGGGGCAGACAAACCATGTCGGCGCGCCCGGAGTCGGTGACCAAGCGGATATCCGGCAGCCACCAGGCCAGACTGGCCGGATTGTCGCCGCTGCTGAGGTCCGGCACCGCTTCGCCGTTGACCGAGCGGTAGCGGCCGGACTGCGGATCCAGCCGTCCCGCCCGCCACAGCGGTGGCAGGGCCAGGTACACCGTCGCCATGCGTTGGGGCGCGCTCGTCGCCTCGGCCGCGATGTCGCAACTGAGTTCGATGCCGTCTCCGCCATCGAAAAGCAGGGGCAGGCCATCCGGCAGGATGGCCTGCAGCGCGAAAACTCTGGCCACCCCGCCGGCCAGCGCGGCCTCGTCCACCTCCAGCCCCAGCACGCCCCAATAATAGGGCTGGGCCGCCGCGGCCAATGCGGCGGCCACGGCTTCGCCTCTCAATGCCTGCAGCTGAAAATGCTGCGGCAGCAACTGCATCCCCTCGTACCAGCAAATCGCCTGTGGCAACGCTTTCAAACCGCCCCCCTTCCTGCCATGACTCATTGGCCCAGCAATTGCATGCTCTGGCTCTCGAAGCGCAGCCACGCCGACTTGCGCGCGTCCAGATTCAATCTATGCATGCCCGGCGCCGCATAAGAAGCGAAAACCAGCAGCCCTGCCGCCGACTCTCCGCGTATTGGGATCTGGTCGGTCTCCACATGCTGGCCAGGCACCAGCTCCAGGCTCCACACTTTCAGCCCATCTGGATAATCGCGCCTGAATTGCTCGCGTTGTTCAAACCATTTAGCCGCCGGCATGCCCAGCAGCACTTTGAGCAATTCCGGATCTTTGACCGCGACGAAATCCACCGCCAGCGGCGCATCGTCATTGGCCCGGCTCGCCATATCCAGCCGCACCGTCTGCAATTTCACAGAGGGTCCCCAGCCCAACACCGAGCACGCGCAGACCGCCGGGAGCAGAAAGCCGATAAGGGCCATCCGCATCAATTTCCGATAGCTATCCGTTTTATTGTTTCGATCGGCCATTCGTCATCCCGAAGCGAAAATAATATTTGGCGTAGATTGAATCCGGTTCTATAGATTTTGATAGGTCATCCGCATGCATAAATGCAAACCGCAATTCATGGCCAGGGCGTTTTTTCATGAGGACAGTCATTGCCGGAAATTGTCCTCAACCCGAAATCTGCCGATCCCGACAAACCTTCCCCAACCGGTTTGTCATCCTGACGGAAGCGCCCCTCATCCCCACCGGCAACTTGAGCGAGGTTTGAAATGGCTGAAAGCACCCAGCACAAACTGGATCGAATTCGTCCGCCACGCGTGCAGATCACTTACGACGTGGAAATCGGCAATGCCCTGGAAAAACGGGAACTGCCGTTGGTGGTCGGCATTCTGGCCGACCTGGCCGGCAAGCAGGAAACGCCTCAGGCCAAATTGGGCGAACGCCGCTTCGTCGAGATAGACCGCGACAACTTCAATGCCGTGCTGGCCTCGCTGTCCCCGCGCGTCACCGCCCAGGTGGACAACGCGTTGTCGGATGACGGCAGCAAGCTCAACGTGGAGTTGAAATTCAACCATATCGACGACTTCGATCCGGTCAGCATCGTCAAGCAGGTGACGCCGCTGCGCCGCCTCTACGAAGCCCGGCAGAAGCTGCGCGACCTGTTGACCAAGCTGGACGGCAACGACGAACTGGACAAGCTGCTGCAGGACGTGCTGACCAATACCGAAGAGCTGCAGAAGATCAAGTCAGTGCGCGGCGACGCCAAGGCGGAAAGCCCAGCGGCGGAATCCAAAGCGCCAACCCCGCCGGCGCCCGCCGCCGAGGCGGCCCCCGCGCCCGACACGCCGGAAGCCCCTCCCGCAGAATGATCCCACGCCCAACTTCGCATTGAGACTGGAGACCCCACATGGCTGAAACCCAGACCCAAGCGGCCGGCGGCGCCGAGTCCGCCCCGCTGTCGCTGCTGGACCGCATCATCCAGGAGGGCCGCATGGCCCACGATGAAGTGCAGCAGAAATACGCTCAGGACCTGCTGTCAGAATTCGCCACTCAAGTGCTGGACGAGGGCATGGCCATCGACAAGGACACCGTGGCGATGATCAACCATCGCATCGCCATCATCGACCAATTGCTGAGCAAGCAGCTCAACAATATCCTGCACCATCCGGACGTGCAGAAGCTCGAGTCGTCCTGGCGCGGCCTGCACTACCTGGTGATGAATACCGAAACCGGCAGCCGGCTGAAGTTGCGCCTGCTGTGCGCCAGCCAGACCGAACTGCTGAACGATCTGGAAAAAGCGGTGGAATTCGACCAGAGCGCGCTGTTCAAGAAGATTTACGAGGAAGAATACGGCACCTTTGGCGGCCATCCGTTCAGCCTGCTGGTGGGCGACTTCGAATTCGGCCGCCATCCGCAGGACGTGGCGCTGCTGGAGAAGCTGTCCAACGTCGCCGCCGCCGCCCACACCCCCTTCATCGCCGCGGCCAGCCCCCGCCTGTTCGACATGGGCAGCTTCACCGAGCTGGCCACTCCGCGCGACCTCACCAAGATTTTCGAGAGCGCGGAGCTGATCAAGTGGCGCGCCTTCCGCGCCAGCGAAGACTCCCGCTACGTCAGTCTGGTGCTGCCGCGCGTGTTGATGCGCCTGCCCTACGGCCAGAAAACCAAGCCGACCGAGGGCATGAACTACGAGGAGGACGTGGACGGCACCGACCACGGCAAATACCTGTGGGGCAACGCCGCTTACGCGCTGGCCCAGCGCATCACCGAAGCCTTCGCCAAATACGGCTGGTGCGCCGCGATACGCGGCGTGGAGGGCGGCGGCGCGGTGGAAGGCCTGCCGGCCCATACTTTCGGCACCGCCGCCGGCGACATCGCCTTGAAATGCCCTACGGAGATCGCCATCACCGACCGGCGCGAGAAAGAGCTGGACAACCTGGGTTTCATCGCGCTGTGCCACAAGAAGAACAGCGACCTCGCCGTGTTCTTCGGCGGCCAGACCACCAATCAGCCCAAGCTGTACAACACCAACGCCGCCAACGCCAACTCCCGCATCTCGGCCATGCTGCCCTATGTGCTGGCCGCCTCGCGCTTTGCCCACTACATCAAGGTGATCATGCGCGACAAGGTGGGCAGCTTCATGACGCGCGACAGCATCCAGAACTATCTGAACAGCTGGATCGCCGACTACGTGCTGGTCAACGACAACGCGCCACAGGAAATCAAGGCGCAGTACCCGCTGCGCGAAGCCCGCGTGGACGTGACCGAGGTGCCCGGCAAGCCCGGCGCCTACCGCGCCACGGTATTCCTGCGCCCGCACTTCCAGCTGGAGGAGCTGACCGCTTCCATCCGGCTGGTGGCCGAACTGCCGCCCCCGGCCGCGGCCTGAGGCCGGACATTGACCAAGCATGGCGGCCCCGTCGGGGCCGCTCCCCCTACGCGAAGGGAGTGTTGAAAGATGGATGCAATCATTCTGGACCTGGGATCGGACATCAAGGGCGAGTGCAAGCTGGAAGGCTATACCGACAAGATCGAAGTACTGTCCTACAGCCATAACGTGGCGATGCAAGTCACCAACGACGTCAGCAATACCGAACGCACCTCGGGCAAGCCTCACATCGGCGAGTTCAACCTGACCAAATTCACCGACAAGTCCACGCCGGACCTCAACGCCTACTGCTGCCAAGGCAAGAACATCCCCGAGGTCAAGATCACCATAGGCCGCAACTCGGCGGAGAGCGACGGCAAAATCCTGCCCTACATCGTTTACACGCTGACCAACGCCATTCTGTCCAACGTCAGCGTCAGCGGCGGCACTGGCGGCAAACCGGTGGAAAACCTGTCGCTGAACTTCACCAAGATCAAGTGGGAGCTGACCACGCAGAAGGAAACCGGCAGCAAGGACGGCAATGCCGCCGCCGTGTGGGACTTGGCCACAAATAAATACGCCAAGTCCTAAATCATGCCGGCCGCCGCCCGCTTCCGCCCCGCGCTGTTCGACCTGCTGGCCGACGAGGCGCCCGGCGCCGAGCGCGAAGCCGAGCCCCGGCGCAAGGTGGCGCGGGCGGCGCTGCTGGAATCGGTCCGGGCAGAACTGGAGAGGCTGCTGGGCAGCCGCCGCGACAGCCAGCCCCGGCTGGCGCCGCTGAGCGTGATCGACTACGGCGTGCCGGACTGGAGCGCCCTGCACGCCGATCGCGGCGCCGACCGCGAACAACTGGCCCGCGCCATCCGCCAGGCCATCCAGGCTTTCGAACCCAGGCTAGCCAGGCCGGAAGTGACCGTAGCCGCGGTGGCGGGGCGTAGGCAAACCCTCAGCATCGAGATCCGCGGGGAATTGGCCGCTGCCGGCGAAACCTGGCCGGTGGCCTTCATCGCGCGCTTGGGCGAGGGCGGCGCCAGCCTAGCCCGCGCGGAGGACGAGGCATGAACGAATCGCTGGATTCGCAACTGCTGGACTACTACCAGCGCGAGCTGGCCTATCTGCGCCATGCCGGGGGCGAATTCGCCCGCCGTTACCCCAAGGTGGCGCAGCGGCTGCAGCTGAGCGAGGCGGAATGCCCGGACCCGCACGTGGAGCGGCTGTTGGAGGGCTTCGCCCTGCTCTGCGCGCGGCTGCAGCGCCGGCTGGACGACGACTACTCGGAGTTGACCGACGCGCTGCTGGAGCAGCTCTATCCGCAGGCGCTGCGCCCCATGCCATCCTGCGCCATCGTCCGCTTCGAACCCGACCCGGACAAAGGCAAGCTGAACGCCGGCTACGCGCTGCCGCGCGGCACGCCGCTGTTCGTCGACACCACGGCCGGCGACACATTGCGCTTTCGCACCGCCTCGGCCGTGACGCTGTGGCCGCTCAAGCTGGTCCGCGCGGAACTCCTGACCGCCGACGAGGCCCAGGCCGCCAGCGGCCTAGGCGAAGCGCGCTCCGCCCTCGCGCTGGAGCTGGACATGCAAGGGCCGGAACCGCTGTCCACCCTGCCCCTGAAAACCCTGCGCATTCATCTGGCCGGCTCCCCGGTCAACGCCGCGGCCTTGTACGACTTGTTGTCCGCGCACAGCCTGCAGATCAGCTGCCGCGCGCCGGACCAAGCTGGCGCGCAGCCGGCGCTGCAGCACGGCGCCCTGCCCCGCCCTTGCGGCTTCGCGCCTGACGAAGCCTTGCTGCCAGACGAGGATGGCGTGCATCCGGCGCATGGTTTGCTGAGCGAATACTTCGCCTGTCCGGAAAAATTCGCCTTCTTCGACTTGCCCTTGAAGCTGCCGCCGCGCGCCGACCGCAAGCTGGAAATCGTCATCGCCTTCTCCCGCCCCCCGGCTGGCAGACTCAACATACAGCGCGAAGACGTGGCGCTGGGCTGCGTGCCGGTCATCAATCTGTTTCCGCACACTTCCGAGCCGCTGCGTCCAGATGGCAGCCGCAGCGAATACCTGCTGGTGGCCGACGCTCACCGCGACCGCAGCGTGGAAATCCATTCCATCCGCCGCGTGCGCGCCGGCTCCGCCGCCACCGCCCGCATCGTGCCGCCCTACTTCGCCTGCAGCCATGGCGAAGAACACGATGGCCGCTACTGGCATGCGCGCCGTATCTCCGGCATCAATGGCCAACGCCCCGGCAGCGACATGCTGCTGACCCTGGTCGATGCCGATTTCAACCCGCTGCAGGCGGCCGACCTGAGCCTGACGGCGGAGTTGCTGTGCACCAACCGCCACCTGGCCGAACAACTGCCGGCCGGTGCGGAGCTGATGTTCGAGGACGCCGGCCCGGTGGGGCGGGCCTGCCTGCTGCGTCCGCCACGGGTGCAAACCGCAGCAGCCTTGGACGGGGCCTCGCGCTGGAAGCTGGTATCCCAGCTCAGCCTGAACCATCTGGCCATGAGCGAAGGACCGCAGGCCCTGTCCGCGCTGCGGGAAACGCTGGCGCTGCATAATCTGGGCGACCATCCGGCTGGACGCCGCCAGATCGCCGGCTTGGCCGCGCTGACAAGCGCGCGCATCGTCGACCACGTCGGCGCCGATGCCTGGCGCGGCTGGCGCAACGGCCTGTTGCTGACCCTGGAGCTGGACCCGGCCTGTTTCGCCGGCGGCAGCCGCGTGCTGTTCGCCACGGTGCTTGCCCACTTCTTCGCGCTGTACGCACACGTCAACCGCTTCGTCCGCACCCAGCTCGTCGAGCGCGGCCAGGAAATCCAGACATGGCAGCCGCCTTCCAGCCCGAACCTGGCTCTGTAGCCGCGCAGCTGCTGGAGCGCCCGCAGCGCTTCGAATTCGCCCAAGCGGTGATGCTGCTGGAGCGACTTCGGCCCGATGCCGCGCCGCTGGGTTGCGGCATCGACCCCGCAAAGGAAGCGGTGAAGCTGAGCGGCCCGCTGGCGCCGCTGTTCGCCGCCAGCGCGATCGCCTCCCTCGAACCAGAGGGCGCAGGCTATGCCATGCAGGTGGAAGCCTTTGGACTCGGCGGCCCGGACGGCCCCCTGCCCTACGCCTACCAGGAATGGCTGCAGCAGCGACGCCTGGCGAAAGACCCCTCCCCCGCGGCGTTTCTGCAACTGTTCCAACACCGGTTGCTGTGCCTGCTCTACCGGGTGGACCGGCGCTACCGGCTGGCGCCGGCCTTCGCCCGGCCCGAGGACAGCCCGGCGCACAGCATGCTGCGCAGCCTGGCCGGTCTGCTGCCGGCAGGCCTGCATCACCGCCAGGCCATCCCCGACGAGGCCTTGCTGGCGCGCGCGGCATTGCTGGCGGATCGACGGCGCTCGCTGGCCGGCTTCGTCGCCCTGGCGCGGCACCACTTCGGCGTGCCTATCGCGGCGGAGCCTTTTGCCGGCGGCTGGCGCGACATTCCGCTCGCCAGGCTCACCCGGATAGGCCGCCAGGGCTGCAATGCCGCGCTTGGCCGCGGCGCGCTGGCAGGCTCCCGCGCCTGGGACGAGCACGCCGGCATTCGGCTGATCATCGGTCCCTTGTCGCTGGACTCATATCATGGTTTCCTGCCCGGCGAGGCGCGCCATCGCGCCCTGGCCGCCTTGGCCGCGTTTTATTTCGGCCCGGACCTGGACGTGCGGCTGACCCTGCTGCTGCGCGCCGCCCCGGCGCCGCTGAGATTGCGGCGCGCGGCGCCCCCCCGGCTAAGCTGGGACAGCTGGCTGAGCCATGACGGCCTGCGACGGCTGGACACCCGCTTGCGCCCGGCGGAGGAGAGGCGATGAGCGTCGAGCTGGCCGAACTGGTATCGCGGCTGAATCCCGCCTGCCGCAAGGCGCTGGAACTGGCGGCGCAACGTTGCCTGCGCGAAAGCCACTACTACGTGGAAATCGAACATGCATTGCTGGCCTTGCTGGAAACGCCCGGCGGCGACCTGCCACTCCTACTGCCCAAGCTGGGCGTGGACGCCGACAGACTTTCCTGCGAAATCAACCGCAGTCTCTCCCAATTCCGCCGCGGCGAAACGCGCACGCCGGCCTTCTCCAGCCACACCGTCGCCTGGCTGAAAGAAGCTTTTGTGCTGGCCACCCTGCGCCGCCAGCCGCAAATACGTTCCGGCCTGCTGCTGCTGACGCTGCTGCAACGCGAGGAGCTGCGCAATCTGCTGCTGATAGGCGCGCCCAGCCTGCTGCAGGCCTCTCCCCAACAGTTGGAGGAGCAGCTGGATGTCTGGACCGCCGGCTCGCGCGAAACACCGCCCGCCACGGCTGCAAGCGGCCGGCAGGACGGCGCGCTGGCCCAATACACGCATGATCTGGTGGCCGACGCCAAGGCCGGCCGCATCGACCCCATCATCGGCAGGGACGCGGAAATCCGCCAATGCATAGACATCCTGCTGCGCCGCCGCCAGAACAATCCCATTCTGGTTGGGGCGCCCGGCGTCGGCAAAACCGCCGTCGCGGAAGGCCTGGCCTTGCGCATCGCCAGCGGCGAGGTGCCGCCGGCGCTGGCTGACACCGGCCTGCGCACGCTGGACCTGGGGCTGTTGCAAGCCGGAGCCGGCGTCAAAGGCGAGTTCGAACAACGCCTGCAAGGTGTCATGGACGAGGTGCGCGCCGCTCCGCGTCCCATCATCCTGTTCATAGACGAGGCCCATACCCTGGTGGGCGCCGGCGCGGCCGAAGGCCAGAGCGACGCCGCCAACCTGCTCAAGCCGGCGCTGGCGCGCGGCGAGCTGCGCACCTTGGCCGCCACTACCTGGCAAGAGTACAAGAAATACTTCGAGCGCGATCCCGCGCTGGCGCGGCGCTTCCAGGCCGTGCAAGTGGAGGAACCCAGCGAGGATACCGCCGTCGTCATGCTGCGCGGCGTGGCGGCCCGGCTGGAGCGCCACCACGGCGTGCGCATCCTGGACGCCGCCATTCACGACGCGGTCAAGCTGTCCCACCGCTATATCTCCGGCCGCCAGTTGCCGGACAAGGCCATCAGCGTGCTGGACACCGCCAGCGCCCGCGTGGCGCTGGCCCAGCACGACCAACCGCCGCAGCTGGAAAACCTGCAGCACCGCCAGGCCGCGCTGGACGAGGAACTGGAGCGGCTGCGGCGCGAGCAGGCCACCGGACTGAACCACGCCACCCGCATCGCCGAGCTGCATCAGCAACGCGCCGCCCAGGCCGGGCAGATACGCGAATTGCAGGCGCGCTGGCAGGAGGAGCTGCATGCGGTGCGCGAAATCCTGCGCCTGCGGCAGGAGCTGGTCGCTCTGCTGGATGCAGCCGCCGAGGGCGGCGAGCCGCCGCTGCTGACAGTGGAAGCCATGGGACAAGAAGAGGAAATAGAGGACGAGGCGCTGGAAGATGAGGCGGAGGAGCCTGATCCGGCACATCAGCTGTCCGATCAACTGGCGCGGCTGGAGGCCGGGCTGGAAGCGATCCGCCAGGATGATCCCCTAGTGCCGGAAAGCGTCGATTCCAAGGCAGTGGCCGCCGTCATCGCCGGCTGGACCGGCATCCCGGTAGGCAAGATGCTGGCCGACGAAGCCTATGCCATCCGCACGCTGGCCCAGCGCATGAGCCAGCGCGTGATCGGCCAGCAAGCCGCCTTGGCCAAAATCGCCCAGCGCATCCAGGCCTACCGCGCCGGCCTGACCGACCCCGGCAAACCGGTGGGCGTGTTCCTCTTGCTGGGCCCCACTGGCGTCGGCAAAACCGAAACCGCCTACGCCCTGGCCGACGTGCTCTACGGCGGAGAACGCAATCTGATCGTGGTGAATCTGTCCGAATACCAGGAAGCCCACACCGTCAGCCAGCTCAAGGGCGCGCCGCCCGGCTACGTCGGCTACGGCCAGGGCGGCGTGTTGACCGAGGCCGTCCGGCGCAAGCCTTATAGCGTGGTTCTGCTGGACGAAATCGAGAAAGCCCACCCGGACGTGCTGGAGGCCTTTTACAACGTGTTCGACAAAGGCTCGATGGAGGACGGCACCGGCCTCACGGTGGACTTCAAGAACACCATCATCCTGGCCACCAGCAATGTCGGCGCAGAAACCGTGCTCGCGGCGCCGGCCGTCCTGGTGGACAGTAGCGCCTTCGTCGAGCAGCTGCGGCCACAGCTGATCGCCGCCTTCCGCCCAGCGCTGCTGGCGCGCATGACGGTAGTGCCTTACCGCGCGCTGGATGATGCCGCCCTGGCCGGCATCGTCCACAGCAAGCTAGACACGCTGCGCCAGCGCTACCACCGCGCCACCGGCAAGCATTTCGACTTCGATCCTGGATTAATTCAAGCGGTGCTGAGCCGTTGCCGCGGCGCAGGAGCGCGGGATATTGATAATGTTTTATTGGCAGAAGTGGTGGGGAAATTGGCGGAGTGGGCGGTTGAGCAAAGTTAACTTACATCAGAGCTGGCTTTACTCAAAAAAGCGCAGCACTCAACAACACTAACAAACGTACATCCAGGAGAAAAGCATGGCCATGACATTAATAATTTCATTCTCGCAAGGAAATCCACACGACAAAAACAAAGTAAAGATTGACAATGGAATATGCTTTGGGCTGTGCATATGGTTAATCGAAACAGCCAAGTCCCTAGACAATCCAGAGTTTTTGCAATACGTTAGCAAATTCGCCTTAAAACCTGGAAAAATCATGGAAACTGGATTAACTTATCAAAAGCAATCAAATCAAGGTAGAAACGATGCAATCACTGGATTAATTTTCAATATAGACATAGCATCTGGATCTGAAAACATAGGAGAAACAATGACATCGGCCTACGACTTATTGGACACAGCCGCGATTACAAACTCCATATATATTTTATCATTTTTTGGAAAAAAATGGGGGCACGCCACAGTTTTATTTAAAAAAGGCGGACAGTGCTACTGGTTCGACCCGAACTTTGGCTTATACTCCATAGATCCAATTGACACGATTGGCGAGTTAATGGGCTTTTTAAAAAAAATGTACCCAGACATATCAAAAGCCAAATTAAATTACTTAGCAATAACCCAATAATAAAAATAATAACAAATTAGAAAACCACATTCAGATCAAAAAACTCATACACAAAATAGATCCGAAAACATTTCCAATATTTAGATCCTAAATCTCTATAAAATTATGCGATTAACACCATGCCCCGTCCCTCAGACCAAACCACCCCGCTCTCGCTCAGCGCCCCGGCGCTGAAAGCGCTTTACCCGGAAACCCTATCCGGCGAAGAGACGATGAACGCGCTAGGCAGTTTCCTGCTCGTCGGCTTCAGCGACAGCGCGCTGGCGCTGGACAAGGCAGTGGCTTCCCACCTGACGCTGAGCCTGCGCCGCGACGATAAAACCCGGCCGCTGGACGGCCTGTGCGCGGCGATACGCCAGTTGCCGGGCGACGCCACCGCCGACCGCTACCACGTCACGCTGCGGCCCTGGTTATGGTGGCTGAGCCTGGCCGGCGACAACCGCATCTTCCAAAACCAAAGCGTGCCGGAGATCGTCAAGGCCGTGTTCGACGGCCACGGCTTCAGCGATTACCAGCTGAAACTTGACGCCACGTATCCCAAGCGCGAGTACTGCGTGCAGTTCGGCGAGAGCGATCTCAACTTCGTGATGCGCTTGCTGGAAGATGCCGGCATCTTCTGGTTCTTCACCCACACCGACGGCAAACACACCCTGGTGCTGGCGGATGGCAACAGCCATTTCCCGGACTGCCCCAACAGCGCCAAGATTTCCTATCTGGGGCAAGACCTGGGCGGGCGGGAGCTGGAAGGCGTGCGCAGCGCCGGCATCAGCCGCCAGGCCGTGGCCGGCGGCTATCGCGCCGGCGATTACGAATTCACCACCGCCAGCACCTCTCTCTATACCCAGGCCTTGGCCAAGTCCGATCTGCCCAACCAATACCAATATCCTGGCGGCTACGCCAAAAAGGCCGATGGCGACTCGCTGGCCAAACAGCGCAGCGACGGCCTGCGCGCCGAGGAAGTGGCGCTGGTGGGCGAAAGCGACTGCCGCTGGCTGGTTCCCGGCCATTGCTTCACTTTGAGCGGTCATCCCGATGCCGCCTGCAATATCGCCTGGGTGGTCACCCGGGTCAGCCACGACGCCAGCCAGCAGCATTACCGCAATCGATTCTCCGCCATCCCCAAAGCCACGCCCTACCGGCCGCCGCGGCTCACCCCCAAGCCGGTGATGCACCCGCAGGTGGCCAAGGTGGTGGGCAAGGCCGGCGAGGAAATTTGGACCGACAAATACGGCCGCGTCAAAGTGCAGTTCCCCTGGGACCGCGACGGCAAAAGCGACGAGTCCAGCTCCTGCTGGCTGAGGGTGACGCAGCCGTGGAGCGGCAAGGGCTTCGGCATGCAGTTCATCCCGCGCATCGGCCAGGAAGTCATCGTCAGCTTCATCGACGGCGACCCGGACCGGCCGCTGGTCACCGGCTGCGTCTACAACGGCGACAACGCCCTGCCGTATGAACTGCCGGCCAAACAGGCGCAGTCCGGCATCAAAACCAACTCGACCAAGGGCGGCGGCGGCTTCAACGAACTGCGTTTCGACGACAGCAAAGACAAGGAAGAAGTGTTCTTCCAGGCGCAGAAGGACTACACGGTGAAAGTGCTCAACGACGCGGCCGCCGACGTGGGCCACGACGAAACCCTGGTGGTGAAGAACGATCGCAAGCGCAGCGTCAGCGAGGGCAACGACAGCGTCAGCATAGAAAAAGGCAACCGCACGGTGGAAGTGAAAACCGGCGACGAAACGCTCAACGTCAAGGGCAAGCGCACGGTCAAGGTGGAAGGCGACCAGAGCCACAGCACCGGCGGCAAGCACGAACACAAGGTCAGCGGAGACTACACGCTGACCGTGGACGGCAACCTCACCATCAAGGTCAGCGGCACCCTCACGCTGCAAAGCGGCGGCGCCTTCACCGCCAAGAGCGACGCCGCCCTCACCGCCCAGGCCGGCACCAGCCTCACCAATAAGGCCGGCACCGCGCTGACCAACCAAGCGGGGACCGAGCTGACCAACAAGGCCGGCACCACCCTGACCAACGACGCCGGCGTGTCGCTGACCAATAAGGCCAGCGCCAGCCAGACCGTGGACGGCGGCGGCATGCTGACCCTGAAGGGCGGCATGATCCAGCAGAACTGACGCCATGGCAGACCCCATAGACATCCAGCAGGATCAGCGGCGCTTCGTCGGCCAGCTGGCCGACGGCAAGCTGCAAGGCCCGGCACGCATCGAGCAAGCCGGCGCGCCGCTGGCCCAGTTCCAGTATCAGGACGGGCTGCTGCATGGCCCGGCAACCTTGCTGCACCCGGGCGGCCAACCGGCGGCCCAGCTGCAATACCGCAACGGCCTACTGCATGGGCCGGCACAGTACTGGACCACGGAAGGCGCCTTGCAATGCCGCGCCCATTACCGCGACGGCGCGCTGCATGGAGAAAGCCAGTCGCTCTATCCGAACGGCAAGACGGCGGAACTGGCGCAATACCAGCAAGGGCTGAAGCATGGACTCCAGCAGCGCTTCCACGCCAACGGCGCGCTGGCGGAGCGGCAGGCGTTCGCCAAGGGCAAGCCGCTCGGCCCCGCCGAGCGCTTCGCCGACGACGGTCGGCCGCTGGACGCCAAGGGCAAAGCCATGCCGCGCTGGAAATGGTGGTGGATCAAGTTGCAGGGCACAGAATAAGCGCGATACTTCCCATAGGAGAAAACGATGGCGGGAGACTTGCTGATCACCAATATCGACGAAGACGATTTGTCCGAGTTGCTGAATGCCGGAGGCGAACTGGTGTCCACCATATTCCATTCAGACAAACACGGGCAAACGCACTGGGACAGCTGGCTGGGAAGGCTGACGCAAGGCATCAACGGCTCAACCATCAATAACCGCGTTGGCCTGCCGCCGCATTTCTACATCAATTTCAAACAATCCACCTACCAAGGCACAGGCAAACCGTTGTTCAGCCGCATCATCTGGGCCAGCCTGCGCCCGCTCACCATTGTCAGCAGCAATCCCGCGCTCGCGGGCTGGGGCGCCGCCAAAAGCGCCTATGAAGCCGAGCAGGCGTTTCGCCAAGCCCTGCAACACTCCGCCATTACCCTGGAAATCTACGGCTACAACGGCACAGACCTGGTCAACCGCGGAACCGGCGGGGTTCACGCAGAGCTGGCTTATATGAAGCTGGCGCCGGAGTAGTCCTCCGCGTCACGGAATCAGCACCGTGAACTGCCCCGGCGTGGATATCTTGATCGCGCCGCCCCAGTTGCACATCAGCGTGCTATTGGCGTCCAGCGCCGGCATGCCGCCTATCAGCACCGTGGGCGCGCCGCCGGGTATCCATGGCGCGGTAGTCATGGGGATGCAGGGCATGGGCGTCAAGACGCCCAGCGCCGCGGCGGTGGCTGCCGCCACCGTGGGGTTGGCCAAGCTGCTGCACATGCCGAACGGCAGGATATTGAGCATGGGCGCATTGTCCATGATGTTGGCGGCCGGCACGCCGCCGGCCATGACCCGGTTGGCCGGCAGCACGACCAGGCTGGACGGCGCCATGCCGAAACTGCACTGCAGCATCGCCCCCATGCACACTTGCGGACTTCCCATCTCTGTCCTCCTAGGCCGGAATGAAGCATAAATGCATACTAGTGGAATATCCGTCCCTCCCCAGCTCTATCGCATGCGAGGCCCGTCATGGATTTCGATCGCCTCATAAACCGGCGCGGCACCGCCAGTGAAAAATGGGACAAATACGCCGGCCGCGACATCCTGCCCATGTGGGTGGCGGACATGGACTTCGCCTCCGCGCCGCCCATCCTCGCCGCGCTGCAGCGCCGGGTGGCGCACGGCGTGTTCGGCTATACCCACGCGCCCCAGTCGCTGATAGAGGCGGCGCAAGCACATTTGCAAACCCGGTACGGCTGGTCTGTGGAGGCGGACTGGCTGGTTTGGCTGCCCGGCCTGGTGCCGGCGCTGAACCTGGCTTGCCGCGCCGTGGGCCAGCCCGGCGACGCGGTGCTGACCGCCACGCCCATCTACCCGCCGTTTCTAAAAGCGCCGGGGCTAACCGGCCGGAGGCTCGCCACGGCGCCGCTGGTCCTGCGCCAAGGGCGCTGGCAATGGGACTGGGCCGCGCTGGAAAACGCCGCGTCGAATACGAAGCTGATGCTGCTGAGCCACCCACACAATCCCACCGGCCGTTGTTGGGAAGACGATGAATTGACGGCGCTGATAGAGTTTGCCCGACGGCGCGGCCTGATCGTCTGTTCCGATGAGATCCATTGCGATCTGATTCTGGAGTCACGTCGCCATCGGCCGCTCGCGGCCCTGGACGCCGGCTTTGCCGAGCGCACCATCACGCTGATGTCGCCATCCAAAACCTGGAATCTGGCGGGCCTGGGCTGCGCCTTCGCCGTGATTCCGGATGCCGCGCTGCGCCGCCGCTTTCGCAGCGAGATGACGCAAGTGGTGCCGCCAGTCAATGCGCTGGGCTACGCCGCGGCGGAGTCAGCTTACCGCAAAGGAGAGCCGTGGCGACAAGCGCTGCTGGACGTCTTGCGCCGCAACCGCGATGCCATCGGCCAGGCCCTGCAAGGCAGCCGCCTGCCATGGACGCCGCCGGAGGCCACCTATCTCGCCTGGCTGGACGCCCGCGCCATTGATCCGCGCAATCCGCTGCCCGCCTTCGAGCAGGCGGGCATCGGTCTGGCGGACGGGCGTGACTTTGACGCGCCGGGCTGGCTGCGGCTGAACTTTGGCTGCCCCCCTGCCGTATTGCAAGAGGCGCTGAAGCGGATGCGCCCCTTGCTCTGAAGCATCGGGCTTAGCCCTGCGCCGCCGCCCGGTCAAAACCCGCCGACATCAACAGCCCGGTGTAGGCATTGTCCGCGATGTTGCCAAACAGAAAGGCCACCGTCTGCTTGTCCGGCCAAGCGGCCTTGGAGACAGACTGCAACAACTGACAGGCATCCTGGAGTATCTGCTCCGCCGCTTCATCGGGCTGGCCCTTCGCCTCCGCCGCCCGCAAGCGCTGCACCAGGCAATAGATCGAAGTCGCATCGGCCAGCCCAATCGCGCTCAGGGAAAAAGCCGCATCGCCCAGGTAACGGCAGGCGATGGATTGCGAAGCCAGCCACAACACAAAGCGGAATGGCAGACCGGTATGAATGGACAACAGCACGGGGTCCATGCTCAGCAACTCGTCTATCGACGCCACGCCTTCCGCCTCCAACTCGCTGGCAATGGATGAGGTGACGCCTTCCAGCTTGAGCAAAGGGTCCGGCTGATCCGTCACGCCCAGCTCCAGCTTGCTGTTCACCAGTCGGCGCAGCAGCTTGATGATGCTGTCTATGGGCAAGGCGCCCAGGGCGAAAGACACCGCCACCGCCACGTTGTCCGGCAAGGCCAGCGTCACCGAATACGCGATGGGCACTGCCAGCAGCATGCGCAGCGCGTACCAGTACACGTCGGCCACATTCAGACAACGCTTGCGCACGCGGTTCACCGCGTCGCCCACCACGAACATATACGCCCCGCTCATTGCGCTGGCCTGCAGCTCGAAATGGCCAAACTGCGCCAGATACGCCGCCAGCGGATGGCCGCCCGGCAACATCTCCTTCAGCGGAAACAACACCACGTAATTGGCCTCGAAGAACACCACGCACAGCAGCAGCGTCAGCGGTGCCATGAAGGCATCCGGACCGTACTGCTCGCGATAGATGGCGCTGAACAACGCCGCAGCCTTCCCCCCCGACGCGGATGCGCCTTGCCCCGGTTCGCCCAAGGCGCCGGCAGTCTCCGCCCGCCGGTGCCAAAAGCTGCGCAAGTACAAAGACAGGGCATCGCCCCATAGCTGGTTGCCGAACTCGTCGAAGCGCGTCCACCAGCCATAGTCCACAAAGCGCAGATAAGGTGTGGCCGCCAACATCACCACGAACAGGGTCAGGCTGCCGGCGCTCAAAGCCAGCATGGCCGGCAATTGGAGGCTGAAACCCAAAGCCAGAGAAAGCGACAGGCTTAACAGAATGATCAACGCGCCCAGCCTTCTGCCCAGCCGCGGATTTCCGCGGCTTGCAGCCTCGTCCTCCGCTACCACATACGACGCATCCAGCACCGGGTTATCGCTTTGGTTTTCCATCCTCACCTCCTTCATCCCAAACCTTTGTCATGACCGGGCAAGGGGACCGCTCGCTTGACATCCCCCCTGCCCTATCTATAACCAGCACATGCCGATTATTCCATTGTGCCAACATGGATAAGTAATAACACCTAAACGGCATGATAAGCATGCATCGGGGAACACGCCGCTTGTACAACCACCGAGGGAGTATCGAGAAATGAACCTGCTGCAACGCGCCGCCGCCCCGATCAAACAAGCCCAGGACAACCTGGGGCCCCTGGCCGAACTGCCTGGCACCTGGGTGGGACATGGCTACAACATGATCGCGGTGCCGGACTTTCAGAACAAACAGATCTTCCGCCTGATCGTCAACGCCACCAAGGAAACCCTGACCTTCACGCCGATAGGCGGGCCGGTCCCCAACCGCGGCTCCAAGCAAGACGACATCTTTCTGTATGGCCTGACTTATCTGCAGCAGGTCAACGACGCCGCCACCGACGAAGGCATCCATACCGAACCGGGCTTGTGGCTGAATGTGCCGCCCACCAGCGATCCGGACGCGCCGTCCACCATCGTGCGCCAGGCCACCATTCCGCATGGCGATTCGCTGCTGGCGCAGGGCCAGTCCTCCAGCGAGGCGCGCGCGCCCAATATCGCGCCGGTCAGCCCGCTGCCCACACCGCTGCCCGGCCATCCTCCGCTGCCGCTCGGCTACACCGATCCCTACCTGAACGGCAAATTTCCTACGGGCTTCGATATGCAAAACCCGAACCAGGCGCTGGTGGACGTACTGAATCGACAGGCGGACGAACGCCTGAAAGTCGTCAACACCGTCAATCTGCCGGTCAGCTCCAAGAACGTCGGCGCCGTCGTCAACATTCCCTTCATCGTGGTCAACGCCAACGCCACCGAAATGGACTCGATCTTCTGGATTGAAACCGTTCAGCGTCCGGACGGCAGCCAGTTTCTGCAATTGCAGTACACGCAGACCGTACTGCTGGTATTCGACGACATCATCTGGCCGCACATTTCCGTTGCCACCCTGATCAAACGCTGATCGCAGCAAAGCTGCCCGCCTCGCCAGGCGGGCGCATCCTGACTCGCGGAGGAAACATGACTATCCCGGCCGACTCCAAAAAACCGTTCGGCATGCTGTTCGACCGCGTCGCCGGTCAACTAAGCGCCGAAGACCAAGCCGGCGTCGACAGCCGCAAACCGCTGCAAGACATGGCCCAGCTGGCCATCATGGTGGAAATGACCACCATCCCGCCCTATCTGACCGCGCTGTACTCCATCAGCGATCCGAACACCAAAGCCTACCAGTTGCTGCGCAGCGTGATGATGGAGGAAATGTTCCACATTAACCAAGCCGCCAACCTGATGGTGGCCATAGGCGGCCGGCCCAAAATGACCGGCAGCTACGCGCCGACCTATCCCTGTTACCTGCCGCACGCCAACCCCAGCACCACGCCCTTCATCGGCCTGTGCCGCGCCTCGACGGAAGTGTTCAACGACACCTTCACCGCGATCGAGACCCCGGCGCCGCCGCACGCGCCGGCGCGCGGCAACCACTACAGCTATATCGCCCAGCTGTACGACGCGCTGGAGGATGGACTGGAGGCCTATCGAGGCGCCCAGCCCTTGTTCGAGCAAAATCCGGACGCCTGTCAGCGCACCGACATTTACCTGGGAAAATTCGGCGGCACGCCCATTTTGGTGACAGACCTGGAGAGCGCCAAACTGGGCGTCAAACAGATCGTGCAACAGGGCGAAGGCAGCGTGCCGGAATCGCAATCAATGATTCCCATCGAGCCATGGGCCACCTACAACACCTACGGCGAGCGCACCGACGGCACTTACGGGCCCATCATAGGCTCACCGTACGAGATGTCGCACTTCAAGAAATTCCGCACCGTGTCCTTGGACCAGGACAGCTTCCCGGACAGCTATCCCATCGTCTCCAACCCCAAGCGCAGCGACTTCACCAACCCGGTGGCCATCGAACTGGTGGAGCTGTTCGACATCGCCTACAGCTTGATGCTGGACGCGATGGAACACAGCTTCGCCACCCGCGCCGGCCACGCCAACGACACCTTCTTCACGTTGGCGCTGCCGCTGATGCACCAGGCCATGCCCAATCTGGCGCGGAAGCTGATGAACACCCCGCTACACGCGGACACTAACAGCAGCGTCGGCCCCAACGGCGCCCCCACCTATCTGTACCAGCCCGGCAGCAATCTGCAGGACTTCGCCAAGCGGCTGCAGAAAGCGCTGGGCGTGGTTGGGCAACAAGTGGCCGACCCGGCCGAACGCCAGGCGCTGGCGCAAACACTGAGCGAAGTGCGGGCCAACGTCGACCAGTTGATCGCCGCCGTCCATGTCCACCACGCTTAAGTTTCTGGAGGCACCATGACCGAGTACCGGATCTACCCCGCCATCGGCGTCGCCCGCGTCGGCAACGCGCCGGAAAAGTTCTACATCGAACCAGACCGCTACTGCGGCCTGCCCACCCTGCCTGATGGCCGGCCGTTCACTCAGCAGGACTTCCGCGACGAGCAGGGCCGGCTTTGCCGCCAGGCCGCGCGATTCCAGGTGTACAAGGTGGAAGACGGCAAGAGCGAGCCGCTGACGCTGGCCAGCGACGGCGTCAAGTCCATCCGCTGGACTGTGCACCTGGCCAACAAGAAGCCCAGCTGGTACACCTTCGTGCCGGCCGAAGGCGAAGGCGGCTACGCGCCCAATCACCCGCTGCGCAATCCCCAAGTGGCGGATCGCCATACCCTGCTGATAGACGCCGGCCCGCGCAGCATCTCCGGCGCCGGCCAGCAAGGCGTGTCATTCAGCAAAACCACTGTGCCGGCCGGCTACGAGGGCGCGCACTTCCCACCCAGCCCGCTGTATCCGATGAAGGACTCGATAGACACTCTGGGCGAGTTGCGCACTGACCAGGACGGCCGGCTGCTGGTGCTAGGCGGCTATGGCATCTCCGGTTCCGCCGACCCCGATGCCACCATCACCGATTACGCCAATAACGATGGCTGGTGGGACGACACCTCGGACGGCCCGGTCAGCGCGTGCATAGAGCTGGCCGACGGCACGGTGGTCGAGGCCCTGGCCGCCCATGTGCTGGTGGCGCCGCCCAAGTACGCGCCGGAAATCCCCAATCTGGTGACGCTGTACGACACCATTTTCGACGCCATGGTGCGCAGCGGCCATTATCCAGACATCTACCAGAACGGTTTCTGGAAGTCCGGCAAGAGCGGCTTCCTGCCCAACTTCCAAACCGATATCCGGCCGCTGCTGGAGCGCGCCACCTTTATGCCCTGGGTAGCGGCCATTCCGCCCAAGCCACACCAGTTCGACTTCGGCATGCTGGGCGCCACCGGCACCGACGGGCTGGGCGCAGAGGAATTTCGCGGCTTCCGCCAATACCTCCTTGACTTCATCCGCCCGCCCTATCAGGAAAACGACATCCTCAACGCCGGCGGCGCGACGATGATGCCCTACCTGGCGGGCGACAACTGCCTGGTGCCCAGCACCGCCACCAGCAAATACATGCGCCTGACCGACACCCAGTATTTCATGCTGCAGCAGTGGGTGGCTGGCTGTTTCGTCAACCGCCCGGCCGCGGAAACCACGGCAGAGGACATCACGCGGGCCGCGCTGGACAACTGCGTGGGCGGGCCGTTCTCGCCCGGCATCGAAATGACCTGGATCTCGCGCAATCCCGCCATCTACGGCGAACCGTTCCGCATCCGCAACCACTTTGTGCCGCAAGGCCCGCTGAGCCTGGATTTTGACCTCAAGCGCGGCATGGAGCCCGGCGACGTCACCCGCTACATGGCCATTCCATGGCAGGCCGACTTCAACGAGTGCTCATCGCAGCCCTTGAACGGCCGCACCCTGTGGTGGTGGCCGGCGCAGCGACCGGAATACGTCTACCTGGAACCGCAGCCGCAGCCGAAAGCGCTGGCCGGCTCCCCACCGCCCCCGCCAGACCAGGAAACCGGCAAGCAAGTGCCATGGATAGGCACGGACTACGACCAGATGGCCGGCGACTACATCAGCTTCGCCGAGGACATCGAAATGGTGAAATATTGGTCCGGGCTGGGCTTCATCATGGAGAAGCAAGTGGACGGCGAGCGGCGTTTCGTCGAAGTGGAGCGCGAACTGCCGCGGCCTTTCGACCCCGCCGACGCGACGCCGCGCAATGTCCGCTAAGCGTTACGACGCGCTGATCGTCGGCGCCGGGCCAGCCGGCTCTGCCACGGCCCTGGCCTTGCAACGTCAGGGGGTCGAGACGCTGCTGATCGACCGCCCGCTGGCGCAACCCTTCCGCGTCGGCGAGTCGGCCACACCAGACGTGGCCGGACTGCTGGAGCGTCTGGGCGTGCGGCACGATCTGACTCGCCACAGTCCCTACCATGGCAATCTCGCCTTATGGGGCGCGGACACGCCGCAGCTGGACCACTTCCTGTTCCGCGGCAGAGGCCATGGCTGGCATCTGGACCGGGCGGCATTCGACAGCCTGCTGCGGCAGGAGGCGATGGCGAGCGGCGTTACGGTGCTGGGCGACTCGGGCGTCGACGCCATCGAACCGGCCGCCGGCGGCGGATGGAAGGCGCGGGTTCGCAGCCTGGGCGCAGTCCTCGTCGGCGCGGCGATCGATGCCGGCGGCCGACGCTCGCCGCTGGCCTCCCGTCTGGGCGTGCCGCGGCGCAAGCTGGACAATCTGGTGGCGCTGGCCTGCCACGCGCCGGCGAACGGCGAGTTGAGCGGCTACTCACTGGTGGAGTCCGCGCCCTATGGCTGGTGGTACGCCGCGGCGCTGCCGGACGGCCGCGCCATGTCCATGCTGATGACAGATAGGGACCTGGCGCGCGCGCTGCGGCTGGACCAGGCCGGCCCCTTCCTGGCGGCCTGGCGCGATAGCCGGCTGCTGGCGCAGCGCTTGCCGCCGCCGGACAGCGCAAGCGCGCCGCGCGCCTTCGCCGCGCACAGCGGTTGCGCGGCGCGCGCGGCCGGCCCCGGCTGGCTCTGCGTGGGCGACGCGCTGATGGGGCTGGACCCGCTGACCTCGTCCGGCATTAGCGGCGCGCTCAGCGACGCGCTGGCGGCCGCGCCCGCCATAATCGCCATGCTGGACGGCGATCTCGCGCCGGCTCGCGGCTACGCGCGGCGCGCCAACGACAGCTTTCAGCGCTATCTGGCGGAAAGACGGCAGCACTACGGGCTGGAGACGCGCTGGCGTGACCAGCCGTTCTGGCAGCGCCGCGCGGCCCTGCCGGCCTTGGTCCCCGATCCCGCCTGAGCGCCAGGCCCAAGAGACAAACGGGGCGGCCGCGCGGCCACCCCGTTTCCATTGCCGGCCCAAGCGCTAGCGGTTCGCGGCGAAAACGTCGCTCGGAATCTCCGCCTCGCTGACATTGGGAAAATCGCGCACGGAGGCGCGCGACGCCTCGTCGCCGGTGACCATACGCAGCGGCGCGCCGCTGGCGGCGTCCAGATACAGCGTCGACGGCCCCTTGCCCGGACGCTCGTAGCGCCAGCCGTCGGCCGCGCGGCCCAGCACCTCGCGGCGGCCGACGTGGCGCGCGCCCAGCCGGCGCAACACGTCGCGCGGCAGGAACAGTTCGGCGAACGGGCCGGTCTCGTCGTCCAGCGGACGCTCGCACAGCTGTTCGCCCAGGGCCGTCCGCTCGCGGCCATAGGCCACCTTCTGTTTCCAGGTGCGGCCGCTGGCGGCGTTGCCGACCTCGGACATCCACAGCCGGTAGCCGGTATCGCGCTCCGACCAGGGATTGAACAGGCCGTCGATGCGGCAGACATCCCGCTCGTAGTCGAACCAGCAATAGCCGGAAGTCAACTGGTCATCCTGCAGCATCGGACGCCAGTACGACACGTAGGCGCTGCTCCAGCGCGCCGGCAGCAGCGGCGCTTCCCGGTTTTCCATGCCGCCTCCTCAGCGTTGCAGCGCGTAGCGCAGGTTCTGCGCCAGCGCTTCCGGCATCGGCGGCAGCGACTTGCGGCGGGCGTCGAAGCTCTGCACGAACTCGGCGCTGGACAAATGCATGCGCTCCTCCACCGTCTCGAACCAGACGCGGCTGTTGTCGGCATGGCCGCGGAATAACTGGACCAGCGGCAGCGCGCGCGCCTCGAAGCTCTCCAGCGCGGCCGCCACGCCGTCCTCAGTGCACAGCGCCTTCACCAGCAGCTGCGCCACCACCACCGCCATCGTGGTGCCGTGGCCGATGGAGAAGTGGCCGGACTGCAGCGCGTCGCCCAGCAGCACCAGCTTGCCGTCGTGGCAGCGGTCGTGGCTCAGTGTCATGAAGTTGCGCCAGCCGAGGCCGGGCTGGCTCACCAGGCCGTGACCGCCCAGCTCGGCCTGGAACACCTTGGCCACGTATTCGGCCGACGCCTCTTCCGACATCTCGCCCAGACGGGCGCGGGCATAGGTTTCCTCGCTGCACTCGACGACGAAGGTGCTCATCTTGTCCGAGTACTTGTAAGCATGGGCGATGAAGATGTCCTTGCCGTGGGTGCGGAACACCAGGTTCATCTGGTCGAACAGCTGGCTGGTGCCGTACCAGATGTATTTGTTGCGGCCGTAATCCACTTGCGGCGCCAGCGCCTCGGTAAAGTGGGCGGTCTTGTGGTTGACGCCGTTGGCCAGCACCACCAGGTCGTAGTCGGCCAGCGGCAGCTCGCCATGCTCCAGCAGCGGCGATTCGAAGCGGATGGCGATGCCCTGCGAGCGGCACTTGTCGCGCAAGGCGTGCACCAGGCCGCGGCGCTCCACGCCGCACAGCAGCACGCCGGTGCTCATCAGGCTCGGCTCGTTGTGATGTACCAGCTTGAAGTCTTCCAGGAACTGCGGATTCAGCCTTTCCGGCGCCTCCAGATAGGACAGGGGATTGGCCGGATGCTGGCCGGGCTTGCCCGGCAGCACCACGCCCCAGCCCAGCACTTCCTGCTCGTCGTTCTTTTCGACGATGTCTATCGCCCACTGCGGACGCGCCTGTTTCAGTTGGCTGGCGAACACCAGGCCGGCCGGCCCCGCGCCTATGACCAGAATCTTCATCAGTTGACCCTCCCTATCTTGTACCAAACGTTCTGTTTTCTCTGGATCTGCTGCAGTCTGTCGTACGGCTCCGACGTGAAGTACAGCTTCTCCGCCATGTCCGGCGGGTAAAGGCCGGGAAACTTGCTATGCATGTAGCGGGTGTAGCGGGCCCGCATGAAGAAGATGGGATTGGAGCAGCTGAGCACGTCGTAGTTGGCGCGCGCCATGTCCTGCATCGCGTCGGCCTGCACCTTGCGCTGCGCGGTGAACTCGGGGAAGGCCTTGTCCTGGTCGCCCTGATGGCGGTCCAGCAATTCGACGAAGGCGCGCGCGTCCTCCAGCGCCATATTCATGCCCTGGCCGAGGAAGGGCGCGGTGGCGTGGGCGGCGTCGCCCAGCAGCAGCACATTGCCCTTGTAGTGGAAGGTGCTGGAGCGGACGTTGATCAGGTCATTGCTGGGTTTGGCCAGGAACTGGCGCAGCATCTCGTCGCGCGCGTCCAGCGACAGCTTGGCGAAGTAGCGGTCGAAGAAGGCGCGCATCGTCGGCTCGTCGGTGGTGTTCAGGCTGGGGCTTCCGCTATAAGGCAGGCAGACCGCGATGCTGACGCTGCCGTCCGGGATGGTGGCGGCGCGGCCGGCGAACAGGCCGCCGGAATCCATGCCGAAAAAGTACAGCGTGTCCTTGCGATAGCCCAGCGCCGCGGCGTCCGGCAACACCAGCGTCTTGTAGCCATGGCGGAAAAAGGACTGCTGGAATTCGAAGCGGCGCAAGCCGCTCTGCATCGCCTGCCGCACCGCCGAGTGCGCGCCGTCGGCGCCGATGATCATGTCGCCGGCCAGCCGCAGCGACTGGCCGTCCTTGCTCTGGAGCAGCACCGACTTGCCCTCCAGGTCCACCTCCAGGCATTTGTGCTCGAAGTAATAACGAACGCCGGCCAGATTGGCGTACTTGTTCAGCAGCTTCTGAAACGCCGCGCGGTTCAGCGACAAGGGGCGGAAATCCTCCAACGGCTTCAGCTCCCGCATGCGGTACTGGCCGCCGACGGAAAACGCCATCGCCACGATGGGTTCGCCGCAGGCCTCCAGCTCCGCGCGCGGAATGCCGGCGGCCAGCACCGCCTTGATGCCGCGCACCGTCATGCTGACGCCTATCGCCCGCGAGCTGACCACGTCCACATAGGACGACAGGTCTTGCAGCGGATCGCCGCGCTTCTCCACCACGTGGACCTCGTAGCCGCGCCGCGCCAGGTAAATGGCGGTCAGCCCACCGGCGAGCCCGCCTCCGACAATGATTGCTCTCTTCATTTCAGGCCTCTCTTGAAAGCTTTCCACAAGCCAAATCCAGCATCTGCCGACGGAAAAAATCCAGCAGCTCCCATTGCGCGGCCGGCAGCCAGCCCGGCTCCAGCATCGACGCCTGCGCCAGCAGCGACTCGCAGCGCCGCGCCAACATGCGGCAGCCCAGCGCGTAGTCGTCGTAGCTGCGCGTATCCACCGGCCCCGGCAGCGGCGGCCCGGCGGTGCGCCCGGCGACGCCTGACGGCAGGTTCATCAAAGCGCAGGACAGCGGCCGCAGCAGGCCGGTCATCAAGTCGATGGCGGCGTTCATCAGCCGGGATCGCCTGAGGCTGCCCAGCGGCTTCACCGCGAAGTGCTGCGCCATCATCGCGAACATCAACTCGTACACACCCTGGTACAGCGCCATCAGCGCCCGCGCGTTCTCCTCGCTCACCCGCTCGCCGCCCGGCGTTTCGTCCAGTGCCGGATTGCGCAGCGCCGGCAAGGCCGGTTCGAACGGCGCCGGCTGCGCCATGATGCGGGCCGCCAACTCGCGCAGCCGCTGGAAATGGGAATGCTCGTAATGCGGCGAATCCAGCGCCCCGCCCTCGCCCTGATCGGTGACGAAGGCGATGCCGAACAGCGCGCTGTCGCGGTCGAACACTTCCAGCTGATAGCCGGGGTTGGCGCGATTGGTCAGCTCGTTGAGGAATAGATGGTGCTCGCCGCCGCGCTTGCCGGCCTCGCCGTCGAACAGATCGGGCAGATCGAGAAAGGCCTGGCGGATGGCGGCGTAGAAATCGGCGATGGACTTACCGGGCGAAGGGATGAAATGCGGCCACTCCAGCCGGATGAAGCGCGCCAGCGCGGACTCTGAAAACGGCTCCAGCGCGAACTCGGTGTCCAGGCCGAAAGCCTGCCGCGCCGCCTCGCCCATCCGCGGCACACCGGCGTAGAACGGCTCGCCCAGCGCCATCAGCAGATTATTGACCACCAGGTAGTGGATCATCTCCTCGTGGGCGATCTCCAGCAGCGCGGCGCGGATGCCGCCGTCGCGGCGGCGGTCCCCGCCGCCGCAAGCCAGTTGCAGTTGCTCCGCTGTCCACGCGCCCTCGGCCACCCGCTGCTGGCCCTGGGCGTAATTGGGGATGGAATAGGCGGCGTACAGATACTGCAGCATCACCGACAGTTCCAGGTCCACCGCCTTGCGCAGCTGGTCTATCAATTCAACCTTGCTCGCGATGCGGTCGGGCAAGGCAGGCGGCGGCGCCTGCAGCTTGGCCTCGGCCTCGACATGGGCCAGGTATTTGAGGAACAGCCTGGCCTTGGGCGCGGACAGCTCGCGGGTGCTGGGCATGTAATAGCTTTTGCCGCGATTGCGCGGGTCGCACATCTGCCACATCAGCCTGGCGTAGGCCTCGCACTTGCAGCGGTCCGCCAGGCTGAACACCTTGTCGGCCATGAAGGGGTAAATCAGCTCGTAATAAGCCATCACGTGCCGGTACAGAAAGGCGTAGTCCACCTCGTCCGCCGTCGCATCGTCCAGCTCCCAGTCGTCCGGCAACACCCTCAGCCGGATCGCCTCCTCGCCGTCGTCGAGCACGATGCGCGCCGGGCCGGGGCGCAGGCCGGTCAGCCGCCATTCGGTGGCGATGCCGTCCTGGCGCGACTCCACGCCGGCCAGGCCCATGCCCTCGATTCGGTAGGGAATGGATGCCCGCTCGCGGGCCTCGCCGCGGAAATAACTGCGCAGCGAGATGTTTTCCGGAAAGAAGCGGCCATGGTGGCGGTCCGGCGCTTCCAGATAGAGATTGGAGGCGTCGGACTGGCTCAACCACTCCTGCTCTCGCCATTCGGCCAGCTCGCTGGACAGCGTCAGCGCGCCCTTTGGCTCGCGCAGCAGCGGCACGTCGACGATGCCGTGATTGGCCCAATAATCCTGGTACAGCGCCTGCGGCAGCCGCGCCAGCAACGCGCCGTCCTCGTCGCGCAGCAGCAAATCGCCCAGCGGCAGCTTGCCGCCCAGATCGGGCGTCGGCCTGTCCGGCACGGACGGCCACGCCGCCCGCGTGGAGAAAGGAATCGCGCAGGCGAGATTGAACGATGCCCGGCCATCGCGCGCGCTCAGCGTCAGGTCGCCGAGGCCGGCCTGGCAGGGCCGCAACAGTCTGCCCGCCGGATAGCTGGCCAGCTCGCCGCGCCGCCACAAGCCGACCACGCCGACCATGTCGTGGAACACCGGCGAATTGGGCTGCGGCGGGGTGGACATATTGAACAGCGCATACTGCACCGACAGACCCAACACGTCCTCATCCTCCAACGCCTGCTGCAAGGCGCGCCAGGCGGCGGAATCAAGCTGCCTCGGATGGAACAGGAAGTGCGGATGGCTCTTGGGCACGGAAAACTGAAACAGACGGACCAGGCCGAATTCATCATCCAAAAAGTGCCCGCTTTTCTCCGCCACATGGCCGCCGCGTGTCCAGCGTGCGCCGTGGCCATCTTCGATGTCGGCGGTGAACAGCCAAGGCGTGCCCGGACCGGCGCCGGCCGGGCTGATGGTGAACTGGCCGGCGTAGATCTGCGCGGCATCTCGCCGCGTCGGGTCGCTGTCCACCCAGCGCGCGCGGTTGAAGGTGGTGCGCAGGTAGTCGTTGTAGTGGCCCCATAAAGCCAGCTTGGCGCCGACCAGTCCGTCGCCGCGGTCCGGCCCGCCGCCTAGCTCCACGTGGCTGACGGTCGCGTTTTCCCAGGAAAAATGGTTGTTGCCGCCGGCGTTATAGCCTTCGGCCAGGCTGAACGGCCCTGCCGGGTCTGGCCGGCCGTCCAAGCCGAAGCGCGGCTGCAGCGCTTGCAAATGGCGATGAAACTCGGTCGGATGGCGCGCGAGATCGAACGGCTGGCCGTCGATGGAAACCGCGTTGCTGGCCATGTCGATCTGGCCGTGCGGATCGCGGTTGGCAGTGGGCGCGTTGACGCGCGCCCAGCCGCGGAAATGTATGCGCGGAAAATCCAGAATGCTCATGTGTCTCCCGATGGATGGTGGCGGAGCTTGGCCCGCTGAAGCGGCCAGGCGCTGCGCCCAAGCCGGCGCGTCAGGAGAGGCGCTGCAGCAGCAGCCGGCTGGCTTCGCGCGCGCTGAGCAAGCCTCCCTCCATCCAGCCGCAGTGCTCGGTGTAGGCGTCGGAACAGGCGATGATGCCGTTGTCGCGGTGGCTCAGCGCGGAGGGATGGCCTATGTCGCTGTCGCGGCAGAATTCGACCCCGTGCGCCCAGTACTTGTGCAGATGCGAGCGGGGCTGCGGGATGCGTTCGGCGGCGATGCCCAGCGCGCCGGCCAGATGGCCGCGCACCTGCGCCAGATAATGCTCCTCGCCCTCTGCCAGCGCGCCGCGCCAGTGATTGGCCATCTCGCTGTCGGTGTAGAAGAACAGGTATTTGTCGCCCTTGAAGTAGAGCTTGCGCAGCGGGTTGTCGACGATCAGCACCTGGTCGTCCAGCTTGTAATCCAGCCACCAGGGCTCGTCATAGGTCAAAAAACCCTTGAACAGCGGCAAGGAGCCGTAACGCGCGCCGCCCCAGGACTCGGGAAAACCGACGTCCAGCCCCGCCATCGCCGACGGCGGAATCGCCAGGATCAGATGCCGCGCGCGATGCTCCAGCTTCCAGCCGTCGTCGCCGGCGAACTGCAGCCGGTAGCCGTCGCCATCCGCCGCCACCGACAGCAGGCGGTAGCCCAGGCTGAAACGCGCGCCCGCCGCCTTGACCCTGGCCTTGATGCCCTGGATCAGCCCCACAAAGCCGGTTTCCGCAGAAAACCACTGGTTGGCGTCGTTGTCGGTCACGCTCTGGATTTCCGGATGCTTGCCGACGATGTCATAAGCCATCTCGGCCGAGATGTCGGGCAGGAACAATGCGTCATAACCCATGGAGCGGATCATGCCCACCGCGTTGTCCCTGCCCTGAAACCGGCTGACGAATTGCAGGAAGGACTCCTTGCCGTGTTCTTTCAGCCGCGGAGACAACTCGCTCATCGCCCGTTTCAGCGTTTGCTGGGCATGGTTCTTGAACCGCAGCTGGGTGAAGGGGTACACCTCGCTCTTCTGGCTGTAGTGCGACATCGCCTTGTGGAAATGCGGGTGCAGCTGCGGGGAAAAGCGCCCCGCGCCTAGCTCAACCGCCGCCTTGCCGTCCAGCGTCTTGGAACGGATGCGGCCGCCGGCCTCCTGCTGCATGTCGAAAATGCGCAGGGACAGGCCGCGGCAGGCGGGCGAGTCCAGCAGGTGGCTGGCGCAGGTCAGGCCGCTGATGCCGGCGCCGACGATGCAGATATCGGATGAATGCTTCATCGTGGTTCCCTCTTGACGGTGCGCCGTCGCTCCGAGCCGCCGTCTGGCTGACCGGGAGACGCCTTGGCTTGACCAGTGCCCGGCTGTTGACGCCGCTCCCTCCTGGCGTGCGGGGCGTTCCAGCCTGACTGAAAATTAATTTGTCATTTAATTGTTTTCAATTGAATGACAATTGCACAGAAGACGTTAGTCAATTTGTATCCAATCAACAAGCATACTGTCGGACAAAATGCCTAACCCTGTTCCAATGAACAGGGTCCGCTGTCGCCAATCAGAGACAAGCCATCCGCGCCTCAACGACGCTTGGCGTAGACCAATTGCGCGCGCCAATCCAGATAGCGCGCCGCCTCGCCCAGGCGCACGCGGAAGCGTTCGCCGTCGCCGGCCCCCGGCTGCCACAGATACAGCTGGTCCGCATGGCCGCCGCCGGCCCAGGCCGTCAGGTAATAGTCCGCCGCGCGCGCCCAGTCCTTGAACGACACCACGTCGCCGTCCTGCAAGCAGCCTTCCGGCCGGCTGTGGTTGATCAATCGCAGTTCCGCGGAGCGGTTCAACGCGCCTTGCGCAGTGTAATAAGCGTACTGGTTGCCGCCCAGCCCGCCCCACCAGGTCCAGAACCAGCCGGGACGGTCCGCGCGCTCCAGTCTGATGTATTCGCCGGAGCGGACGCAGCCGTTGTCGCGCATGGAGAAATTGTTGGACAGGTTGAAGCGCGCGCGCGGCCCCGGCGCCGCGGCGTCGGTTTTCAGCCAGCCGTCATTGGCGTCGCCGGCCTGGACGTAGCGGCCATTGGCCAGATTTTGCAAGGTTAGGCCGCGGTAGCTGCCCGCCGTGGCGCTCAGGGAATGGGTCGGCGTAGAGGCGTCCGCCCAGGCGAAGGCCTGCACCGGGTAGTGGTCGCTGAAATCGGCGTAGGCGTAAGTCTGCTTGGCCAGCGCCGACTGCGCCGTCCATTGCGGCGCCGGCGCGTCCAAGGCCTGGTTGTGCCACATCGCCGGCTGGCGATGGCCCTGCAACAACAGGATGTAGTCCAAGTATTCCGGCGCGTCGCCCGTGCGCGCCCCATAGCGCTCCAGCGCGATGCCGTTGCCGGCGGTGTCGAAGCTGTTGGGCATGCCGGCGTAGCGCGGCTCGCTGGCCTGCAGAATGTCGAGCAAGGCGCGGTATTCGCTGGTCTTGTTGCGGTCGATATTCATGTCGCCGGCGACGATCACCGTCTCCTCCGACGGCAATTGCCTGGCCTTGACCCAATTAGCCAGTTCCCGCAGCTGCGCCTGGCGCACGGCGACGTCGCCATGGTTGGCGCAACCGCTGTCCTCGGACTGCAGATGGGTGCCGATGACGTGGAACACGCGGCCGCCAACAAGGATCTTGGCGTAGGCGAAGCCCTTCAGCGCCTGTCCGTCCCAGCTGCAGCCCGGCGTCTGAAACAGATATTGCCGCTTCTCCACGATGGGCCAGCGGCTGACGATGGCGACGCCGCCGTCCTCCGGTTTCCATGCGTTCCAGCCTTCGGTCCCGTCCCAGCCTTGCTGGGTACGGCCGATGACCGGGGTCTGATACGGAAAGCGCGGCTTGAGCAGGGACAGCAGATGTTCCGACGCCGCATTGTCCTGCAGCTCCTGGAACACCATCACGTCCTGATCCTGAGCCACGCGGGAGGCCGCCATCAGCTCGACGCGGCGCATCTGTCCATAATTGGGATACAGGGTCTGCGGCAATAGCATGGCGTTCCAGGTCGCCAGCTTCAGGTTTTCGGGAGCGTCGGCGTGGCATAGGGCAGGCGCGGCCAGCGCCCCGCATAACAGGACAGTCCAAGCGTTCATTTGCGTTCCATGTTTGAGTGGAAAGCGGAACAGCTTGGCCCCTCACCATTGCCAATGAGTTAATTTCCAAAAATTTAATATGCCAAAGACAAATCACCCCTATCGACTTTGCCTTCTGAATGCGGATCGCATCTTGCATGCGGCCCGCCGCCGCGGGGACGGCGCTTCGGTTGACGCCGCGCGCCTAAGCGTGAAAAACGGCCGCATCCTTGCGGACGCGGCCGTTCTCCATGGCAAGCCTGGGATTGGGCTTACTCGTGGATGGCTTCCACGGCGATGTCGATGGTGACATCGTCGCCGACATACGGCGCGTACTTGCCGGCATTGAATTCCGTGCGCTTGACCTTGACGCTGGCGTTGGCGCCGATGGCGTCCTTCTTCAGCATCGGATGCGGCTGCTGCAGGAAGCTGGACAGCGTCAGCGTCACCGGCTTGGTCACGCCCTTGATGGTCAGATTGCCCTCCACCGCGCTAGGCTTGTCGCCGTCGAACAGCACCTTGGTGGACTTGAAGGTGGCGGTCGGGTATTTGGCGGTGTCGAAGAAGTCCGCGCCCTGGATGTGGCCGTTGAACACCGGGTAGCCGGTATCCACCGACTTCATGTCTATGGTCACGTCCACCGAGCCGGTCTTGGCCTCCTTGTCCAGCACGATGGTGCCGCTGGTCTTGTCGAAGCGGCTCAGTTGGGTGGAGAAGCCAAAGTGGCTGTAAGAAAAGCGCGGGAAGGTGTGGGTGCCGTCGATGACGTAGGTTTCCGGCTTGGCCAGCGCGGCGCCGCTGAAGCTGGCGACGGCCAGCGCGGCCAGGGTGAGGCGGGTCAGTTTCTTCATGGTTTCTGTCCTTGTTGGGAGTGCGGCGCGCTTACTTGGCGCGCGCCAGCAGATGGAACTTGATCTGGATTTCGTTGGCGACGGTGCCGAAATCTTTCCAATCGCCCTCGCCGATGGCGAAGTCGGCGCGCTTGATGGCGAATGCGCCGTCAAACGCCGCCATCGCACCCTGCGGCGTCATGGTGGCCACCGTGCTGACGGCCTGGGTGCGGCCCTTGATGGTCAGCTTGCCGTCCACCTGAAAGCGATTGCCGCCCAGCGGTTTGATCGCGCCGGAGACGAAGCGCGCGGTCGGATATTGCTTGGTGTTGAACCAGTCCTTGTCCGATACCTGGTCGTTGGCCTCGGCCGAGCCGGTATCTATGCTGGCGATGTCCACCGTCAGCTCCGCCTTGGACGTTGCCGGCTTGGCCGGATCGAAATTCAGCGCGGCGGAGAACTTCTTGAAATGGCCCTGCATGCCCACGCCCATTTGCTTGTAGCCGAAGGCGATATTGCTCTTGTCCTGCTGGATGGCGGAATACACGGCCGCCTGGGCCGCCAGCGGCGCGGCCAGCATGCCGCCGAGCAACAGCGGCAGCGCGATGCGTTTGAAGTTCATGTTCGGGTCTCCGGGGAATAGGGATCAGGAACGCGCGCGCCACGGCAGCATGCGGCCCAGCACGTCATCCTTGTCTATCAAATGGTGTTTCAGCGCGGCGCCAACGTGTCCGATCACCGTCGCGGCCAGCAGGTAGTTCAAGGCGCGGTGCAGCGCGTTCAAGCTGTGGCCCAGCCCGGGATTGGGCGCGATCAGGTCCGGCAGTGGCAGCACGCCAAAGTAAACAGTCTGCACGCCCTTGGCAGAGCTCATCAGCCAGCCGGACAGCGGGATGGCGATCATCAGCAGGTACAGCATGGCGTGGCCGGCATGGGCCAGGCCGCGCACCGCCGCGCCCATCGTGGCGGGCAGCGCGGGCGGACGATGGCCGGCGCGCCAGGCCAGGCGCAGCCACACCAGCAGGAATACGCTGACGCCGCCCCACTTATGCCAGGAATAAATCTTCAGTTTGAACGGCGACAGCGACAGGCCATGCATATAGAAACCGACGCCGAACAGGCAGATCAGCATGAGAGCCATCAGCCAGTGCAGAAAGATGGCGGTGGTGGTATAGCGCTTTTGAGTCATGACGGCCTCGGATTGAAATCGACTATCCATGGCCGGCGTCTCGACGTCAGGCCAAAGCGCTTGTCCATGGATGAGGCTGAATGTAAGCGGTTTTCATTTACTGAAAAAGCCCGCTTAAACAAATTTATTGTTTCGCATTAATAAACAATAAGGCGGCGAATCGGCAGAATGATCTGCATGAATACTTAGCCGCTTGACAGCGACAGACCGGCATATCGATAAACACGCTATCCCTTACCGGCTTCATGCCGCACTCAGCACCCGCACCTCACCCAGCCGGCCATCAAGGAGACACCAATATGCAAACCAGCGCCAACGGCATCAATCTGATCAAGCAGTTCGAAGGACTCAAACTGACCGCCTACCAGGATTCGGTGGGCGTCTGGACCATAGGCTACGGCCACACCGGGACCGACGTGCAACCAGGCCAGACCATCAGCAGCGACCAGGCGGAGCAGCTGCTGCGCCAGGACCTGGTGCGTTTCGAGCAGGGCGTGGGCAAGCTGGTCAAAACGCCCATCAACCAGAACCAGTTCGACGCGCTGGTCAGCTTCAGCTACAACCTGGGCCTGGGCAATCTGCAAAGCTCCACCCTGCTGCGCCTGCTGAACCAAGGCGACTACCAAGGCGCGGCCGGCCAGTTCCCCTTGTGGGACAAGGCCGGCGGCAAGGTGCTGCCGGGCCTGCAAAAGCGCCGCCAAGCCGAGCAAGCCCTGTTCCTGACTCCGGTGGCCGCGACGGCCTGAACCCGCCGCGCGCCGCATCGCCACAAACAGCCCGCCCGCTGCTAAGCTGGGCGGGTTTTTCATTGCTGCAAACGCTCATGCCCCACACTCGCCCGGCCCGAGACGCCATGCTGTGCCGACGCTGTCAGCACTACTTCATCACTTACAACCCAAGTTTCCCCTACGGCTGCCGGGCCATGGGCTTCTCCAGCAAACGCCTGCCCTGCCTAGACGTGCAGGAGACTTCCGGCCAAGCCTGCCTGCGTTTCCAGCCCAAGCCGGCCCCGTCCCGCTAGCGCCCCTCCGCCCGCGCCAGCGTCAGAATGATTTCCGCGCTGTCCTCGCGCAGCGGGCCGCCTTGCCAGTCCCCTTGCAAGGCGGCGATGCGCAGGCCCTCGGCCTCCAGCTCGGCTTGCAGCGTGGGCAAATCGCAGAAGCGCAGCGCGGCATCCACCGCCAGCTCCCGATCCTGATCAAGAAAGCGATAGCGGCTGCGATAGGCCACCAGGCCATTTGTTTCGGACAACAGGCTGTGGCTCAATTCCACTTCGCCCCAGCGCGGGTGCTTGACGCGGCGCGGCGGCAGGCTGTCGTAGCGCAGCCATGATCTGGCCGTTGGATTCCGCGTTTCGAATACAAAGCGGCCTTGCGTCGCCAGATGCTCGCGGACCCGGCGAAACACCGCCCGGCGGTCTTGCTCGGCCAGGAAGCACTGGAAAGCATGGCCGGTGCAATAAATCAGGTCGAAGCGGCCATCGAGCTGGAAGTCGCGCGCGTCGCCCTGCAGCCAACGGACCTGTTCGCCGCCCGGCCGCCGCCGCGCCTCGTCCAGCATCGCCTCCGATGGCTCTAGCCCCCAGGCCTCCGCCCGAGCGGCCATCGCCGCGGCCAACAACCCGGTGCCGCAGCCCAGGTCCAGCACGCGTCTGACCTGCGGCGACAACAAGCCCATGTAGTAATCGTTGTCCTCGCCCCAGGCGTTGAATAGATCGTACAGCTCGGCCAAAGCCGGTTCTTGGTACAGCGCATTCGGCATGGAGGTCCTCGCCCTTCAAAAATCATTACAAAGTCATTATGCCAAGCATTTGCCTCCGCCTGAAATTGAGTAAAAATTCCACTGCAAACCATTGAAACAAAAACACTTTCCAGAACAATCATCTGCAAGACTAATTTGCCGCATCAAAAAATACGATTAGATTGCCCGCCGCATCCTCTCTTATGTTTTGTTCAGCGCCCCTTCACGCGCCATACACCCCCAAAGGAGGATGTCATGAATGAGGAGACTCTGAAGAAGATCCAGTCCAACCCGAAGTACCTGGAACTGGTCCACAAGAAAACCAGCCTGGGCTGGACGCTGGCCATCGTCATGTTGGCCATTTATTACGGTTTCATCCTGGTGCTGGCCTTCGCCCCTGGCCTGCTGGGCCAGCCGTTGTACCAGGGCGCCACCATGACGGTGGGCATCCCGGTGGGCGTGTGCATCATCCTGTCCGCCTTCGTGCTGACCGGCATTTATGTGCGCCGCGCCAATCAGGAATTCGATCCGCTGACCCAGCAAATCGTCGAGGAGGCCAAGTAATGCGACACACCCGACTGAAACTCGCCGCCGGCGCGGCCGCGTTGCTGCCGGCGCTCGCCTGCGCCGCCGGCGCGATTGAAGGCGACGTCAAGCAGCAAGCCACCAATTGGCACGCCATCATCATGTTCTTCCTGTTCGTGGCCTTCACCCTGGGCATCACTTACTGGGCGGCGCGCCGCACCAAGTCCGCCAGCGACTTCTACGCCGCCGGCGGCGGCATCACCGGCTTCCAGAATGGCCTGGCCATCGCCGGCGACTACATGTCCGCCGCGTCTTTCCTGGGGATTTCCGCCCTGGTGTTCGACAAGGGCTACGACGGCCTGATCTACTCCATGGGCTTCCTGGTGGGCTGGCCCATCATCCTGTTCCTGGTGGCGGAACGGCTGCGCAACCTGGGCAAGTACACTTTCGCCGACGTCGCCTCCTACCGCCTGCAGCAACTGCCGGTGCGCAGCCTGGCCGCCGTGTCCACCCTGGTGGTGGTAGCCATGTATCTGATCGCGCAGATGGTGGGCGCGGGCAAGCTGATCCAGCTCCTGTTCGGCATGAGCTACGGCTCCGCCGTGGTGCTGGTGGGCGTGCTGATGGTCTGCTATGTGCTGTTCGGCGGCATGCTGGCCACCACCTGGGTGCAGATCATCAAGGCCGTGCTCTTGCTGTCCGGCGCCACTTTCATGGCCATCATGGTGCTGGCCTCGGTCGGCTTCAGTCCGGAAGTGATGTTTGAAAAAGCCGTGGCCGCGCACAGCAAGGGCATCGCCATCATGGCCCCGGGCAAAGCCGACCCGATCGACTCCATCTCGCTGGGCCTGGCGCTGATGTTCGGCACCGCCGGCCTGCCGCACATCCTGATGCGGTTCTTCACCGTGGCGGACGCCAAGGAGGCGCGCAAGTCCGTATTCTTCGCCACCGGCTTCATCGGCTACTTCTACATCCTGACCTTCATCATCGGCTTCGGCGCCATCATGCTGGTGCTGAACCAGCCGGGCATGATGGAAACGGTGATGAAGAACGGCAAGGAAGTGCACCAGTTGATAGGCGGCAGCAATATGGCGGCCATCCATCTGGCCGACGCCGTGGGCGGCGACATCTTCCTGGGCTTCATCTCCGCCGTGGCCTTCGCCACCATTCTGGCGGTGGTGGCGGGCCTGGCGCTGTCCGGCGCGTCCGCGGTGTCGCACGACCTGTACGCCAGCGTGATCAAGCACGGCAAGGCCAACGAGGCCGACGAGATCCGCGTCTCCAAGATCACCACCGTGGTGCTGGGCGTGGTGGCCATCGTGCTGGGCCTGGTGTTCGAGAAACAGAACATCGCCTTCATGGTGGGCCTGGCCTTCTCCATCGCCGCCTCGGCAAACTTCCCGGTGCTGTTCCTGTCCATGTTCTGGAAGGGCCTGACCACGCGCGGCGCGGTATTGGGCGGCCTGGTGGGCCTGGTCAGCGCGGTGCTGCTGATCGTGCTGGGGCCGACGGTATGGGTGGAGGTGATGAAGCATGAGCACGCCGTGTTCCCGTACAAAAACCCGGCCATCTTCTCGATGACCCTGGCCTTCGTCGTCACCTGGCTGGTCTCGGTGCTGGACAGCTCCAAACAAGGCGCCGATGAGAAAGCCAAGTTCGACGCCCAGTACGTGCGCTCGATGACCGGCATCGGAGCCAGTGGCGCCAGCAAGCATTAAATGTCACCATCATTGACACGCCGCGCGCCTGACGACGCGCGGCGACAACATCAAAGACTTTGGAGAAACACATGTCGACGCTAGATTCCATCCTCAAGGAAACCCGCAGCTTCGCCCCGTCGGACGAGTTCCGCCGCAAGGCGGCGATCAGCGGCATGGAGGCCTACAACGCCTTGTGCGAACAGGCCGACGATCATTACTTGTCGTTCTGGGGGGATCTGGCGCGCGAACTGATCACGTGGAAGAAGCCGTTCTCCCGCGTGCTGGACGACAGCCAGGCGCCGTTCTTCAAGTGGTTCGACGACGGCGTGCTGAACGCGTCCTACAACTGCCTGGACCGCCATCTGGCCGCCAACGCCAACAAGATCGCCATCATCTTCGAAGCCGACGACGGCGAGGTCACCCGCGTCACCTACGCCGAGCTGCACCGCCGCGTCTGCCAGTTCGCCAATGGCCTGAAGAGCCTGGGCGTGGCCAAGGGCGACCGCGTGGTGGTGTATATGCCCATGGGCATAGAAGCCGTGGTGGCGATGCAGGCCTGCGCCCGCATCGGCGCCATCCACTCCGTGGTGTTCGGCGGCTTCTCCGCCGGCGCGGTGCGCGACCGCATCCAGGACGCCGGCGCCACCGTGGTGATCACCGCCAACGAAAGCGTGCGCGGCGGCAAGAGCGTGCCGCTGAAGGCCACCGTAGACGAGGCGCTGGCGCTGGAAGGCGCGGAGTCCATCCAGCACGTGGTGGTGTATCAGCGCACCAATGGCGGCGCCGACTGGACCGACGGCCGCGACGTGTGGTGGCACAAGCTGGTCGAAGGCCAGAGCGAGGCCTGCGAGCCGGAATGGATGAACGCCGAGGACCCGCTGTTCATCCTCTACACCTCCGGCTCCACCGGCAAGCCCAAGGGCATCCAGCACAGCACCGCCGGCTATCTCTTGGGCGCGATCAACAGCTTCCGCTGGGTGTTCGACTACAAGCCCAACGACGTCTTCTGGTGCACCGCCGACGTGGGCTGGATCACCGGCCACAGCTATGTCTGCTACGGCCCGCTGGCCAATGGCGCCACCCAGGTGATCTTCGAGGGCGTGCCCACCTACCCGGACGCCGGCCGCTTCTGGCGCATGATTGAAAAGCACAAGGTTTCCATCTTCTACACCGCGCCGACCGCCATCCGCTCGCTGATCAAGCTGGGCGCCGACCTGCCCAAGCAGTTCGACCTGTCGTCCCTGCGCGTGCTGGGCACGGTGGGCGAACCGATCAACCCGGAAGCGTGGATCTGGTATTACGAAACGGTGGGCGGCGGCCGCTGCCCCATCGTGGACACTTGGTGGCAGACTGAAACCGGCTCGGCGATGATCGCGCCGCTGCCGGGCGCCGTCGCCACCAAGCCGGGCTCGTGCACCTTGCCGCTGCCGGGCGTGATCGCCGACATCGTCGATGAATCCGGCGCGCAGGTCGAACCAGGCCGCGGCGGCTTCCTGGTTATCAAGAAACCGTTCCCGTCCCTGGTGCGCACCATCTGGAACGACCCGGACCGCTTCAAGAAAACCTATTTCCCGGACGAGTTCAACGGCCAGTACTACCTGGCCGGCGATTCGGCCAACCGCGACGAGAACGGCTATTTCTGGATCATGGGCCGCATCGACGACGTGCTGAACGTGTCCGGCCACCGCCTGGGCACCATGGAGATCGAATCGGCCCTGGTGGCCAATCCGCTGGTGGCCGAGGCCGCCGTGGTGGGCAAGCCGCACGACGTCAAGGGCGAGGCCGTGGTGGCCTTCGTGGTGCTGAAGGGCGCGCGGCCGCAAGGCGACGCCGCCAAGACCGTGGCGGCGGAGTTGAAGAACTGGGTGGCGCACGAGATCGGCAAGATCGCGCAGCCAGACGATATCCGCTTCGGCGAGAACCTGCCCAAGACCCGCTCCGGCAAGATCATGCGCCGCCTGCTGCGCTCCATCGCCAAGGGCGAGGAGATCACCCAGGACGTGTCCACGCTGGAAAACCCGCAAATCCTGCAGCAGCTGCAACAGCCCCTGTAATCCCCTTGTAGACCTTGACGGCCGTCGCCCGCGCGACGGCCTTTTTTATTTCAGCGGGAAAGACGGCGAGCGGCACGCCATATGCCACAGGTCGTGCCACTCGCCATGCAGCAGCATGCTGCGCTCCGCCTTGCCGAACACGCTGAAACCATTGCGCTCCAGCACCTTCAGCGAGCCGGCATTGGCCGCCCGCACTGCGGCCTCCAGCCTGGCCAGCTTCAGCTCGCCAAACGCCTTGTCGCGCAGCGCCGCCAGCGCCCGGCTGGCGATGCCTTGGCCGGCATCCGCCTCGCCCACCCGATAGCCCAATTCCGCCTTATGGAAATACCGGCGCTCCACGCCGTGCAGATTGATGCGGCCGGCGATGCGGCCCTCATGCCAGATCAGGTATTGATAACCCTGATCCGCCACCGCCTCACGGCCGGCGGCGTCTATCGCCTCGCGCACCGCGTCCAGCTGGTAATAGCCGTCCGGCCGGGCATTGATCCAGCGCTCGAAATAAGCGCGGTTCGCCAGCTCGAAATCCAACAGCGCCGCGGCGTCTGCCGCCCGCGGCGGATGCAATGTGATATCCATGCGCCTCCCGATTTTCATCAGGATAAAACGACTCGCCGCCAGGGTCCATTTTTATGACCTTTGAATTTTTTAGCGATAAAATCTTAGACTCCAAGGCATCTTTGCACCGACAAGGCCCAACCGCAATGTCATCGCCGCATCTGAACTTCTCCGGCCTGCCGGAAACCGAGCTGGCCGCGCTGGACGCTCGCCTGGCCGGCAGCCAAGCCAAATGGCCGGCGTTCTACGCCGACAGGCAACGCCCCTGCCCTTTCTTTGTCGAGGCGCCGGATGAAAACCTCGCCGGCTGGATAGATGCCGGCCGCATCGCGCCGGGACTCGCCCTGGATTTGGGCTGCGGCCATGGCCGCAACGCGCTGTTCTTGGCCAGCCGGGGCTTTCGCGTGCAGGCCGTCGATTTTTCCGACAGCGCCGTCGCCTGGGCGCGCGAACGCGTCGCCGCCAGCGGGCTTTCCGTGGAAGTGTGCCAGGCCTCGGTATTTGAGTGTCCCTTCGACGAGGCCGCCGCCGACCTGGTTTATGACGGCGGCTGCTTCCACCATCTGGCGCCGCACCGCCGCCATCAATATATGGAACGCGTCGCCCGCATGCTGAAACCCGGCGGCGGCTTCGGCCTGGTGTGCTTCTCGCCGGAAGGCGGCGGCGGCTTCAGCGACGCCGAGGTATACGAGCGCAACAGCCTCGGCGGCGGCCTGGGATACGACGAGCCGCGCTTGCGCGAGCTATGGTCGCCGTGGCTGGAAATCGAAACCATCGCCCCCATGCGCGAGCTGCCGGCAGACGGGCCGCTGTTCGGCAGGGGATTCCTGATGACCATGCTGGCGCGCAAACGGTAAGGCGGAAGCCCGTGGGCGTTCCGCCGTCCGCCTGCCGGCTGCTCACTCCAGCCTGAAGCGCGCGATCATCTTATCCTGCTCGGCCACGTCGGCGGCGGTGTCGCTGCAGTGCTGCAGCTGCACCTGGGCCGCGTCGCTGACGCGCTGGCCGATATGGCGGATATTGCCGGCGCTGTCGTTGATTTCACGCGTCATCTGGCTTTGACGCCCCACCGCGTCGGCGATATCGCCATTGCGGGCATTGATGTCGGAAATCACATCCTGAATGCGCACCAGCATCTCGCTGATCTGCTCGGCGTCCTTCACCGTGCCGCTGGCGCATTCGCGGCTCTCGTCCATCTTCTGCCGCGCGGCGGACACCCCGCGCTGCAACTGATCTATCATGCCGCGGATTTCCTGGGTGGCCTGCTGGGTCTGCGAGGCCAGCTTGCGCACCTCGTCCGCCACCACGGCGAAGCCGCGGCCCATTTCGCCGGCGCGGGCCGCCTCGATGGCGGCATTCAGCGCCAGCAGATTGGTCTGCTCCGCCACGCCGGTGATCACCCGGACAATGGACTCGATGTTCTTGCTGAACTCGGCCAGCTCGTTCATCGAATGCGAAGTCTCATCCAGGGTATCGGCCAGCCGGCGTATGGTCTGGCCGGACTGGCTCACCAGCGCCACCCGGCTGCCGGTTTCCTCGTGCGCCTGGCGCGCGGCCGCCGCCACCGCCCCGGCATTGGATGTCATCTCGCCGGCTGCCTCCGCCATCTGGCCGATGGAGGCCACCAATTGCTCCAGTTCCTGCCGCAGCTGGCTGGCTTCATCGTTGCTCAGCCTGGCCTCGTTGGCGCTTTGCTCGGTGCCTTGATGCACGCGCAGCGAAATCTGCCGGATATCGCCGATCAATTGCTGCAGATAGGCGATGAAGCGGTTCAATTCGCGCGCCACTTCGCCGAACTCGTCCTTGGACGATTCGTCAATGCGGCGGGTCAGATCGCCGTTGCCGCTGTTCAGCTCGGTCAAGGAGTGCTTGAGCTGCTGCAGCGGCCGCCGCAGTATCTGCTGCATCAGCGTGCTGAGGATGACCATGCTCAGCACCACGCCTATCACCGCGCCCCAGAAGCCGCGCCAGCCTATCTGCCGGGCGGACGCCATCACCTTGTCCTCGTCCAGCACCACGCCCACCAGCCACTTGGCCTGCTGCAGCGAGCCCAAGGGATGGAACACCACCATCAGCCGCCGGCCGTTGGCCTCGATCTCCTGCACCTGGTCGTTCAGCGCCGGCGCGGTGCCGCCGAACAATTCGGCGACGCTCTTGCCGTTCAGCTTGGCGTCGGGATGGCTGATGATCTTGCCGTCCGAAGTCAGCAGGAAGGCGTAGCCCGCGCCGTTGAAAGTGGCGGTATTCAATGCCTCCGATACGGTTTTCAGGCTGAGGTCGCCGCCGAAGGCGCCTTTGAACACGCCCTTGTCCGTCATCTTGGCCACCACGGAGATCAGGATCTCGCCGGTGGCGGAGTCTGCGTAAGGCTCGGTCAGTGTGGCGCCGGACGCGGCCTTGGCCAGCGGGTACCAGGGACGCTTGCGCGCGTCCCAGTCCGGCGGCGGGTTCCAAGAGGAGTCATTGGAAATCTTCTTGCCGTCGGTTTCCAGCCCGCCGAAGATCAGCTTGAAGCCGCTTTTCAGCGAGGGCAGCAGGAACACCTCTTGAATCCGCTCCGGGCTGAAGCCGGCGTCTATCATTTCCGACATCAGCTGAATCTGCCCCAGCTTGCCGTTCAGCCAGTTGGCGATCTGCTCCGACAACACCTCGCTGCTCTGCGCGATCTCCTGCTCCTTGCCGGAGCGCACGCTGTCGGCCACGCTCAGATACTGCAACCAGGACAGGGTGGACAAGGTGGCGGCCAGCACCAGGGCGGAAATCAGACCGGCTTTATGCGCGATTTTCATGGCGCGGCTCCATGGCAAAACACAGTAGTTTTACCATAGCCTCCCCCTCGCGCCTACCAAGCGGCGCCGGCCGCCTTATGCGCATGACAAAAAATAAAATCACAATAAAAACAAAGTCATGCAAAGTAGACAACTATCCCCCCATGGACACCCGGCCCACCCGGTAGCGCGGGCGCCGGCCATCGTCAGCGGCCGGCCGGCGCAGCAGCAAAACGCGCGTCAGCACCCACGTGCCGGGATCAAAAGCCACCACGGCGGCCAACACGTTCCCGTCGGCCAAGCGCTCGCGGCCCCAGGCGGCTTCCGCCGCGCGGCGCGTCTCCAGCGCCTCCCCTTCCGCCAGGGGCAGGCATTCAATCTCGGCATGGCGAGCCTCGGCCGCCTCTTGCCTCCACTCGCCGAACCAGGCCACGGCGCTCCGCACCGCCGGGCGGCCAAACGACTCGCTCAGCGCGGCGAAGCCTGGGCCGGACAGGAAATCGCGCATGCCCTCCGCCGTCCGCCACAGATAGAATGGCGCGTAGGCATTGGCCCCGTCCTCCAGCTTCAGGCTGTATAAATATGCCTTGAACGCCAGGCCCGGCATGCCGTCGGTCAGATGGCCTTTGTCGGCGATGCGGCGTTCGATGATGTCCATCGGGTAGTCCGCCGGCAGCGCGACGCGGTATTGCATGCTCAGCATCGTTGCAATTCCTCCGCGCTCAGCGTGGACGCCATGCGGCCATGGCTGAACGACCAGTTGTCCATCTCGCCGTCGGAGATCACCACCATCAGGTCGGCCGGCGACAAGCCCGGTGAAGCGCTCAGCCGCTCCGCCATGCGGGCATACAACGCCGCCTTGGTTTCGGCCGCGCGCGGTTTGCCGGTCTGAATCGCCACCAGCGCGAAATCATCGGAACGCGGGCCATCGGCGTAATCGCGGTCGAAAATCATCTCGCCCGGCTCATGCTGGTGGATCAATTGAAAGCGATCGGCCGGCGGCACGGCAAAGCATTCCACCATGGCTTGATGGACGCTGTCGGCCAGGGCGCGCAAATACTGCGGCGACTTGCCTTTAAGCACGTCAATGCGGACATAGGGCATGGTGTTTTCCTTATTTAGCCTGATCGGCCAGGACCGCATCCAATTGTTCCAACGCGACAGTGGCGGACGGCCAGCCAACATAAAAGGCCAGATGGGTCAACAGCTCGGCCAGCGCTTCGGCGCTCAAACCGTTGTCCAGCCCGCGCCGCAAATGGAAATCCAGGGCATGCGGGCGGGACTGGCCCAGCACGGCGGCGATGGTGATCAGGCTGCGCTCGCGCGGCGACAGCGCGCCGCGCTGCCAGACGTCGCCGAACAAGACCTCGCGCGTCAGCTGATCCAGCTTGGGCGCGAGGCGGGGCAAGGCATGAGAAGGGGAAAACATGGCTAGGCTCCTGCGTGGGGAAGACGTGCGCTCACTGTATACCTGGCCATTCATGCTAAAAATCGCATATATTTTTACAAACCATCCCAAATTTCAGGATTATAATCATGCGCAAGCCCCTATTCGACCTCGATGCGCTGCACAGCTTCGCCAGCGGCGTGGAGCTGGGCAGCTACGCCCGCGCCGCCGAGCGCCTGCACCGCTCCACCTCCGCCGTCAGCGCCCAGCTGAAGAAGCTGGAGGAACAGGCCGGCGCGCCCATTCTGCAAAAGGACGGCCGCGGCCTGGCGCCCACGCCGGCCGGCGAAATCCTGTTGTCCTACGCGCGGCGACTGCTGGAACTGAATGACGAGGCGGTGCAGGCCGTGCGCGGCGCGGCGCTGGCCGGCAGCGTGCGGCTGGGTCTGGCCGAGGACTTCGGCGAGGGCATGCTGCCGCAGGCGCTGGGCCGCTTCGCCCGCGCCTGCCCGGAGGTGCATGTGGAAGTGCGCGTGGGCCGCAGCCTGGACTTGAGGCAGGCGTTGCTGGCGGGCCAGTTGGACCTGGCCCTGCTATGGAGCGACGGCTCGCCCTGGTCCCATCAAGACCAACTGGGACGCATCCCGCTGCGCTGGATAGCCGCTGTCGGCCAGCCGTTGCTGCCGCATGGGCAGTCCTTGCCCTTGGTGCTGTTCGATTCGCCCTGCCTGGTGAGGCGACTGGCTTGCGACGCGCTGGACCAGGCCGGCCAGCCCTGGCGCATCGCCGTCAGCGGCGGCAGCCTGGCTGGACTGTGGTCCGCCGTGCGCGCCGGCCTGGGCATCAGCGCGCGCACCGGCCTGGGATTGCCGCCCGACTTGCGCCCGTTGGCGCCTGGCGAGGGCGGCCTGCCGCCCCTGCCGGGGCTGGACCTCGCCTTGCAAAGGGCACAGACGCCGCTGCCCCCACCCGCGGAGCAACTGCGCCGCATCCTGCTGGAAAGCCTGGACGCTCGCCTGGGGGACGCCCAAACGGCCAGATCATGACGGTGGCGCGCAGCCGCACCGGATCAAGTATTGAAGCCAAAGCGGCTAACGACGATAATTAGCGGTTTTTCAAGTGGAATTCGACAGCATGGCCGCCATCTCCCTCGTCGAACGGATCGACGCCCTCCTGCCGCAGACCCAATGCGGGCAATGCGGCCACAAAGGCTGCCGCCCGTACGCCGAGGCGCTGGCGGAAGGCCGCGACCCGATCAACCGCTGCCCGCCAGGCGGCGAGGACGGCGTGCGGGCGCTGGCAGCGCTGCTGCATCAGCCTGTCGTCCCGTTCGATCCGGCCGGGCCGCAGCCCAAGCCGCGCGCGCTGGCCGTGATACGCGAAGACAGCTGCATAGGCTGCACCCTGTGCATACAGGCCTGTCCAGTGGACGCCATCGTCGGCGCGGCCAAGCAGATGCACACCGTGATCGCCGACGAATGCACCGGCTGCGAGCTGTGCTTGGCGCCCTGTCCCGTCGACTGCATCGACCTGATCCCGGTCGCCGACCCGGACGACGGCAAACGCGAACGGGTGATGGCGCGCGCGGCGCAGGCGCGCAAGCGTTACGACGCCCACCAGGCGCGCAAGGCGCGCGACGCGGCGGACAAGGCGAAACGGCTGGCCGAGCGCGCCGCCGTGCCGCCCAAGCCTGCCCCGGCCGCGGCGCCTGCCGTGGCGGAAACGCCGTCGGCCGCGGCCGTGGACAAGAACGAGCTGATACGCAAGGCCATGGAACGCGCCAAGCAGCAAGCCCCTGTGGCGGCCACCGCCTCTTCAGACAAAATGGCGGTGATCCGCGCCGCCATGGAACGCGCCGCCGCGATGAAAGCCGCCCAGCAGGAAGCCGACAAGGATAAAGAGTGAACGCCGCCAAACGACTGGAGATTTTCCGCCGCCTGCGCGAAGCCAATCCTCACCCCACCACCGAGCTGGAATACGCCACGCCGTTCGAATTGCTGATCGCCGTGCTGCTGTCCGCCCAGGCCACCGACGTCGGCGTCAACAAGGCCACGCGCCGGCTCTACCCGGTGGCCAACACGCCGGCCGCCATGCTGTCGCTGGGCGAGGAAGGCCTGGCCGACTTCATCAAGACCATAGGCCTGTACAAGACCAAGGCCAAGAATGTGATCGCCACCTGCCGCCTGCTGCTGGAAAAGCACGGCGGCGAGGTGCCGCAAACGCGCGAGGCGCTGGAAGCGCTGCCTGGCGTGGGCCGCAAAACCGCCAACGTGGTGCTGAACACCGCCTTCGGCCAGCCCACCATCGCGGTGGACACCCACATCTTCCGCGTCTCCAACCGCACCCGCATCGCCCCGGGCAAGGACGTGCGCGAGGTGGAGGACAAGCTGCTCAAGTTCGTGCCGGCCGAGTTCAAGCTGGACGCCCACCACTGGCTGATCCTGCATGGGCGCTACGTCTGCAAGGCCCGCAAGCCGGAATGCCAGCGCTGCGTCATCTCAGACCTCTGCGAATATCCGGCAAAACCGTTATGATTGAAGGAGAGAGAGAAACCGGGCGCAGGAAGATAACAAGCGGATTGCAAAAACGCGCAGTCGCCCCCACTTACATTCCCGCATCAGATAATTGAAGGATCGCCCGTGACCAACAGTCTCCGCATCATGGCCGGCGCCCTGCTCGCGGCGTCGCTGCTGTGTGGCTGCGACCGGATTGAACAGCTCGTCAAAGGCAGCAGCCAGCCTGCCCCCGTCGCCATTCCCGCTCAGCAGGATGGCCGCGTCGCCATGCTTTTGCCCGACTTCACCCAGCTTGTCACCCGCGACGGCCCTGCCGTAGTCAACATCCAGGCCGCGCGCGACAGCGCCTCGCCGCAGCCCAGCAGCGCCTCTCAGTTGCCCGTGCCGGAGGATGATCCGCTATACGACTTCTTCCGCCGCTTCATGCCCAACCAGCCGCCGCAAGACCAGGCGCCGGAAGACAGCGTGTCCTACGGCTCCGGCTTCATCATCAGCAGCGACGGCTTCATCCTGACCAATGCCCACGTGGTGGCCGATGGCCGCCAGATCCGCGTCACGCTGACCGACAAGCGCGAACTGCGCGCCAAGCTGGTGGGCCTGGACAAGCGCAGCGACGTCGCCCTGCTCAAAGTGGCGGCAGCCGACTTGCCGGTGGCCAAGATAGGCAACCCGGCCGACCTGAAAGTGGGCGAATGGGTAGCCGCCATCGGCGCGCCGTTCGGCTTCGACAACACCGTCACCGCCGGCATCGTCTCGGCCAAGGGCCGCAGCCTGCCCGACGAAACCCTGGTGCCCTTCATCCAGACCGATGTGGCGATCAATCCCGGCAACTCCGGCGGCCCGCTGTTCAATCTGCGCGGCGAAGTGGTCGGCATCAACTCGCAGATTTACAGCCGCTCCGGCGGTTTCATGGGCATCTCCTTCGCCATCCCCATCGACCTGGCGATGCAAGTGGCCGACCAGCTGAAAACCAAGGGCCGCGTCAGCCGCGGCCAGCTTGGCATCAACATTCAGGAAGTGACGCAGGAGCTGGCGCAGTCCTTCGGCCTGCCGCGCCCTTCCGGCGCGCTGGTGGTGCGCGTGGACCCGAAAGGTCCGGCGGCCAAGGCCGGCCTGCAACCCGGCGACATCATCCTGAAGCTGAACAGCCAGTCCATAGACAGCTCCAAGGACCTGCCCATGCTGGTGGGTTCGCTCGGCCCCGGCACCAAGATCAAGCTGGTGGTGTGGCGCAAGGGCTTCGAGAAAACCATGGAAGCCACCCTGATGGAACAGGCGCCGGATGCCGACAACAGCGCCAAGCCTGCCAACGACAACACGCCGCAGGGCTATCAGTTCGGCAAGCTGGGCCTGACGCTGTCCGAGCTGACCCCGCAACAGCGCGCCGACCTGGGCATACGTGGCGGCCTCTTGATCCAGAAATCGCAAGGCCCGGCCTCCCGCTCCGGCCTGATGCCCGGCGACATCATCCTGGGACTGAACCAGAATGACGTGACCAGCATCAGCGCCTTCGAAAAAGCGCTGGCTAACTCGGGCGGCCATGCCGCCCTGCTGGTCAAGCGCGGCGAAGCCGTGCTGTTCATCGCGCTCCGCACCGACTAAGCGCCGCGCCGCTCGCCTCGCAGCCGCTTGCCCTTCCGCAAGCGGCTTTTTATTTCCCAGCCGGCAGGAAGGCCGCAGCAATCGCATTTCAAACTAGACTCGTCCGCGCATAATTATCCATATGCCATGCTAATCATTCTCACCCGCCCCTGATGGTGCATCATGCAATGCTGGACTCGAACAGGCTAGCGCTCGCCCTCGTCGGCGTCGCGCTGATGCCGGCCTCCGGCTTTTGGCTGCTGTTGCCCCCCCCGTCTGCGCCATCTTGCTGCGCAAACCCAGGCCGCTCGCGCTGTCCTGATCGAGGACCCGAGCCAGCCGCCTCGCGCCTTCAGCCACATCCACCCCGATCCTTACCAACATGCCTGCCGCCCTGCCTGGAGCAAGGCAAGCAGGTCTGGACACTCGTTTACACGACGCGGGGACGACAGATGCGCGGGCTTGCCTTGCGCGTGATTGACGGCCGGCAGTCATCGGGCCAAAGCCGTTGGGTGCGGTTCAACGCGCCGCGGAAGCGCAACGAGCCGCGGCCGCCGCCCTGCGAAGGCAGGACACCATCACTCTGCGCGCCCACTCGCCATGGCCGTCGCCGCAACACGATGAAGGTTTCAGCCGCCCCATCAAAATCCCTGCCAACGCTTTCTGATGCCCGCCCCGCTGCCACGACTCTCTCCGCGATAAAAATGCCAGACATTTGATTTTATTGATTGCCGCCGCAGCTCACGGCCTCATGCGGACACATTCCCACGCCTTCCCCTTTGCATTACAATAGCCAGCTAAATCATTTGGCATTTAATGTCAAAAAAATAATTTCATTCGATTGGAAAGAGAAATATGAAACGCAAGCTATGGATAGCCGCCTTAGGCCTGCTGGCGGCTCAAACCACCCTTGCACAGTCCGTCACGCCCCAGGAAATCGGCAGTGGCCAGCTGGTCGGCGAAAAACAGGTCTCGCTGTATCGGCAAACCGACGATGCGCTGCCGCAAGTCAGCTTCAACACCACCGGCTACACGCTGATCGGCATGCTGTACGTGGCGGCAGCCGTCGCCAAGATGAAGTCGCAAAGCAGCAGCCTGCAGGAGGCGTATCACAACTACCTCAAGTCACACCCGGAGCAACCGTCGCTGCAGCAGGCCTTTCGCGACAAGGTGGCGCAGGATTTGAAAACCGCAGGCATCGAAGTGGCGAATTTCGACGAGGTGCAGGCCGAGACCACGGACAAAGCGGTCATATACCACGTCGACGCCGCCAAGCTGAGCAGCCACAAACTGGTGGTGCTGGACAAGCTGGGCAGCGCCTATTTCGCGCCCAGCTCCACCGACCCGTACAAGCCGCGCGCCCAAGTGCTGGTCACCGTGTTCGACCGCGACCATCCTGACGCCCAGCCGCTGCAATTCATGCGCGTGGCCAGCGGCGTGCCGGACGATTCTCCTTACGTGTTCAAGGACTACGAAGCCCTGAGCAAGGACACCGGTCAAGCCTATGCCGGCCTCAGGGCCAGCGCGGAAACCTTGGCCGACGAGCTGGTGCGGTCGCTGACCCAGCCCCTTGCCACGGCCAGCGCCGCCCCTTGAGCATTGCACCAGGCATGAAAAAAGGCGAGGCCCACGGGCCTCGCCTTTTGCATGCCATCCGCCGGTTTACGCCGGATTGTGCAGCAGCGAATTGCGCCGCGAGTAGCCGAAGTAGACCATCAGGCCGATGCCCAGCCAGATGGCGAAGCAGGTCCAGGTCAGCAAGGACAGCTGGGTCATCAGGAAGCCGCAGAACAGGATGGCCAGGCCAGGAATCAGCGGCACCGCCGGGCAGACGAACTTGCGCGGCAGGTTCGGTTCGCGCTTGCGGAGCACGATCACCGACAACGCGATCAGGGTGAAGGCGGCCAGGGTGCCGATGTTCACCAGTTCGGCCAGCGTGTGCAGCGGCACCAGGCCGGCGATCAGGGCGATGATGGTGCCGATCAGCCAGGTGGCCTTGTACGGCGTGCCGTATTTCGGGTTCACGTCGGAGAAGATCTTGGGCAGCAGGCCGTCGCGGCTCATCGCAAACAGGATGCGAGTCTGGCCGTAAGTCATCACCAGGATCACGGTCATCATGCCCAGGATGGCGCCCAGGTCCACAAAGCCGGCGAACCAGTTCAGCTTGGCCACTTGCAGGGCCAGCGACACCGGATGGTCCACGCCGGCGAACTGCAGGTAGGGCACGATGCCGGTCATGATGGCGGCCACCACCACGTACAGGATGGAGCACACCGCCAGCGACCAGATCACGCCGCGCGGAATATCTTTGGCCGGGTTCTTCACCTCCTCGGCCGCGCAGGTCACGGCGTCAAAGCCGATGAAGCTGAAGAACACGATGGCCGCGCCATGGAACACGCCGGAGAAGCCGAAGGGCAGCGCCGGCTGCCAGTTGGCGGGCTTGACGTGCCACACGCCGATGGCGATGAACAGCAACACCACGGCCACCTTGATCAGCACCACGATATTGTTGACGCGCTTGGATTCCTTGATGCCGAAGGCCAACAGCGCGGTGATGATCATGGCGATGCAGAAGGCCGGCAGGTTAAACAAGGTGTCCTTGCCCGGCACCGAGCCGGCGGCGGCGGTCAGCGCCTGCGGCAGCGTCACGCCGAAGCCGGCCAGCAGGCTCTGGAAGTAGCCGGACCAGCCCACGGACACCGCGGACGAGGCCAGCAGGTATTCCAGCAGCAAGTCCCAGCCTATGATCCAGGCGACCAGCTCGCCCAGGGTGGCGTAAGCGTAGGTGTATGTGGAGCCGGAAATCGGCAGCATGGAGGCGAATTCGGCATAGCACATCGCCGCGAAGCCGCAGGCGAAGGCGCTGATGACGAAGGAGAGCACCAGGCCGGGGCCGGCGATGGTGGCGCCGGTGCCGGTCAGCACGAAGATGCCGGTGCCGATGATGGCGCCTATGCCCAGCATGGTGAGGTCAAACGCGGAAAGCTCTTTTCGCAGCCCGCGCGAAGTCTGAGCGGAGGCCAACATGCCCTGCACGCTCTTCTTGCGCATCAAACTCATTGTCTACTATCCCGTGATGATGGCCGTCACCGGTCGGCGCGGCCGCAAGCGGCCGCGCTGAAACGACGAGACGCCCGCTGTCCAGGCGGGCGCCTCATACTCGGATTAGGCTGTAAAGTGATCTGATTTGTCCCCCCGCGCCGCCCTGTCTTATGCAGGCCGTGTCAACGGAGGCTTTTGATAGTACAGCAGGGGCCTGCCATCACAATGCGGGAAAACGGCAATGGCCAAACAGAAGAAATTCAGCATTTATTAAAATTACATTACAACGGCAGCGGCAGGCGATCCAGCAAACGCCTGGCCGCCGCTTCCAGCCGCGCCCGCGCATTGCCCTCGCCGCCCAGCCGCTCCCTACCGGACCAGAACACCGCGCCATCCACGCCGCGCACGGTCAGGCTCAGCGCCGGCCAGCTCTCCAGCCGATAAGGTGGATCGCGCCAATAGCCGTCATCACGCCAGCCTGGCGGCTGCGCCACCCACTGCTGGTCCAAACTCTCGGCAAAACACAGCCGCCAAGCCGGCCGCCCGCTCTCCTGCAGCCCGCGCAACGCCAGCTGCGTGGCCATCCAGTCATGCCAGCCGATGGCCGCACCGCCTGAGGGCAGGCATTCCAGCATGACGCCCTTGGCCACGGCCGCCGCGGGCGCGGAAGCCGCCTGGCCGCCCGCCCACGCCAAGCTGGCCCACAGCATGCCGGCCGCCGCGCCGCCGGCCAAAACCAGCCTCATGCCCCTCTCCCCATCCATGCGATATTCAGTACAGACAGCCGCCCCAAAGCAAAGTGCCGCGACTCTCGCCGCGGCACCGCTTATCCAGAACCAGAGCATCACGCCTGGCTTACCACCAGGCCTCCAGCTGCACGCCGAAGGTATTGGCGTGGGTGCGGCCATTGGCGGCGAAGGTGGTCAGATTGGCCTGGGCCGCCGCGTGGTTCCAGTTGTAATGGCTGGCGTACACCCGCAGTTCCGGCCGGGTCCAGAAGTCCGTATTGGGCGCGAAAGCCACCGCCAGCGTCGCCTTGTTCAGCCGCTGCGAGGGCTGATTGTCGGTGTCGCGGCTGGTCAGCCCGATTTCGCTCAACAGCTTGACGTTGGCCGCCACGCCGTAGGACAGCCGGCCGCCCACGGAGGCGTCGCGGTACTTGGCCGCGTTGTCCGGCGATACCGTCTGCCAGCCCAGCACCGCCTGGCCTCCAAAGCGCCCACGCTGCCAGTCCAGCACGTCGGCGATGCGGCTCTGCCGCGCGCCGGCCTGCGCCGCGCCGCCGCTGTCCAGATTGTAGAACTGGCCGGACAGCGAGGCATGGCCGGTAGACGCTTGCAGGAACAAGGAATTATTGATGCCCTGAGCCAGAAAGTCCTTCTGATTGTGCAACAGGCCCAGCGCCGCGCCGGGCTTGCCGATGGCGAAATCGCCGCTGACGGCCGCGCCAGTCAAGGTCAGCTTGCCGCCCGGATTAGTCGCGATGCCGGCCAGCTGGAAGTTGGCGCGGCGCGCGTTGTTTAGCGTGGCGTTGTCGTTGGCGTAGCTGCCGGACGAGGAGACGGACAGATTGAGCTTGGCCTGGCCGACGGCGATGCCGTCCACCCCTGCGCCGTAATTGTCGCCGTCCTGCATCAGCCAGTTGTCCAGGATGTGGATGTCCTGGATGCGGTGGTAACGCTGGCCGGCCCACAGCGTCAGATTGGGCGCGAATTCCAGCCCGCTGATATAGCCGTAGACTTGCGAGGCGCTGGTCTTGCCGTTGTAGATGGTGGGCATTACGTAAGCGCCCCAGCTCACGCCGTTGCCCAGCATCCATTTCTTGCCTATGCCCAGCTCGATATAGGTGTCGCCCTCGTTGCCCAGGCGGTAGTGCTGCAAGTCCCCGCCCAGTTGGTACTGGCCCTTGGGCAGGTTATTGCCGCTGCCGTAGAAGCCGCTGCGCAGATAGCCGTCAAACTGGAATCCCATCTCGTCCAGCGCCTGCTTCACCGCGCCGCTCAATTGCTCGGCGCTGAGCTGCGGGGCCCGCGCGGCGGCAGGCGCCGGGTCAGCCCAGGCCGGCAGGCCGGCGCTCAGCGGCAATAGCAGGCACAGCCAGTTGATGGTTTTTGTCCTCATTTTCGTCTCCTTGTCCCAATGGGTGATGTCGCCCGTTTTCCGCGGGCAAAGCTCCGCCCTGCTAGCCTGGCGGCTGGCATGGCGGGGCGAATCTAGGCGTGAGCGTTAGGCAGCGGCCGGCGGCGTCGCCCGGTACAGCAGCGAATGCCAGGGCCTCAGCTGGCCAAGGGCCTGCGGCGGGTAATTGGACAACAATAGCTCCAAGGTCCAGCCTTCCGGCACAGCGTCCGGCTGCGGCTGGTAATGGATGTTGTCGGCGCCGAAGTGGCTGATGACCAGCAGCATTTCATCGTCGCAGCGGCGGGTGTAGGCCCACAAGTAGGGGTGATCCGGCGTCAGGCAGCGGTAATCGCCATCGGCGAACACCCGGTATTGCTTGCGCAGCCGGATCAAGCGCCGGTAGTGGTGCAAGGCGGAGTTTTTATCACCGATGGCGGCGGCGACATTGACCCGATCCGCGTCCGCCGCCACGCCTATCCACGGCTCGGCCGCGCTGAAGCCGGCATGCGGGCCGTCGTCCCACTGCATGGGCGTGCGGGCGTTGTCGCGCGAGCGCTGGCGGATCACTGCCATCGCCTCGGCGTCGGCATAGCCTTCCGCCAGCAACTGGCGGTAGGCGTTCAGGCTTTCCACATCGCGCAGTTGGCCGATGCCGACGAAGCCGGGGTCGGCCATCGCAATCTCCTCGCCCTGGTAGATATAGGGCGTGCCCTGCAGGCCGTGCAGCGCGGTGGCCAGCATCTTGGCGGACTCGGTCCGGTAGCGGCCGTCGTCGCCAAAGCGCGACAAGGCGCGCGGCTGATCGTGGTTGCACCAGAACAGCGCGTTCCAGCCGCCGCCGGCGTGCATGCCGGTTTGCCAGTCGGACAGGATGCGCTTGAGGGCGATGAAATCCACCTCGCCCGCCCGCCACTTCTCGCCGTCCGGGTAGTCCACCTTCAGATGGTGGAAGTTGAAGGTCATGCTCAGCTCGCGCCTATCCGGGCGGCTGTAGGCGATGCAATGCGCCAGCGAGGTGGACGACATCTCGCCCACCGTCAGCAAGTCATGGCCGTCGAATACTTCGCGGTGCATCTGCTGCAAGTATTCGTGCACGCGCGGGCCATCGGTATAGAAATGGCGGCCGTCGCTGTCGTCCTCGGAGAAGGCCGGGTCTTTGGAGATCAGATTGATCACGTCCAGCCGGAAGCCGGCCACGCCCTTGTCGCGCCAGAAACGCATCATCTCGAACACCGCCTGGCGCAGCGCCGGGTTGTCCCAGTTCAGATCGGCCTGGGTCTTGTCGAACAAATGCAGGTAGTACTGGCCGCTGGCGGGGTCTTTCTCCCAGGCGCTGCCGCCGAACTTGGACTGCCAGTTGTTCGGCGCGTCGCGCCAGATGTAGAAGTCGCGATAGGGGTTGTCCCTGCCCTTCAGCGCCTCTTGGAACCAGGCATGTTCAGTGGAGGTGTGGTTGACCACGATGTCCAGCATCACGCCGATGCCGCGGCGCTTGGCCTCCGCCAACAGCAGCTCGAAGTCTTCCATGCTGCCGTAGGTCGGGTCGATGCTGTAATAGTCGCTGACATCGTAGCCGTTATCGTTTTGCGGCGAGCGGTAGAACGGCGTCAGCCATACATAATCGACGCCCAGCCAGGTCAGATAATCCAGCCGGTCCACCACGCCCAGGAGGTCGCCCGTGGCCTGGTTGCGGTGGCTGCAAAAACTCTTGGGGTAGATCTGGTAAACCACCGCCCGCTTCATGTCCTTAGCCATTTTGCGCGGCCTCCTGCGCCATGCCCACAGCGCGCTGGCGCCGCGCCAGCAGCCAGGTCACGCCAAACGGCACAATCAAGGCCACCAGCGTGCCGGCCAGGAACAGCGGGATGTACTGCGGAATGATGGAGATGAAGGCCGGCAAGCCGCCCACGCCGATGGCCGACGCCTTGACGTGGCCCAGGCTGATCAGCACCGCCGCGCAGGAAGAGCCGGCCAGCGCCGCGTAGAACGGCAGCTTGTGGCGCAGATTGACGCCGAACATCGCCGGCTCGGTGATGCCGAAGAAGGCCGATATCGCGGAAGTAGACGCCATATTCTTGTCGTTGGCGCTCCGGGCCAGCCAGAACATGGCCAGCGCGGCGCTGCCCTGGGCGATATTGGACAAGGCGATCATCGGCCAGATGAAGGTGCCGCCCTGGCTGGAGATCAGCTGCAGGTCCACCGCGATGAACATATGGTGCATGCCGGTCAGCACCAGCGGCGCGTACAACGCGCCGAACAAGGCCGCGCCCAGCCACGGCGCCAGGTTGAACACGTAGACCAGCGCGTCGGTGACGGCGATGCCCAGGTGGCGGGCCAATGGGCCGATCACCGCCAGCGCCAGGAAGCCGCTGATGGCGATGGTGACGATGGGCACCACCAAGAGCTGCACCGCGTTGGGCACCTTGGGCTTTAGCCACAACTCGACGCGGCACATCACCCAGGCGGCGGCCAGGATGGGCAGGATCTGGCCCTGGTAGCCCACTTTTTCGATATGCAGGCCGAACAGGTCGAAGTAAGACACCGACGCGCCATCCAGTCCGGCTGCCGCCTTGCCGTAATTCCAGGCATTGAGCAGGTCCGGATGCACCAGCAGCAGGCCCAGCACGATGCCCAGAATCTCGCTGCCGCCAAAGCGCTTGGCCGCGGACCAGCCCACCAGCGCCGGCAGGAAGACAAAGGACGTGTTGGCCATCATATTGATCAGGCCCCACAGCCCGGACAGGCCCGGGTAGGCGTCCAGCAGGCTCTTGCCCTCAATGAACATGCCCTTGGCGCCCAGCAGATTATTGGCGCCCATCAGCAGGCCGGCGATGACGATGGCCGGCAAGATCGGCATGAACACGTCGGAGAACACCTTCACCAGCTGCTGCAGCCGGTTCTGCTTGGCGTCGCCGCTGGCTTTGACGTCGGCGATAGTGGCGCGCGCCACGCTGCCCTGCTTCACCATCTCGGCGTAGACGCGGTCCACGTCGCCGGCGCCGATGACGATCTGAAACACGCCGGCATTGCTGAAGTGCCCCTTCACCAGCGCCATCTGGCGCAGCGCGTCTCCATTCACCTTGGACTCATCGTGCAAAGAGATGCGCAGCCGGGTGAGGCAGTGCGCCGCCTGGCGGATATTGGCCGCGCCGCCGATGTTTTGCAGTATCTGCGCGGCGATCGCTTGATAGTTTTGACTCATCATCCCTCCCTGTCCCTGGTCGCGGCGGTGGGTTCGCATCCGGCCACCATGCCGGAAATCCGCCTGTTTGTGGTGATTGTCCGCATCACAACTGGAGGCAAGTTAACTCGTACATACGAGATGGTCAACACTCGTCTGTACGAGTTTGCAAAAAGTCAAAACGACTGCCGCCATTTCGCAACAGCGGTAAAACAAAGGCCCGGGCGGATCTCTCCGCGCCGGGCCTGTCTCACTCAATCTTTTCTGTCACCCGCGGTGGATCGCCCCTACGGGGCATCCACCCTACGAAACACCGTCTGCCGTAGGGCGGAAGCCCGGCCAAGCCGGGCGTTCCGCCGGGTTGTAGCCATCATGGCAATATTCAGGATACGTGGGGCTACCCCAACCCCGGCTGACTGACGGATATTTTCTCGTCTGTGCATCCGGCAAATACACCGCCCCTCGGTCAGTAGTATGTTTTGTCCAATTTTAGCCCCCCAACAAGAAGCTCCATCAGCCATCATCATGTTGATTTCAACATGAAAATATTGACCGTATATTTTTTATGCACCACAGTACCGGCTTTCACTCGATGTTTTCGGTTACTAACTACAAGTTATACGTCTCAGATGACAATCACCATGAACCGTAAGTCGTTTATCCAATCGCAAGGTGCTACATGCGCCAATTGGACGTGGAGTTGGTCGTTCATCAATGTGGAGAAACGGACGATCATCTTCGGCGCATGGGACAAATATACTGAAGGCTCCAAATCGCTAATCTTTAGCGAAGCGTGGGCCACAAACCCTGCGGGCCGTAAAAAACCGGCCTATCGGCAAAGTCGGGAACACATTCGTCTCGTTGAAGAGGAGGGGTACAAATTACTTACCTTTCCGATGATCTTCTCCGATGAGTTGAAAGACGAGGACGGATCCGGTCCTTCAAAGATCAAAGGCTTCCAGCCCGTATTGACCGCCAAGTCTCTTGTCCGCGCTGGCGGCAACTGGTACGCCTTTAACGGCAGGACCAACACTTCAATTCCAGAAGAAGTCCAGAACCCTGAAAAATTTGTAGAGGGGGCAGCAAAGACAATCGCCGTCAACGCTTATGAGCGCAACAGCAAGGCGAGGTCCGCTTGTATCAAGCACTATGGAGCCGTGTGTGCCGTCTGCGACTTCAACTTTGAAGCTGCATACGGCGCTATCGGCAAGGACTTCATCCATGTCCATCACATTGTTCCGCTCTCGGAAATTCGCCGAGAGTACGAGCTTGATCCCGTACGTGACCTTATTCCCATATGCCCCAACTGTCACGCAGTCATTCACCTAACGCAGCCGGCCATGAGCATAGAAGAACTTAGGATTTGCCTTACGAAGCCCAGAGACGCATAACTGTCGGCTCAACGAGGACGTCAACACCAGAAATGCTTATGGCATTTTCATACCCAAAGTCCGCTTACAAAACCCTCCCCTCGCCCTGAAAGAAAACGCTACCGCCTCGCAATATCCGTAAAATAAAACTTGTCCAGCCGATGCCGCGACTCGGTGTATTCGAACAGCCGTCCGTCGTAAAGGTGGGTCAGGTTCTTGACCACGATCACGTGGTCCATGCCGTTCAGGTCCAGGTAGCGGCGGTCGTCGTCGCTGCAGGGCTGGGCCTCGATGATGCGCTGGGCGTAGCTGATGGTCAGGCCCAGATCCTGCTCGATGTAGCGGTAAATGGAGCCGGCGGCGATGTCTTCGGTCAGGCCGGGAATGAGCTCGGCGACGAAATGGTTGACGTCCAGGATCACGTTTTCGCCGTCGATATTGCGCACCCGCTTGATCCTGATGATTTCCCCGCCCTCCGCCAGGCCAGTGGCCTGGGCCAGCGCGGCGTCCGCCGGCGCGCGCGCCAGTTCCGCCACGCGCGATACCACCTTGCGCCCCATGCGCTCGTTCATTTCCTGGAAGCTGACAATGCCGCTGAGCTGGAACTCGATATTGCCCGGCTTGAGCACGAACACGCCCTTGCCATGAATCTTCTGCACATAGCCGCGTTCCTGCAGCATGTCCACGGCCTTGCGCACGGTGCCGCGGCTGGCTTCGTAGCTGTGCATCAATTCGGATTCGGATGGGATGCGCTCGCCCTGGGCGTAACGCCGGTTGTCGATATCGGCGACGATATCGGTATAGATCTGATGATATTTATTCACGTTGTTCGTCTTGGAATCGCGCGGCCCCTGCGCGGCAAGGCCTTACCTTAGCAAGACGGGCGCGGCTCGGCAAACCGGCTCAGTTCCAGTAGCCGGGTTGGGCGTATGCGTTTTTCAGATGCTCGATGAAGTGGCGCACCCGCGCCGGCAACAGACGCCGCTGCGGCACCACCGCGTAGACGGGGTAGTCCGGCGAGGCGCAGTCGTCCAGCACGGTGAGCAGCCGGCCGGCGGACAGATCGTCCTTCACCTCCCACAAGGAACGCCAGGCCAAACCCAGGCCCTGCAGCGCCCAATCGTGCAGCACCGCGCCGTCGTTGCATTCCAGCGCGCCGGACACCTTGAGGTTCACCGGCTGGCCGTCCATCACGAAGCTCCAGCCTCGGCTCTGGCTCTCGCCCAGGGACAGGCACTGGTGATGCTGCAAATCCTCTAGCGCGCGCGGCGCGCCATGGGTGGCCAGATAGTCCGGCGACGCCACCACCACGCGCCGGTTTTCCGCCAGCCGGATGGCCACCAGGCTGGAATCGGCCAGGTCCGAGATGCGGATGGAACAGTCGATCCGGTCGCGCTGCAGGTCCACCAGCCGGTCCGACAGGTCCAGCGTGACTTTGACTTCCGGATGCAGGCGCTGGAAGGCGGCGACATGCGGCGCCACGTGGCGGCGGCCAAAGCCGGCCGGGGCGGACAGCCGTAGGTGGCCGCGCGCCTTGCCGCTGCCGGAGGCCACCGCCGCCTCGGCCTCGGTCAGGTCGGCCAGGATGCGCTGGCAGTCTTCATAGAAAGCCTCGCCCTCCTGCGTCGGCGCCACGCTGCGCGTGGTGCGCACCAGCAGGCGCACGCCCAGCCTCTCTTCCAGCGCGTCCAGCCGCCGTCCCACCATGGCCGGCACCACGCCCAGCTGCCGCGCGGCGGCCGACAGGCTGCCTAGTCCCACCACGGCGACAAAGGTCTCCAGCTGCTTCAGCTCGCTCATTTACTACCTAAAAGTAAAAAATGTTATGCCAATACGGTCATTTCTTTTTACTCGCGCGCCGAATAGACTGTCAATCATTGCATTGCAGCATTTTCGCATCATCACCCGCTTACCAAGGAGCGCGCGCATGGCAGCCAATCTTCCGCAGGGCGTGGAAATCCTCGCCGACATCACTCCGGCTTACGCCGAAATCCTCACGCCGGAGGCGCTGGAATTCGTCGCCAAGCTGCACCGCCGCTTCGAGGCCACCCGCCGCGAGCGCCTGGCCGCCCGCACGGCGCGCCAGGCAGAGCTGGACGCCGGCAAACTGCCGGACTTTCTGCCGGAAACCGCCGCCGTGCGCGCCGGCGACTGGAAGATCGCCCCGCTGCCGGCGGACCTCTTGGACCGCCGCGTGGAAATCACCGGCCCGGTGGAGCGCAAGATGATGATCAACGCGCTGAACTCCGGCGCCAAGAGCTTCATGGCGGACTTCGAGGATTCCAACTGTCCGAGCTGGGATAACCAGATCGCCGGCCAGATCAACGTCCGCGACGCCTACCGCAAAACCATTTCCTTCCAAAGCCCGGAAGGCAAGCAGTACCGGCTCAACGACAGCATCGCCACCCTGCTGCTGCGCCCGCGCGGCTGGCATTTGATGGAAAAACACGTCAAGGTGGACGGCGAGATCGTATCCGGCAGCCTGTTCGACTTCGGCCTGTCCTTCTTCCACAACATCCATTACCTGCGCGAACACGGCAGCGCCACCTATTACTACCTGCCCAAGATGGAAAGCCATCTGGAAGCGCGCCTGTGGAACGACGTGTTCGTATTCGCCCAGAACGAGCTGGCCGTCCCGCAAGGCACCATCAAGGCCACCGTGCTGATCGAAACCATCCTCGCCGCCTTCGAGATGGACGAAATCCTGTACGAGCTGCGCGAGCACTCCGCCGGCCTCAACGCCGGCCGCTGGGACTACATCTTCAGCTGCATCAAGAAGTTCAAGCAGAACCGCGACTTCTGCCTGGCCAACCGCGCGCAGATCACCATGACCGTGCCCTTCATGCGCGCCTACGCCCTGTTGCTGCTGAAGACCTGCCACCACCGGAACGCCCCGGCCATCGGCGGCATGGCGGCGCTGATTCCGATCAAGAACGACGCGGCCGCCAATGAAAAGGCGCTGGCCGGCGTCAAGGCGGACAAGGACCGCGACGCCACCGACGGCTACGACGGCGGCTGGGTGGCCCACCCCGGCCTGGTGCCCATCGCCGCCGCGGCCTTTGGCGCGGTGCTGGGCGACGCGCCCAACCAGATCGCCAAGCAGCGCCCGGACGTGCAGGTGAGCGCCGCCGACTTGCTGAACTTCCAGCCGGAAACGCCGATCACCGAAGCGGGCCTGGCCATGAACATCAACGTCGGCATCCAGTACCTGGGTGCCTGGATTTCCGGCAACGGCTGCGTGCCCATCCACAACCTGATGGAAGACGCCGCCACGGCGGAAATCTCGCGTTCGCAGATCTGGCAATGGATACGCTCGCCCAAAGGCGTGCTGGATGATGGCCGCAAGGTCACCGTGGAGCTGTTCCGCGCGCTGCAGGAACAGGAAATCGCCAAGCTGAAGGCCGAATACGGCAGCCGCTGGACCCAGCAATACGAAGACGCGGCCAAGATGTTCGACCTCTTGACCACGTCTGACGACTTCGTCGAATTCCTGACCCTGCCGGGCTACGAATACATCGCCTGATCCGGCTCCGCCCCATCCAAGCGGCCCCATGCGGGCCGTTTGGCATTTTAAGCCTTGATGAATTCGCCATGCGGCATGGAACCAGCGCTTGCCAAGCGGATCGAAGCGGAGTCTACTTTCAGCCACCTTCCCGCCCTGGAGTCGAAATGAAAAAATTCCGCGCCCAATCCATGCTCCTGTGCTGCGCCCTGGCCGGCGCCGCCCCCTTCGCCGCCGCCGACGGCATCCAGCTCAATCTCTCCGCCAACGCCCAGCGCGAGGTGCCCAACGACGAACTCTCCGCCACGCTGTATGTGCAACAAAGCAACAACAAGGCCGCCGCGCTGGCCGACAAACTGAATCGCGTCACCAACGAAGGTCTGGCCCTGGGCCGCGGCTTCAAAGACGTGCAGCTGTCCAGCGGCAGCTACAACACCTGGCCCAGCTATGACAAGAATGGCAAGATCACCGGCTGGCAAGGCCGTTCGGAAATCCTGCTGAAAAGCAGCAACTTCACCGAAGCAGCTGAGCTGATCGCCAAATTACAACAGACCATGCTGCTGCAGGGCGTGCAATTCGGCGTATCGGACAAGGCCCGCCGCAAGGCCGAACAAGAGATGATTCCGGAAGCCATCGCCAGCCTGAAAGGCCAGGCGGAAGTCGCCGCCAAGGCGCTGGGCAAGAGCGTGGTCAATATCCAGCAGCTGGACATCGGCCAGCAAAACCACGGTTTCCGCCCTCCGGTGATGATGATGAAAGCCGCCATGGGCGGCGCCGAAGCCAACGTCAGCCAGCCCGATCTGCAACCGGGCCAGAGCCAATTGCAGCTGCAAGTCAGCGGCAAGGTTGAGCTCAAGTAAGGCTTTCGGCTCCGGCTGGCTTGCGCTAAAGTAGGTGCTGGCCGCCGTCCCAGCCGGCAACCGCCCCCTCACTTCCCATCGCCCGAACATGAAACTGATCGCCTCTTTGACCAGCCCCTATGCCCGCAAGGTGCGCATCGTGCTGGCTGAAAAGAAAATCGACTGCCCGCTCGAGGAAGACGTGCCCTGGAACGAGGGCACTCGCGTGCCGGAATACAATCCGCTCGGCAAGGTGCCCGTGCTGGAGCTGGATGACGGCTCCACGCTGTACGATTCCCGCGTGATCGTCGAATACCTCGAGAACAGCTCGCCGGTTTCGCGGCTGCTGCCGCAGGACAACCGCCAGTTGATCAATACCCGGCGCTGGGAGGCCCTGGCGGACGGCATCATAGACGCCATGGTCGCCATCGTGCTGGAGCATCGCCGGCCACCGGAAAAGCAGATGGCAGAGGTGGTGCAGCGCCAGCGCGACAAGATATTGCGCGGCCTGGCCACGCTGTCGGCCGATCTGGCCGAGCGGCAATGGTGCACCAGCCACGGCTACAGCCTGGCGGACATCGCCGTCGGCTGCTGCCTGGGTTATCTGGACTTCCGCGCGCCGGAAATCGACTGGCGCGCCGCCCATCCCAATCTGGACGCGCTGCTGCAGCGCCTGCACCAGCGGCAATCCTTCATCGACACCGCGCCGCCGGCCGCCTGAGCCGGCTAGCCGCCAGAGCACGCCACCTCACCGGTGGCGTTTTTGTTTCATCGACGCTCGCCCAACCTCCTGGCAGCGCCTGAATCAAAGCGCGCCGACGCGGATAGGAAGGGGTTTGGCTCGCGAGTGTGAACCCTCAAATCAGGCCTGCCGCGATATTGATCATCAGCGCCAGCACCGTGGCGTTGAAGAAGAAGGCCAGCACGCAGTGCACGGTGCCGGTCCGGCGTTGGCAACTGCTGCTGAAGCTGACATCCGCAGTCTGGCCGGAGGTACCGATGATGAAGGAGAAATACAGGAAATCGCTGTAATCCGGTTGATCGGTGCCTGGAAACTCCAGCCCGCCAGGCTTGCCTTTCGCCTCCTCGGCATAGAAGGCGCGCGCATAATGCAGCGCGAACATCACGTGGGTGAAGGCCCAGGAAGACAGCAGCGTCAGCACCGCCAGCGCGATATGGGCAAAGCGCAGCCAGCCATGCATGTCCTTGACCACCGCCAGCTCCATCACGATGGCGCTCAGACTGGCGCCAGCCGCCAAGCAAACCAGCAGCAGCACCAGCCACTGTCCCTCATCCTCCAGCCGCGCCCAATGCCGCACAGACTGGCGCCGCGCCCCGAACATCATGCCGCCTACCAAGGCCAGATACAGCCAGGCGCCGGCATTCCAGCCGACAATGTAGCGGGTGACGTCGTGCATGGCGGTCACGTGGGGCAAACAGAATATGACGGCGAGGCCGAACAAGGCGGACCAGGCCAAGCGCGGGCGGGCCAGCACCAGGCGGACGATCAGGAAGCGGCGGGTGATAGAAAACAGGGTCATAGGCAACTTTGGCTCCCAGGACGGCATGCTCGCATGCCGAAATTTGCAATCAACATCAACCATTAATAACAAATATTTATTTTAGCTATTGCATGAAGCCGGGCACAATCAGGCATCCGCCTTGAAACAGGACATGCTATGAACCAGGCTTTCTTGCCGCAAGCCACAGCCGCCGCGCGGGATTACGATGCGCAATTGGACGCGGTCTGCCAGAGACTGGCCCGTCGCGACTACTGCCTGCTGCCAAGCGAGCAGACCCGAAACCTGTTGCTGGCCGACTCGGCGACCGCGCTGGATGACTGGGAAGCGTTCCATGATAGCTGGAACCAATTGCGCCTGGACAACTTCATGGCGGACGGCGGGCGCTACCGCCAACGGCTGCACGCCACGTTGAGCGCGCCAGCCGGGGCGCGCGCCGCCCGCGCCGAGCCGCACCAGCCTCACTATCAAAGCCGCTTCTACAACCCGTTGAACGGCGGCGTGGCGCGCCACTATGAGCCGATACGCAATGAAATACTGCTGGGCCCCACCATGCAGGCTGTGCTGCGGCTGGGCTGCGCCGTATTCGGCCAGCTCTCGCCCTACACGCCCTGGCATATCGAGGCGCACCAGTACCGGATAGAGGCCAAGAACCGCCAGTGCGGCAAACCGACACCGGAAGGCATACACCGCGACGGCGTGCACTTCCTGTTGATGATGCTGGTGGGACGGCGCAATCTGGTGAATGGCGCGACGGAATTGTATACCTTGGAACACGAGCCGCTGTCCGAGTTCACCTTGACCGAACCGCTGGACCTGGCCCTGGTCAACGACGAGCGGGTGCTGCATGGCGTGACGCCGGTCGCGCAGCTGGATCCCTCCCGCGACGGCACGCGCGACGTGCTGTTGCTCAGTTTTCGACGCCGCGCTGGCTGAGCGCCAGCCTGCCCCCTGCCCGCCAATCCATCTATGCTGAATCAGACAGACATGCGCGCAGAAGGAAAACGAGAGTGACAAAATCGATGCTGGGCTGGGCCATTGTCTTATGCAGCCTGCTGTCCGCCCCGGCGAGGGCTGACAAGCTGCTGGCCTACACCGAAGATGTGCCGCCGCTTAACTACCTGGAGAATGGCCGGGTCAAGGGCTTTGGAACCGAGCTGCTGGAACTGGTGGCCAAAGAAGCCGGGTTCGATCTTCGGGTGGAAGTGCTGCCTTGGCTGCGCGCTTACGCCCAAGTCAAGAACACGCCCGGCTCGCTGCTGTTCACTCTGGTGCGCACGCCCGAGCGGGAAAACCAGTTCCTGTGGGTGGGGCCGATCAGTCCGCGCCGCATCTATCTGTATCGCCTGGCGGAGCGGCGCGACATCCATGTCGCCGCGCCGGTCGATTTGGCCCGCTACCGCAACGGCGCGCTGGCTGGATCGGCGGCCGCCAAGCAGTTGGCCGAAATGGGCCTGTCGAGCGACAGCCTGGACATCGGCCACAGCGACACCAGCGATCTGCAAAAGCTGGTGCTTGGCCGCGTGGATACAGTGGCGATGCTGGATTGGGCCATGGCCTGGCAGCTGCGCCAGCTGCATCTGCCGGCGGACACCGTGGCGCCTGCCTGGTTGCTGGACGGCAAGCAGCAATACTGGTTCGCGCTCAACCTCAATTCGCCCCAGGGCTGGGACAAGCGCCTGCAGGCTGCGCTGGACCGAGTCGGCGCGGATGGCCGCCTGCGCGCCATACAACGCCGCTACCTGAACGACTGAGCCGCCCCCCGCGCGCGCAACCAAGGAGAGCCGCATGCAAGACCACCCCGTCGCCCAGTTGATCGCCGCCGCCGACGCGGCGATCAACGCCGAAGACTTCGACCGGCTGATGGACTTCTACGCCGACGACGCGGTGCTGGTGATCCGCCCCGGACTCAACGCCTGCGGCAAGGAGCAAATCCGCCAGGCCTTCATCGCCATCGCCGCCCACTTCAACCACAGCCTGCAAGTCAGCCAGGACGCCGTGCATATTCTGCACAGCGGCGCCAGCGCGCTGGCACTGGCCAAGACCCGCTTGAAGGCGGAGCAAATGGACGAAATCACCCGCGACGCCACCTATGTCTTCGCCCAGGACGCGGACGGCGCCTGGCGCTGCGCCATAGACAATTCCTACGGCCATCAGCTGCTGGAGCCGCCTCAGTGATGATGGAGCGCCTTGAGCAGCTCTTCCGCCGTAGCCGCTTTGTCAAACGCCTTGCGCAGTTTGTTGAACGCCTTGGCCGCATGCTCCGGATGCTTGGCGAAGGGCACCAGACCGTCGTAGTGCCAGCCCGCCGCGGCCAGGGCCTGCTTGCGGAAACTCATGCCTTCATTGCCCCCGCCTCCCATGGCGACCAAGGCCTGCTCCATCAGGGTATGCGGATGCGGCGTGCGGCTCAGGGTAATGAAATGCTTGCTGTGGACTTCATCGAAATGCATGGCGGCTTCCCCGTGGATGGATGGTCTTTTTTTTAGTTCTAGCCGCAACCATCAACCTGTGCAGCAAAAAAGCCGGCGCAGATCGCCGGCTTATGCAGAAAACGGAGAAACGCCAAATCAGGACGTATGCGACTTCAGCAAGACGTACAACTGGTCCTTCAACTTCAGCTTTTCTTTCTTCAGCACCTCAATTTCCTGCTGGCTCGCATTGACGATGCGGTCTTCCATATTCTTGATCTGCTGGTCCAATTGATTGTGCAGATCGAACAGCTTGGAAAAATGCGCATCTTCGATTTTCAGGCGGGAAATCAGATCACGGTATTCCGGAAACATCGGCAGCCTCCTTGGTGGGTGTCGGGACCGGCCTGGCCGGTCCATGACTTCATGCTAACGGTAAAATGCGGGCGCGCGCTTGATCTGTCTCAGCTGCGGCCGTCTCATTTCTGCGCGCCAGGCGCCGGAATGTTCAGCAGCATGCCCCCGCCCTCGCCGCCCACCACATTGGGCATCTGGCCATTCCACTTGTCGATGTAGGCGCGCTGCAGCTTCAGCTTTTCCCAGGCCAACAGCCTGTCGTCCAGCGAGGAGGCCAGGGCGCGGTTGGCTGCCGCCTCGCCCTCGGCGATCGCCACCTTCTTGCGCGCCTCGGCCTGAGCCGCCCTGACCTCGTTCTCCGTGCGGATGGAATCCTGGATCGCCTTGGTCTTGGCGTTGACGGCATTGGCCAGCTCCGGCGGCGGCCGCAGCGCCCCCACCAGGCCAAACTGCTGGATGGTCACGCCCATGGGCTGGGTGCGCCGGTTCAACTCCGCCGCCACGCGGGTCAGGAATTCCTCTTTCTTGACGCCATTGACGTCGTCGAAGCTGTATTCGGAACCGATGGCCACCACGATGTTGCGCGCGGTGTCGCGCAGATAGCCGTGAGTCCAGCTGGAGATGTCATCGGCGCGGAAGCGGGTATAAAACTCCGGCACCTTATGCGCGTCCAGCAGGTAAGACACCGCCACGTCTATCGTCACCGGCACCGAATCCTTGGTATTGAAACTCAGCTCTTCATTGGCCGCGCTGCCCTCGTTGGGCGAGCGCGTCCACACCTCGCGCTGGACGAAAGTGGGATACACCACCACCACGCTCTGGATCGGGTTGAAAAACACGAAGCCGGTGACGACGTTCTCCTTGGTGATGCCGCGGTCTATCAGTCGGTTGATCTTGATGCCGGTATAGCCGGGGTTGATCACCGTCCAGCTGAGCACGGTTTTTTCCATGATGTTGAACACCACCACCAGCGCCAGCAGCGCGGCGCCGATTTTCAACATCCAGGCTTTGAGCGGTTGCATTTCAGTCTTTCCTTGATCAAAGGGCAACGGTGACGCCAGCGCCCTCCGCCGGCCATCTGCCCACAGCCAGCATACGACTGCCGCATGATGCAATGCAATATGAATAAAGTGGGCATTCATGGCGCCGAACACGCCCGCCGCCTGGGAATTTCCAGGCGCCTGTCATCCGCGCGGCATGCCCCGCGTTAAACCTGACAAACAACATGGTCAAAATTCAGGACACATCCGCTATGCCTACGCCGCCCTCGCCGGACACGCCCGCCCCCACGCTGCCGCAGCGGCTGGACCACACCCTGGAACTGCTGGGCATGCGCGGCAAGGGCCTGGCCCTGCTGTCCGGCATGCTGGCCGTCATCTGGCTGACTTCCGGCATCTACCGGGTGGAACCCGACGAGCAAGGCGTGGTGCAGCGCTTTGGCCGCTGGACCGACACCACTTCCGCCGGCCTGCACTACCATCTGCCGTGGCCGATAGAAACCGTGCAGCTGCCCAAGACCACCCAGATCAAGCAACTCAAGCTGGCCAATCTGTATGAGGGATCGCCCCCGGACGCGGCGGACCCGCGCGAGAAGCAGATGCTCACCGGCGACGAAAACATCGTCGAAGCCGATTGCGCCGTGTTCTGGCGCATCAAGGACGCCGGCCAGTTCCTGTTCCACACCAACCAGCCGGAAGAAGCGCTGCGCATCACCGCCGAGGGCGCGCTGCGCGAGGTGGTCTCGCACACCCCCATCCAGGCCGCCATGTCCAACCGCCGCCAGCAGGTGGCCGAGGAAACCCGCAGCCTGATCCAGCAGCGGCTGGACGCCCAGCAGGCCGGCATCCTGATCACCCAGGTGCAGCTGCAGCGCGTGGACCCGCCCGCTGCCGTGATTGACGCCTTCAACGACGTGCAGCGCGCCCGCGCCGACCAAGAACGCGCGCGCAACGAGGCTCAGGCCTACAGCAACGACATCCTGCCCAAGGCGCGCGGCGAGGCGGAACGCATCCGCCAGGAAGCCGAAGCCTACCGCAGCCAGGTGGTCAATCTGGCGCAGGGCGAGGCCAAGCGCTTCGACTCGGTCTACCAGACCTACGCCCAGGCCAAGGACGTGACGGCCTGGCGCCTGTATCTGGAAAGCATGGACGAGATGCTGAAGAAAGCCAGCAAGGTGGTGATAGACGGCACCGGCAAGAACGGCGCCGGCGTGCTGCCGCTGCTGCAGCTGCAAGACAAACCCAAGGCCGGCAAGGAGTCCCGATGATGAGCAAGCAAGGACGCGGAATCGGCTGGGCGGCGGGCATCGCCGTGGTCTGGCTGGCGCTGTCGGCGCAATACACGCTGACCGAAGGCCAAAAGGCGCTGGTGGTGCGACTGGGCGCCCCGGTCAACGCCGATGAACAGCCGGGCCTGAAGTTCAAGCTGCCGCTGATAGACAGCGTGCTGTATTACGACACCCGGCTGCAGATATTGGCGCCGCCGCCGGAACAGGTGATCCTGGGCGACGAGAAGCGGCTGGAGGTGGAAACCTACACCCGCTACCGCATCGCCGACACCCTGCGCTTCTATCAGGCGCTGCGCACCGAGGAGCAGGCCCGCGCCCAGCTGACCCAGCTGGTCAGCACCTCGCTCAGGCGCGAACTGGGCAAGGCGCCGCTGACGGACCTGCTCTCTCCCCGCCGCGCCGCCATCGTGGCGCGCATCCAGCAAGAGGTGATAGAACACGCCAAGCCCTTGGGCCTGCAGGTCACCGAGGTGCAGCTGCACCGCGCCGACCTGCCGCTGGAAACCAGCCAGGCCATCTATGACCGGATGAAATCCGCCCGCCAGCAGGAGGCTAAGGAATTGCGCGCCCAGGGCGCGGAATGGGCGCAGCAAATCCAGGCCAAGGCCGACCGGGACCGCACGGTGATCTTGTCCGAGGCGCAGCGGCAAAGCGCCATCACCCACGGCGAAGCCGATGCCGAGGCCGGCCATATTCTGGCCCAGGCCTTCAGCAAGGACCCCAAGTTCTACAAGTTCTACCGCTCGCTGCAGACCTATCGCCAGTCGCTGGCGGACTCCGCGCCCACCCTGGTGCTGTCGCCGGACTCCGCCCTGCTGCGCGACCTGAAAAGCGGGCCGGCAGGCGGCAAGCCATGAGCGACGCGGACGTGCTGCTGCAACCGTCCGCCTTGCGCCGGCTGCGCCACTTGCTGGCCGCCTTGGGGCCCGGCCTGGTGGTGATGCTGGCCGACACCGAAACCGGCAGCGTAATCGCCGCCGCGCAAAGCGGCGCGCGCTGGGGCTACCGCATGCTGCCGCTGCTGCTGTTGCTGATCCCGCTGCTTTACATGGCACAGGAGCTGGCGATACGGCTGGCGCTGGGCACCGGCAAAAGCTACGGCGAGCTGGTGCGCCGGCGCTGGGGACGCCAGGCTGAGCGGGCCATGGCCGCCGTGCTGATGCTGAGCTGCCTGGGCGCGCTGGCCACTCAGCTGGCCGGCCTGGCCGGCATCGGACAGATGTTCGGCGTGCCGGTGCCCCACACCATAGGCCTGCTGTGCGCGCTGATCTTGCTGATGATTGGCACCGGCAGCTACCGCTCGGTGGAGCGCATTGCGCTGGGCCTGGGCGTGTTCGAGCTGGCCTTCCTGGCCGAGGCCTGGCTGGCGCGGCCCGATCCGGCGCAGATGCTGGCCCAGCTCGGCCATCTCCCCCTGGGCAGCCACGATTTCCTGCTGCTGGCCGCCGCCAATATCGGCACCTGCGTCATGCCGTGGACGCTCAGCTACCAGCAATCGGCCATGCTGGACAAGGGCCTGACCCTGGATGACCTGAAACCGGCCAGATTGGACACCCTGCTCGGCGCCGCGCTGTGCCAGCTCATCACCGCCGGCATCCTGATCGCCGCCACCGCGGCCTTCGGCAAGGGCGCCGGCGGCCAAAGCCTGGCCGCCATTCCGGAAATCGCCGGCGGCTTCACCCGCCTGCTCGGCCCGGCCGGCGGCAGGCTGCTGTTCGCGCTGGCGCTGTCCGGCGGCGCGCTGGTGGCCACCATCGTGGTCTGCCTGACCAGCGCCTGGACCCTGGGCGAACTGGCAGGCCAACGCGACTCGCTGGAAAAACACCCCTTGCAGGCGCCGTGGTTCTACGGCGGCTGCGCCGCCATGCTGATAGGCGCCGGCGCGCTGGTATCGTCCGGCGTCAACCTGGTGCAGCTATCCATCGCCACCTCCGTGGCCAACGCGCTCTTGCTGCCCATCATGCTGGCCGGACTGTATTGGCTGGCGCTGCGCGAACTGCCGCCGCCGCTGCGGCTGAGCCGCCGCTACACCCTGGCGCTGGCCCCGGTGCTGTTGCTGGCCGCCGGCTTCAGCCTCTACGCCGGCATCGCCGGCAGCTTGGGCTGACGCCCGACTCCAGGACAAGAAATGGAACCCGATAGCCTCTCCCACGCCTTTGGCCTGACTCTGCAGGTCTCCTTCCTCGACCTAATCCTCAGCGGCGACAACGCGTTGGTGATCGCCCTGGCCTGCCGCTCGCTGCCGCAGGAATTGCGCCGCCGCGCCGTGATCTGGGGCACCGGCTTCGCCATCGCGCTGCGGCTGGCGCTGGCGGCCCTGACCGGCGTCTTGCTGATGGTGCCCATGCTCAAGCTGGTCGGCGCCGCCATCCTGCTGGCCATCGCCATGCAGCTGCTGCTGGACGAGGGCGGGGAGGAGGATGGCCAGGAGCTGGCGGAACAGGCCGGACACAGCCGGCAGCTATGGAACGCGGTGATGCTGGTGGTGGGCGCGGACCTGGCGCTGAGCCTGGACAACGTGGTGGCCCTGGCCGCCGCGGCACAGGGCAGCGTGCTGTTCCTGTTGCTGGGGCTGTTATTGAGCGTGCCTTTGCTAATGTACGGCAGCCTGCTGCTGTCGCGGCTGATGGGCGATTATCCGCTGCTGATACCGGCCGGCGCCGCCGTGCTGGGCTGGCTGGCCGGCAGTCTGGCCGTCGGCGACGCCTTGTGGGGCGACTGGGTGGCCGCGCAGGCGCCGGCCCTGCTGGTGGTCGTGCCTCTGCTCGGCGCGGCCTTCGTGCTGCTGGAAAGCCGCATCATCCGGGCGCAGCGGCGCAAGCTCGCGCCCATGCCGCCATGGCGGCCGCTGGAGCCGTTGACCCGTCGCCTGACCCGCCTGGGCGAAGCCGCCATCCAGCCGGACGCGGCAGTCGCGGCGGCCATCCTGCACGCGCCGCCGGAGACGCCCGCGCCAGCCCCCGTCGCCGCGCTCCCGACCGCGCGACCGGCCCAAGAGGAGGCGCAGTCTGTCGCCGCGACGGCCGCGGAAGGCACCGCCGATGAGGCGGACCTCGACGACGGCAACCGGCTCAGCCCGGCGCTGAAATGGCTGGTCGGCGCGGCGGCCCTGCTGGGCATGTCCGCCTTGCTGTGGCTGATCTGGCATTTGCTGAGCCAGGGCTTTCTGCCGGCGCCCAAGCACCCGGTCAAGCTCACCCGCTGAAACCGCGCCGCGCCGGGCGGGGGCCGTTAGGCCGCCTCCGCCCGGCATGGCGGCAAGCCCCCGCCTGGCAAGCCGCTCCCACCCAAAAAGCCTCGTCCCCGCGTGACCCTCCCTCCATCCCAGCCTTGACTCCGCCCCCTTGCCGACAGGCGTCGCCAGGCCGCTCCTCTGCGCCCTCGCGCGCACCTGTCAAAAAGTACAGTTCAGACCTAATGCATACCAACTACAGTCCACGTTAATACCAATTAAATACAAGTTGCATGCTCGTTTGGCTGTACCCACTACAGAGGAGAACCGTGTGAGCAAGACCCTGATGCTAATCAAAGGCGGCCTGGCCGCCGGCGCCGTCGGCGGCGTTGCGCTGCTGGCCAGCCATGCCGCGCTCGACGGCCGTTCGGCGACGTTGCCGTTGTCGTCCGCCAATTTGGTGAAGACCGCGGCCAGCAGCTGCACCGACCCGGACTGGAGCGCGTCCACGGTTTATACCGGCGGCCAGCGCGTCAGCTACCAGGACCAGACCTGGCAAGCCAAGTGGTGGACCCAGGGCAATACGCCCAGCAGCAGCGACGCCAGTCCCTGGAAACTGATAGGCCAATGCGGCGGCGGCGGCAACCCGCCGCCGGTGGACCCGCCGCTGGTGCAAGTGCCCGCGCCCACCGGCAACGCCCTGTGCCGGCCGGAAGCGCTGGCGCAAACCGGCGGCGTGGACGTGCCCTATTGCGCCGCCTACAAGCAGGGCGGCGCGGAACAGCTGGCCAACGGCAGCCGCCGCCGCATCATCGGCTACTTCACCAGCTGGCGCACCGGCAAGGACGGCAGCCCCGCCTATCTGGTCAACAACATCCCCTGGGGCAAGCTCACTCACATCAACTACGCCTTCGCCCACGTGGACGGCGCCAACAAGCTGTCGGTCAACGAGACCGCGCCGGGCAACGCCGCCACCGACATGACCTGGCCCGGCGTGGCCGGCGCCGAGATGGACCCCAGCCTGCCGTACAAGGGCCACTTCAACCTGCTGACCCAATACAAGCGCAAATTCCCGGGCGTGAAGACCCTGATCTCGGTGGGCGGCTGGGCCGAAACCGGCGGCTACTTCGACGCCAGCGGCAAACGCGTGGCCAGCGGCGGCTTCTACAGCATGACGGTCAACGCCGACGGCAGCGTCAATCAAGCCGGCATCAACGCCTTCTCCGACTCCGCCGTCGCCTTCCTGCGCAAATACGGCTTCGACGGCGTGGACATCGACTTCGAATACCCCACCTCGATGAGCAACGCCGGCAACCCGCTGGACTGGAGCGTCTCCAACGCCCGCCTGGGCTCCTTGACCAAGGGCTACGTGGCGCTGCTGCAGACGCTGCGCGACAAGCTGGACCACGCCGCCGCCCAGGATGGCCATTACTACCAGATCACCGCCGCGGTGCCGGCCTCCGGCTATCTGCTGCGCGGCATGGAAACTTTCCCCGGCCTGAAGTATCTGGACTTCGTCAATGTGATGTCGTATGACCTGCATGGCTCGTGGAACCGCTTCGTCGGCCCCAACGCCGCGCTGTTCGACGACGGCAAGGACGCCGAGCTGGCCTTCTGGAACGTCTACGGCACCGCGCAATACGGCAATATCGGCTATCTGAACACCGATTGGGCCTATCACTACTACCGCGGCGCGCTGCCGGCTTCGCGCGTCAATATGGGCGTGCCCTACTACACCCGCGGCTGGAAAAACGTGACAGGCGGCAGCAACGGCCTGTGGGGCAGCGCGGTGGGCAGCAACTGTCCGACCGGCCTCACCGAGTGCGGCGACGGCGCGGTGGGCATAGACAATATCTGGCACGACCTAGACGACAAGGGCCAGGAAATCCCCGGCGGCTCCAACCCGATGTGGCACGCCAAGAACCTGGAGAAAGGCATCGCCGGCAGCTATCTGGCCTCCTACGGCATAGACCCGGCCCTGCCGATCAACCAGCTCGTCGGCAGCTATCAGCGCAACTACAACAACACGCTGGCCGCGCCGTGGCTGTGGAACGCCAGCAAGAAGGTGTTCCTGTCCACCGAGGACGAACAGTCCATCGCGCAAAAAGCGGCCTGGATCGACGCCAACAATGTGGGCGGCGTGATGTTCTGGGAATTGGCCGGCGACTACGACTGGAACGCGCAGCGCAACAACGGCCAGGGCGAGTACTACATGGGCAATACCCTGACCAATCTGCTGTACAACACCTTCAGCCAGCCGCCCAAGGTCGCCGCCAACCCGACCACGGCCGCGCCGGCGCCGACCGCGGCGATAGACGTGGGCTTCAGCCTGGGCGGTTTCGCCCTGGGCGATCAGAACTACCCGATCAACCCCAAGCTGACCATCGTCAACCGCTCCAAAACCACGCTGCCCGGCGGCACCGAGTTCCAATTCGACGTGCCGACCTCGGCGCCGGCCAATATCGCCGACCAGTCCGGCTTCGGCCTCAAGGTCATCAGCGTCGGCCACAACGGCAGCAATGTCGGCGGCCTGAAGGGCGACTTCAACCGCGTCTCGGTGAAGCTGCCTAGCTGGCAGACCCTGGCGCCGGGCCAGAGCGTGACGCTGGACGTGGTGTACTACCTGCCGATCTCCGGCCCCAGCCACTACACGGTGGGCCTGAACGGCAAGACCTACGCCATCCGCGACGAAGCGCCCTACCTGCCTTACCTGCAGTAAACCTCAACCGGCCCGCCTCGGGCCGGTCCCTTTCTTCTCCTGCTCCTCCCTTGACGGCCGGGTTCCCTCCCCGGCCGCTTTTTTTGCATCGCCCTCCTGCCATTGCATCACCTCGTTCAGATGCGCCAGCGCCGCGGCCGGGTCGATGCCGAACAACTTGCGCTGCCGGCCAAGATAATGCTGAAAATAACGGGACAGGGTTTCGGTTTTCATGCTGGACTCCTTGTAGTGGAGCCCGTATTGTCGCGCTGATAACATGAAGAAAAAATTGCTGACTTTTTCCTACATATTTCCCCTTTATGAGCCATAAACGCCTGTTGCAACAGTACAGCCGCCTGCATAAGCACTACGCCGGCCAGGATGCCGCCGCCTCGCTGCAGCAACTGGCCGATCTGCTGTGCTGCACCCGCCGCCACATGCGCAACCTGCTGGCGCAGATGCAAGAACTAGGCTGGCTGGACTGGCAAGCCAGCGCCGGGCGCGGCAAACGCTCCGCCCTGCGCTTTCTGCGCGAGGCTGACGAACTGCAGCGGCTGCAGGCCGCTCAGCTGCTGGAACAAGGCCGGGTGGAGCAGGCGGTGGCGCTGCTGGGCGACGATCCGCAGCAGCTGGCGCCCGTCTTGCTGTCGCGGCTGGGCCGGCGCTGGAGCGCGGATCGCCAGGTGCTGGGTGTGCCCTATTACCGCCCCCTGCCCACACTGCATCCCGGCGCGCCGCTCAGACGCTCCGAGCGCCATCTGGTGGGCCAGATTTTCAATGGCCTGACCCGGTTAAACGAGGAAAAAGGAGAAATAGAAGGCGATCTGGCGCATCACTGGGAGCAGCATTCCGAGCGCGAATGGCATTTCCACCTGCGTCCGCGCGTGCGCTGGCACGATGGACGCGAACTGAGCCTGGACGACATCGCCGCCACCGTGGACCGGCTGCGCGCGCAGCCCCTGTTCGCGCATCTGCGCGGGACGCGCCGCCTGTCTCCCTTGAGCATCGCGCTGGAACTGGACGAGGCGGACCCCTGGCTGCCCTGGCTGCTGGCGGACCCGGCGGCGCTGATCCTGCCGGCGGACCACGCCTCCCGGCCCGACTTCGACTCCCGACCCGTCGGCACCGGCCCCTACCGCGTGGCCGCCAACGACGCGCGCCGGCTATCGCTCGCCGCTTTCGACGACTACTTCGGCTACCGCGCGCTGCTGGACCAGGTGGACATCTGGATGATGCCGCAGCTGGGCGACCAGCTGTCGCTCAAGGCCGGCGGCGCCTGCGGCCTGACCGTGGAGATCAATCCGCTGCCGGTGGAGGAACAGACCGAGATGGCGCTGGAAACCGGCGTTTACTACCTGCTGTGCGACGGCCGCGCCGACGGGATGCGCAACGACGCCGTCCGCCAGTGGCTGGCGCAGACGCTGACGCCGCTGGCCATCATGCAGCGCACGCCGCCGGAGACGCGGCAATACTGGGTGGCCGCCGCCGGCCTGCTGCCGCGCTGGCACCATGTCCAGCCGCAACCCGTTCCCAGCGAGCCGCCGATCCAGCAACTGCGCCTGGCTTATTACGAGCAGCATCCGGAATACCGCCAGATCGCGGACGCCATTGGCCAGTGCCTGGCCGAGCGCGGCATCGCGCTGCAATGCGTGGAGCTGAGCTACCGAGACTGGGAACTGGGGCGAGCGAATGCGGACCTGTGGCTGGGCACGGTCAATTTCAACAGCGGCGTGAACTACGCCGTGCCGGCCTGGCTGCTGGGCACGCCGTTGCTGCGGCGCTGCCTGGAAACGGCGCTGCCGCTGGACGACTGGCAGCGCGGCTGGCGCGGCGGAGCACAGACTGCGGCCGGCCTGGCGGCGCAAACGGCGCGTACGCACTGGATGCTGCCGCTGTTCCACAACTGGCTGCGGCTCAAAGGGCCAGGCCAGATTCAAGATTTCCGTCTCAACAGCCTGGGCTGGTTCGACTTCAAATCCGCCTGGCTAAGGCCGGAAGACGGCTGAAGCGGCGTTGCCCCAGCCGGAGGCGGCAGGCACAATCGCGTTTGATCCACTCCGACGCGCCTGCCCCATGTCCCGCCCCGAATTCGACACGCGCCCACCCCCGCTGCGCCAGGCCATGCTGACGCGCCCGCTGGAAAATGGGCAAATCTGGCAAGGGCCGCTGGCGGCGCAGCCCAGCCTGCCGCCCGGCCCGCCGCGCCCCCTGCTGCTGTTCCTGCACGGCTCCTCCGGCCTTAACGAACAGACCCAGGCCTGCCAGCGCTGGCTGGCGGAAGCGCTCGGCCTCGCCTCGCTGGCGCCGGACAGCTTCGCCCGCCCGGACAGGCCGCGCTACCAAAGCCCGGCGCCGATGGCGCAATACGAGGCGGTGCATGCCTTGCGGTTGGAGGAAATCCGGATGGCGCTGGCGGCGCTGCCGCTCATGCCGTGGGTGGATGCCCGGCGGTTGCTGCTGGCCGGCAGCAGCGAGGGCGGCGTGGCCGTAGCGCGCTGGCGCGGACGGGAGTTCGCCGGCCGGCTGATCTACGGCTGGAGCTGCGAGGACAATTACTTCGTCGAACAGGCCCGCAACGGCTTCGAGGCCGACTGCGCGCTGTTGAACATCCTGTCCGGCGACGATCCCTTCTTCGGCGCGGCCAGCCGCTTCAATCAGGGCCGGGGCGTGGACGGCGACAGCCGGCGCGCCTTGGCCGGCATGCCGCGGGCAAAGCTGGCCTTGCTGCCGCAAGCGCCGCACCCCCTGTACAACCTGCCCGAGGCGCGCGCGCTGACCGCGGACTTTCTGCGCGAGCTGCTGGCCTGAGGCCTGCGCGCCGTCTTGCGGGCGCGGCGTCCGGCAGGCGGAACATGGCTTGGCCGCGCCTAGAACAGCTCCAGTTCGCCCACGCCCTGCTCTTCCGGCGATGGCGGCTGGTAACGGAAGTCCAGGCTGGCGCCCTTGGACAAGGACAGGCAGGCGGTCAGCCAGAAGTGCGCACCGCCGTCCATTTCCACGCGCCAGCTGCGGCGCAAGGCGCTGTTCAGCAGTTCCAGATGGCGCAGGCTGCTGGCGCCCACGCCCAGCGGCGTGGACATGCCGACATGGCGGAACACGGCGCATAGCGCGCGGTTGACCGCGCCGCAAATCCTATTGGCCAGCTCGCCGTGGGCGTCGCGCAAGGCGGCCGCCGTCAGCGGCGCGCCGCTGCGCACCCAGCGCGCCAGCCAGTCCTTCATCGCCGCGTCATCCTCAAACTGAAACAGCATGGCGAGACGGAATTGATAGGAGGCGATGTTGAGCAGAATCAGCTCCCCGCCCTCGCCCTCCGGCATGGGCAGCCGCTCGCCCAACGGCTTCAGCGCGCACGGCCCGCCTTCGCCGGCGCCGCAGCCTTCGCGCAGCGCCTGTTCGCAGATTCTCTCCAGCGACTCCACCGCGGCGGCGCTGATCATGCCGCCTCCCCGCTTTCCAGCTTGGCCAGGATGCGCTCGCTGGAGGCCTTGAGGCCGAATACCGCGGTGCGGATCATATTGCCGCAGGCCTGCAGGTCCTGGAAGGTGGTGGTGGTCACCAGATCGTTGCGCTCCAGGTTCTTCTTGTACTCGCCGGACAAGTCGGCCGCGTTGCTGGCCAGCTGGCGCACGCCGTCCGCCACCACGGAGAAGCCGCGGCCGTACTCGCCGGCGCGCGCCGCCTCGATGGACGCGTTCAAGGCCAGCATCACCACGCTCTTGACGATGGTGGAAAAGTCCTCGTTCTGTTCCTTCAAGCGGCGGTTGTTGACCAGGATGGCCTGCATTTCCTCGTGCCAGCGCTCTATGGTCTGCACCAGTCCCAAGAGCCGCTCCACGTCGCCGGCCAATGCCGCCTGCTCCTGGCGCATGTCGGCGCGCACGCTTTGCAATGACCGCAAGGCTTCATCGCGCGACTCGCGCCGCGCGTCCTCCCTGGCCGCCTCCGCCAGCCGCCTCGCCTCGCTCTCCAGCTGTTCCAGCTGCGCCCGCATCTCATCCAGCTTGCGGCCATGCGCCGCTTCCGCGGCTTCCTGTTGCCGCCGCCAGCGCTCCGCCACGGCATCCGGATGCTCCCGCCGCTCCAGCTCCGCGATGCGGGCATCGCGCTGGGCCAGGGCCTGCCGCTGGCGGCCGGCGGCGCGGCGCGCCAGCGCGCAGGCCACGACGAACAGCGCCAGGCACAGGCCGGCGCAAGCAAAGGCGATCATGCTGACTGCGTCCATCTCTTTCCTTCTTGCCGCTTGCGCGGCGGCATGACTCAAGCGGTGACCAGCTTCTTGAAAGTCGGCAATACGGCCGCGCCGTTGAAGGGCTTGACGATCCAGCCCTTGACGCCGGCGGCCTTGCCGCGCTCTTTCATCGCCGGGCTGTTCTCGGTGGTCAGCATGATGACGTTGACCGCGGCGTTCTTCAGCTCGTTGCGGATTTTCTCGGCCATGGTCAGGCCGTCCATATTGGGCATGTTGACGTCGCTGACCACCAGCTTGATGCCGGGGTGGGCGCGCAGCTTGTCCAGGCCGTCCTTGCCGTCCACCGCGGTCACCACGGACAGGCCGTTGGCCTTCAGGAAATCCGCCACTTCATTGCGCACGGTGCTGGAGTCGTCCACCATCAAAACTTGAGCCATTTCACTTCCTTTTCATCACGGGGTATCAAAACAGTTCGAGTTCGCCGGATTCGACCAGCGACTCGACGCTAGGGCTTTCCTGAAACTGGTCTGGCGACCAGCTCAAATTGAATACGAAGCGCTGCACCAGGGTGGCCTCCTGCCCGTCGCCGGCGTCGCGCTCGCGCAGCTGGTACTTGATGCACAGCTGCGGGTCTTCCGAGCCGAAGGAGATATAGCGCCGCTGGTGGTTGACGATGATGGGCACCTGGGTCAGCGGCGCCGGGTTCGGCTGGCCGTTTCCGGCATAGCGGTTCTTGAACGCGCCCCAGATCAGATTGGTGGCCTCGCCCAGCGCCGCGTTGAGCTGGCGGAAGTCGATCTCGCCATCGCCCGCCGGCTCCAGCAGCGCCATCAGCGGCGCTTCCTCGGCCTGCAGCATCATATAGCCGCGGCACCAGCCGCTTTCGATGGCGATCAGCGTGAACATCTCGCCGTAGACCAGCCTGTCCTTCACCGCCAGGAACGGCGACTGCACCGTCACCTCGCAGCGCGGAAACAGCTGGGCCAGCGCATCGCGGCTCATTTCCGTGATGCCGCGCACCAGCTGGTTGGGGTAGAGGCGGCTGAAGATGGACGAGGCCAGCGCGGCGCTGAACACATGCAGATCGTTCAGCGTGTAGGCGCAGCAGAAACGCAGCGCGTCGCGCTCGGACAGACCGGCCAGGCTGGCCGTCAGCTCGCGGCGCAGGAAGATGGGCAGCTCCGGCCGCGCGGCGTGAATCTGCCGCGCCAGCTCCAGCCCGGCCTGGCGGCCGCCGTAGTGTTCGAACAGCATGATGCCGCCCAGGTCCACATTGGAGCGCAAGATGGCCATCACGCTGTCCGCGCCGGCCTTTTGCGGCCGGATGCAGATCAGTTCATGGTCGCGGCAGAAGTGCTTGAGGCTGCCGGCGTAAGTCTGGCTGTCGTCCAGCACCAGCATCTTGGTGCGCAGGCAAGACAGGCTATCCGTGGCCGGCGCGCTCATGCCGGGTTCACCACGTGATCAGCGGCGGATTGCGCCGCTTCGCTAACCGCGCGCGGCTCCACCGCCACGGCCAGGCTGTCCGGCAACACCACCACGGTTTCGAAACGGCGGAAGTCCATGCCGCTCTCCTGGTCCAGGAAGCGCAGCTCTATCCTGCCCTGCTCGCGCTTGATGAAGGATTGCACGGCATCCATGCCCACGCCGCGGCCGGACACGGCGGTCAGTTTGGCGGCGGTGGAGAAACCGGGGCGGAAGATCAGCTGGGCGATGTCCTCGTCGCTCAGCGCGGCGTCGGCGGCGATCAGGCCCTGCTGGACGGCGCGCTCGCGGATGCGGCCCAAGGCTAGGCCGCGGCCGTCGTCGGCCAGGGCCAGTTCCAGCCGGCCGTCGGCCACGCGCAGGTCCAGCGCGATGGCGCCTTGCGGCGCCTTGCCCAGCGCCACGCGTTCGTCCGGGGCTTCCAGGCCATGGTCCAGCGCGTTGCGCATCAGGTGCATGAACACGTTCTTCAGCGTGGCGGAAACCTGGTTGCGCAGCACGTAGCCGTTGTCGCGTATGCGCAGCTGCGGCGCGTCCTTGCCCAGCTCATGCGCCAGGGACGGCAAGGAATCCAGCACGCCGGCCAGTATGTCCGCCAGCGGCTCCGTGCCCATGCGGTTCAGCACATGGCGCACGCTGTTGTGCACGGCGATCAGCTCGTGCAGATTGCCGGTATTGACGGTTTCCAGCCGCTGCAGCATCTCGCGCACCTGGCCGCGGTCCACCAGCAGGAAGTCGGCGCCGCCGCTGCGTCCCGGCCCCTTGCGGCCCAGGCTCACCTCATTGACGCGAGCGTAGTGCTCCACGCTGTCGCGCACCGCTTCCAGCTCTTCCAGCAGCTGGGTCTGGTCCCAGACGATTTCCGGCTTGGGCTGGCGCAGCTGCTCATAGCGCTGCTCGGCCTGGTGCACGATGTCGGTCAGCTGCGACAGGCCGTAGGTGCGGGCATTGCCCTTGATGGTGTGCAGATTGCGGAACAGCTGCTTGACCGCCTCGGCGTCGCCGTTGGGGTATTGGCGGATCAGCTGCTCGGACTCGCCGATGAAACGCACCGCGCCGGCGATGAAATCGTGGAACTTGTCCTGGCTCACCGCCAGGATCTCGCCGATGAGGGCCAGCTCGCGCTTCTGTTCGTTGGCTTCGGCGGCCAGGGCCTTCAGCTCGGTCACGTCGCGCACGCACAGCATCAGCCGCTCCACGCGGTCCTGCTCGTCCACGATCACCGACCAGCTCAGGTCCAAGGCCTTGCCCTGGCGTTCCAGCTCGCCCACCAGCAGATGGCGGTTGAATTCGAAATTCATGCTGTCCTCGCCCAGGCAGGAGGCGATGGCGGCCTCCACCTGCGACAGCGCGTCGGCGCCCAGCTGGCCATCGGCGAACAGCACGTCCATGATGTTGCGGCCGGCGATGTCGCCATGGCCCAGGATGGCTTCCAGGTGGGCGGAATACTCATGATGCACGGCCATGCCGTCGACTATGGTCAGGATGCCTTGCGGGATGTTCTGCAACATGGCCTGGATGTCGTTGCTCTTCTGCCGCACCAGCGCGCTGCTCTCTTCGATGCGCGCCACCATGCTGTTGAAGGCGACGACGGACTTGCCGATCTCGTCCTCGCGCACCACCGCCACGCGGCGCGAGAAGTCCTGGCTGTCGGCGATCTCGCTCATGGTGTCCTGCATGTGGCGGATGGGCAGCACGATCTGGCGGTACAGCAGCCAGCCCAGCAGGCCCAGCGCCAGCAAGGTTGCCAGCGTGACCACGGTCAGCGTCATCACCGCGCCGGACAGGTTACGGTTCAGGGTCTGGATCGCCGCATCCTTGTTGCGGTTCTTTTCCACGCGCAGGGTGGTGACGATCTGCTGCAGATTGTCGTGGTACTGCAGCACGCCGCCGGCATAGGTGGCGTCAGCCATGTCGTTCTGGCCGCCCTGCTTGAACTTGATGGTATCGTTGATGGAGGAGACATAGTTGTCGTAGACCTCCTGCGCCTGGTCCACCAGGCCGCGCTGGATGGGGCTGCCGGCCATCTTCTTCTGATAGGCCAGCTGCGACTGCAAGGCCCTCTCGCTGAGGCTCAACTGCTCCTGGGCCTGGCTGCGCAGATTGGCGTCCGCGGCCTGCAGATAGCTCATCATGCCCAGCTGCACGTCCTTCAGCGCCGAAATCAGATCGGACGAAGCCAGCGCGCTGGGCACCTCGGCCTCGGTCACCGACTTGACGGCCGCGGCATTGGCATGCGACTGCCACACCGCGTAGCCGCCGACGGCCAGTATGGCCAGGAAGCTGACCGACACCAGCAACAGAATCCTATTACGTATATTCATAGCCTGCCCAGCGAGAATAGATTGTTCAAGTTTAAACAGTCTGCTTGGTAATAATTACGCAAGCCATTCTTCCAGACGCGGATGACACCCTTATGACAAGACATCCACGCAATATCGCGCCGATTATCAAGCCAACGCTTAAGCTGCAACCTCGCCCCCCAAGCGCAATTCATCCAAAAAAATCATATGACAATTCATCTGCGCCCGACTTGCCGCAGCGGTTTTAGCCTTTCCGCGCTGCGGCGCCACAAGCGGCTGGGATTGCGGGCGGCGGCGCCCGAAGCAGGCCGCGGCGACATCATCGACGCGGCGGAGGCCCGCCCTCTGCGCCATGCGCCTGACGCATCGCAGGAGACGCTGGCCTTTCCTGAGTTATTGCGCCGGCTGGGATACGGCATAGACGACGCCCTGCGCCTGAAATGGCAGGCGCGCGACCCGCGTCTGGCCCGGGCCTACCTGGACGTTTACCAAGGCGTCATCGCCGGCATGCGCCGCCAGGGGCCGGGCAGCGCGGCCAGCACCGGCCGCGCCATCGCCGCCGCCCTGCGGCATGGCCGGCCGGAACGGGTGCTGGAACTGGCCTGCGGCAACGGCGAGGCGGCATTGCAACTGGCGGAGGCGACCGGCGCCGCCGTCGTCGCCATCGACCAGCATCCCGCCAGCCTGGAACGGCTGGCGCGCGCCGCCGCTTCGCGCGGCCTGGCCACGGTGACGCCGCGCCTGGCCGATATCGCCGCGCCGGGCGAGCCGCCGGCCAGCTTCGATCTGATCTGGGCCGAGGGCTGCGCCTGCCTGCTAGGCTTTGAGCGCGCCCTGCGCCTGTGGCGGCCGCTGCTGCGCCCCGGCGGCCTGCTCTTCGTCAGCGAGCCGGTCTGGCTGAGCACCCGGCCGTCCGCGCCGGCCCGACAGCTCTGGCGCAGCGGCTATCCCGGCATGGCCGGTCCCGCGCGACGCGAGAATCAACTACGCGCGCAAGGCTGGGACATCCTGGACCGCTTCGCCCTGCCCCGCGCCGACTGGGACGCCTACTATGAGGACATGGCGCGGCAGATTGCCGCGGCGGCGCGGGACGCGGGGCCGGACCATCCCGCTTTGGCCGACCTGCGGCGCGAAATCGCCGTCCATCAGGCGCATGGCGGCGAATACGGCCAGGCTTGCTGGCTGTTGCGCCCCGCATCGCGGTAAGCGTGCTCATGCACAGCGGCGCTTAGCCCCGGCCGCAAGTTTTCCTATAGTGGGAACCGACACCCGCGCCCAACCAACAGGGGAGAGTCCATGCTGTCTCGCCTATCCATCGCCGGCAAACTGTTACTGCTCCTGCTGCCTTTCTCGCTCGCCCTGCTGGCGCTCGCCGCCATTCTTTCGTCGGACCGGCTGCACCATCTGCGCGCCCTGCAGCGCGCGGAACGGATGATCGTCGTGGCAAGCGGCGCCAGCCAGCTGATACACGACCTACAAACCGAGCGCGGCCTCAGCAACGGCTTTCTCAGCGGCAAGGCCGGCGCGCCGCCGCCGGCGCTGCAGGCCGCCCGAGCCAACAGCGACAAGGCATTGGCGCGGTACGCCGCCGCCCAGGCGGACAGCGGGCCGGATCCGCAAGCCGGCGCGCTGAACGGACAATTGCAGGCGCTGGGGCCCCTGCGCGCCGACATCGAACAGCGCCGTATCGCCGCCGCCGACGCCTTCGCCGCCTACTCCCGCGACATCGACTCGCTGATCGGCCTGATCTCCGGCCTGGCCCAGGCCGGAGATGACGGAGACCTGCTGCGCAGCACCATGGCCCTGCTGAATCTGCAATGCGAGAAAGAGTTCGCCGGCCGGGAGCGCGGCTATGTCAACGGCCTGCTGCAGAGCGGCCTGCTGGACCAAAAAAGCTACGCCCAGACCGCGGGCCTGATCGCCAAGCAGGACGCCTGCGCCAATCAGTTCGCGCTGATCGCCGGCGACGAGGCCCGCGCCCGTAAGACGGCGCTGGACAGCGGCGATGAAAGCCGCGCCGTGCAGGCGCTGCGCGCCAAAGTGATGGGCCAGGCCTTGGGACAACCGGTGGGCGTGGCGCCGGCCGAATGGTTCGCGGCCACCAGCCGCCGCATCGACGCGCTGAAGCGCGAACAAGACCAACTATTGCGGCAAATGGCGGACATGGCACAGGCTAAGCTGGGCCAGGCCGAGCAGGATCTCGCGCTGACCTTGGGCGGCGCGGCTCTCGTCATCCTGCTGCTGGGCAGTCTTGGCTTTTCCATCTACCGCGGCATCCGCGCGCCGGTGCGGCGGCTGGAGAGCCTGATGACGACGATGAGCCAGGACTTCGATCTGCGCCCGCGCGCCGCCCTGCGCGGCCAGGACGAAATCGCCCGAATGAGCCAGGCCTTCGATCACTTGGTGGAAGCTTTCGCCCATACGCTGAGCGAGGTCAATCGCAACGCCCACACCCTGGTAGAAGCCGCCCGCGCCATGCTGGACATCGCCGACCGCGCCGCCCTGGCCTCCGAAACGCAAAGCCAGTCGGCGACGGAAATCGCCGCCGCTGTCGAGCAGATGTCAGCCGGCATAGAGTCCGTCACCGCCAATACTCAGCAGTCGCTGAGCCTGGCGCAACAGATGCAGCATAGCGTCAGCGACGGCCGGGAGCGGATGGGCGACACCACCTCGGCCATGAGCCAAACTTCGCTCGTGCTGGGCAGCGCCGGCGACCGCATCGAAGCCCTGCGCCAAAAGTCAGAGGGCATTCGCTCCATCATCACCGCCATCGGCGAAATCGCCGATCAAACCAATCTCTTGGCGCTGAACGCGGCGATAGAGGCGGCGCGCGCCGGCGAAACGGGCCGCGGCTTCGCCGTGGTGGCCGACGAGGTGCGCAAGCTGGCCGAACGCACCGGCAAAGAAACGCTGGACATCGCCGCGCTGATCGAAGACATGCGCGGCGAAACGCAGACCGCTTCCCGCCACATGCTGGAAGCGCGAGACAAAATGGAGTCGGGCCTGCAATTGGTCGGCCGCACCGTGGAGGATCTGGAGCAGATCCACAATGAGGCCAGCCATGCCGCCAGCAAGAGCCAAGCGACAGCGAGCGCGATGGCGCAGCAAACCGCGGCCAGCAACGGGGTGGCCGCCAATATCAGCGTGATCGCCTCCCTGGCCGAAGACAACGCCACGCTGGTGCAGGAGGTGGCCAAGCTGTCGGACCAGCTGAATGCCTCGGCCGGAGCATTGGTCGAGCTGGTGGATCGCTTCAAGCATCTGGCGGACTGAGCGCCGCGGGTTCAGCGCAAGCCGTACTGGCGCTTCAAGCGCGCCAGCTCGCCGGACGCGGACAACTGCTCCACGCCCAGGTCCAACGCCCGCGCAGCCTGCGCGCCGCGCGGGCCGCTCCGGCCAAAACCGATGACCAATGGCAGCGGTCTGGCCAGACAGCCCGCTTCGCGCGCGCGCTCCCCGCCGGGCACGCCGGCCGCGATATGGGCCAACACCGCCTCATGCTCCAGCAAAACGGGATAGCGGCCCAGCAACAGCTTGCGCAGATTCTTGCGCCCGGCGTCCTCTCCGGTAGTGAAATCCACGCTCAAGCCGCCGTGGCCGGGCGAGGCCAATAGACGGTCGAACTCGCCGCCGTCATAGCCATAATCGACGATGACGCCTATGCGCACGCCCCGCAGCGAGGCGGGTCCGGCATAGCGCCAACGGCTTGGCGCTACCGTGTAGAAACAGGCGCGGGAGTACGCCAACGGCCTGCTCTCCAGCAAGACATGATCGACTGGCGGGGCGTACACGCCGTCCAGCTCGCCGCTCTCGCTCATCGCCATGGCCCGGCTCAACGGCATCAGCCTGGCGTCGACGCGATAATGCCGCAGCGCCAGCGCCTGCCGCGCCAGCTCGACCAAGAAGCCCCCGGCGACGCCATCTTTGCCCGCGCAGATGAAAGGGCACCAATCGTCGGAAGCCAGCGTGACCGTTTCTTCGGCCGCCGCAGGCAGCCCGGCCAGGCAGGCCCACAGGCAGACGGAAAAACCGCGGGCAATCGCGTTCACGCCGCCGCCTCGCAGGCCCTCGCCTCAAAAAGGCTCATGCCGCGCCGCACGCCGCCGCGACCTTTTCCAGCACATCCTGCCGCGAGACCGGTTTGGCCACCACGCCGGCGACGCTGGGCCGGTTCCCTGGCGCCAATTCCTCGTCGCCGGCCATGGCCGTGACGAACAAAATGGGAATCGGCGCGGTATCGGCGGCGGACTGCAAGCGGCGGCACACCTCGAAGCCATCCATGCCCGGCATGGACACATCCAGCAGGATCAAATCCGGGTGGTGCCGCTGCGCGGCCTCGATCGCATCCTCGCCCGAGGTGGCGAACAGCAATTGATACTGCTCGCGCAATATCTCCCGCAGCAGGTTCAGATTGGTCGGCTCGTCGTCCACCAGTAGCAGCTTTTTCATGGGCACTGCCTCGCGCCATCGGCTCCTACCATGGATAGTAGACGCTCCACCCGCTCCCTGGCCGCCTTGAAGGCGAAACGGTCCACCTCCCGGCGCAAGGCGCTTTCCTCGTCCGCCGCCAGCCAGCCGGCGGCCTGCTCAATCCTCGGCAAGATGGTATCCGGGTTCAGGTTGTCCAGTTCGTCCAAAATGCTCCGCAGCGCCTGCCGCTGGTCCTCCTCGCTGTGCTGGGCGGTGCTGGACACCGTGCGCACCGTGGCCGTGGGCAGCGTCAGCAGGTCGATGGCGCTCAAGGCCTCGGCCATGGCCCGTTCCAGCCTGGGGTAGCGCGCGCGGGCTTCCGTGAGCCAATTAGCCTTCAGCGCGGTGTCGATCTCGCTGGCCAGCGCATGGATGCGCGCCAACGCCAGGTTGCCCGCCCCGCCCTTCAAGCTGTGAACATAGGCGCGCACGGAGTCCAGCTGGCTCTCCGCGGCCAACATCTTGCCGATTTCCTCGGTCCGCCCCTCGAACTGAGCTGAAAAAGCGCGCAGCGATCGCGCGTAGCTGAGCATATTGCCCCAGGTCTCCTCCGCCTGCGGCAGATTCGCCAGGTCCGCCACCGGAGAGAAGTCTATGGCGCAGGCCTCGCCGGACGACTGCGTCAGGCCGAGGTTATGCCTCCCCTCGCCATCCGGCACCAGGTTTTCCATTGCCGCCAACAATTGGTCGAACTCGATGGGCTTGGCCGCGATGCCATCCATGCCGGCGGCCAGACAACGCACATTGTCTTCCTGCATCACGCTGGCGGTCAGCGCCAGTATCGGTATCTTGCTCTTGCCGTCGCGCTCCAGCGCCCGGATTTGCCGAGTCGCCTCCAGGCCGTCCATTTCCGGCATCATCACGTCCATCAGGATGAGATCGAACCCGCCTTGCAGGTATGCCTCCACGCCCTCGCGGCCATTCTTGGCCCACTCCACCTCGTGTCCGATATTGCGCAGCCGCAGCATGGCCAGCGTGGCGTTGGTTTCGATGTCCTCGCACAGCAGGATGCGGAACAGCCGCGGCGACACATAAGTTTTCAGCGTCAACTCCTCCGCGTCGTTCAGGCACTGCATGGCGGCCGGCGCCTCCGGCATCAGGGCCGTAAAACTGAATACCGAGCCCTTGCCCTGCGCGCTGCTGACCCAGATCCGCCCGCCCATCAGCTCGACGATCTCCTTGCAGATGGTGGTGCCCAGCCCGGTGCCGCCAAAGCGCCGCGTGGTGGAGTCGTCGGCCTGGGTGAACATCTCGAACACATGCGCCAATTGCTCCTGGCTCATGCCTATGCCGCTGTCCCGCACCTCGAAGCGCAGCATGTCCGGCGTCTCCCCCGCGCGCACCACCACATCCACCCCGCCGTATTCGGTGAACTTGATGGCGTTGCTGACCAGATTGAGTATCACCTGGCGCAGCCGGGTGGGATCGCCCACGCGGCGGACATTGACGTTGTCCCCCACGTCCAGCCGCAGCGACAAACCCTTTTCCGACGCCTTGTGCTCGGTGGTGAGCAAGGCCTCGCGTATGGTGTTGGCCAGGTGGAAGCCTATCGCCTCCAGCTTGAACTTGCCGCTGTCCAGCTTGGAGATGTCCAACACATCGTTGATGATGCTCAGCAAGGAGCGGGCGGAGTTCAGCAGCACTTCCAGGTGGCGCCGCGTCTCGCGCGACAGCGTGGCGTCCTGCAGCGCCACCTCGGCGAAGCCGATCACCGCGTTCATCGGCGTGCGGATTTCGTGGCTCATATTGGCCAGGAACAGGCTCTTGGTGCGCGCGCCGGCCTCGGCCTCTTCCTTGGCCCGCTTCAGCACGTTTTCGTTCTGCTTCTGCTCGGTGATGTCGGAGATGAAGGCCACCAGGAAATGGTGGCCGTCCGACAGCTCGGCATGCCCCATGGACAGATAAGCCGGGAAGCTGCCGCCGTCTTTTCTTCTGGCCACCACCTCATGGCCGCGGCCCACCACATGATTCTCGTCCTTGGCGAGAAAACCCTCGATGAAGCTCTGTCCCGGAAACTGGTACTCGTCTATCAAGGCATCGATGTTCTTGCCTATCATCTCGTCGCGGCTCCAGCCGAACAGGATTTCCGCCGCCGGGTTGAACAGGTGGATCATGCCCATCTCGTCGATGGTGATGATGCCGTTGACCGCCGTGCGCACGATGGCGCTGACCTCGGTGGTGGCGATGGACACCAGCTCCTCCAGGTGGTCGCGGTGCTTGCGCAGCTCCATCTCCGCCGCCTTGTGCTCGGACATGTCCACCATGATCTTGACGAATAAGGGTTCGCCGCCGATATTCATGCCGCCCACCGTCAGGTGGATGGGAAAGATCTCGCCATCCTTCTTCCGGCCATCCAGCTCCCTCCCCTCGCCTATCACCGTGGGCGCCGCGCCGCCTATCCCCCCGCCGGATTGATAGCGCTCCAGATAGCGCTGATGCTCGTTGTGATAGTCGGGCGAGAACAATAGATTGATGCTCTGTCCCAGCAACTCATGGCTGGCGTACTGGAACAGCCGCTCGGTGGCGGGGTTGACCGTCAGGATGATGCCCTTGACGTCGGTGGTGACGATGGGACTGACGGCGGTATCCAGAATGGCCCGCGTGGTTTGCAGGCTCTGGGCGAAGGCCCGCTCCGCTTCCTTCAGCTTGGAAATGTCGGTGATGATGCCGACGAACATGCTCTGCCCGCCCACTTCCATCTCGCCCACGCACAGATGGATGGGCACCTCGGTGCCGTCCTTGCGCCTGGCCGTCACCTCGCGGCCTATGCCTATGATGCGCGGGCTGCCCTCGTGCAGATAGCGCGAGAGATAGCCGTCATGCTCCTCCCGATACGGCGAGGGCATCAGCAATTTGACGTTTTGCCCGGCCACCTCGTCCGCGCCGTAGCCGAACAGCTTCTCGGCGGCCGGATTGAATGATCGGATCACGCCGCGGCTGTCTATCGTGATGATGGGATTGACCGCGGTGTCCAGAATGGCCCGCGTCAGCTCGGCGCTGGCGGCGTAGCTCTGCTCGGCGGCGCGCAGCTTGGAAATGTCGGCGATGATGCCGACGAACATGCGCTCGCCGGCCACGCTCATCTCGCCCACCGACAGGTGAATGGGGAAGACCGACTGGTCCTTGCGCCTGGCGATCACCTCCCGCCCCTGGCCTATCACCCTGGGCGCGCCCTCGCGCAGATAGCGCTGCAGATAGTCGTCGTGCTCCTCATGATACGGCGAAGGCATCAACATCTTGACGTTGCGGCCTATCACCTCATGCGCTTCGTAGCCGAACAGTTGCACCGCGGCCGGATTGAACGAGCGGACCTTGCCATGAGCGTCGATGGTGATGATGGGATTGACCGCCGTGTCCAGAATGGCGCGGGTCATTTCCAGGCTTTTCGCCAGGTCGGCCTCCACCGCCTTTTGCTCGGACAAGTCCACGATGGAGCCGACGAAGAAGCGCTGCTGGCCAAAGCGCACCTCGTTGATCGCCAGCCAAACCGGGAAGATGGAGCCGTCCTTGCGCCGCCCCTCCACCTCGCGCCCCTTGCCGATGACGTGAGGCTGGCCGCCAGCGGCGTAGCGGGCCAGATAGCCGTCGTGCTCGGTCTTGTAGGGCTCCGGCATCAACATGGACACATTGGCGCCGATCACCTCCGCCTCCTCGTAGCCGAACAGCCGCACGGCCACGGCGTCGAAGGCCGTGATGCAGCCCTGCTCGTCTATGGTGATGATGCCGACAGAGCTGGTTCCCACCTTTTCCATGCCGCCCTCCATCCCAAATGAAAGCCGCTGCGGATCTCATGCGCGCGTCATTCATTCTTGCAAACAAAAGCATGGATTGCCTAACGTGATACAAGCCGCATGCATTGACATGCGGGATGAACCAGGGTGAATCCATGGCTTTCCTGTTCTCAATCGCGACGGCGCGGCGGCGCTGGCTGGCCTTGGCCGGCTGGCTGGCGGTTTCCGCGGGCGTGGCCTGGCTAGCCGGCAGCCTGCGCGAAAACCAGCTCATGGAGCTGCTGCAGCAGCGGCTGAGCGCGCAAGCCGGGCTGCGCGCCGTATTGCTGCAACAACACGCCGAACGCGGCCGCCAGGCCGCGCTGTTCCTCGCCAATACCCCGCCGATACCCGGACTGGCCCGCGCCTCGCTCAACCACGGCTTCGACCCGCAGCAAAACAACTCGACCCGCCAATGGAAGGACAGGCTGAGCACGATCTTCCTGAAATACGCCGAATCGATGCCGGACATCATGCGGCTGCGCCTGGTCGGCCTGGCCGACAACAATCGGGAGCTGGTCCGAGTGGACACCCTCGGCGGCCATCCCCGCATCCTGGACGAAGGCGAGCTGTCGTCCGTCCATGACAGCCCATCCTTCACCCGCGTCGTGCAGCAGCCCGCCGGAGCCATCACCCAGTCCGGCATCCGTCCCCCGCCGCCTGGCGGCCCGCTCTCCCTAGCACGAGACAGCTACTGGACGCCGTGCTACGCCGCCAACGGCAAACCCTTCGCCGCGCTGGAGGTCGCCTTCGACACCTCCAGCCTGCTGCGCCAGACTGCCGGCGCGGACGCCGATACCACGCTGTTCATCGCCGACCAGAGCGGCCAATTCTTAAGCCACCCGCAGGCCGCCAAGGCCGCCAACCCGCGCTGGCGCTGGCTGGACGAGTTCCGCGCCGAGCAAACCCTGCCCGATTACCCCAAGCTGAGGCGGCTGATCCGCCGCGATGGCTCGGCCCTCTACGCCGCCAGCGAGCGGGTGGCCTTGCCGGACCCGGCCCGCCCAGGACTCGCCTTGCGCATACTGTCCACCCAGCCGGTCGAAACCATCGCGCACCAGGTGCGCTCGCTGCAATGGCAGGCCTTCGCCCTGACGCTGTTGCTGGGCGTCGCCATCGGCGCGCTGGCCTCGGCCTATCGCCGGCAACGCCGCGACTTGCACGCGCAGCAGGCCGAATTGGCCGCCATCGTCGGCAGCGCGCAGGAGGCCATCGTCGGCCATCTGGCGGACGGCACCGTGACCAGCTGGAACCCGACGGCGGCCCGGCTGTTCGGCTACCCCGCCGAAGAAGCCATCGGTCAAAAACTGCAGCAGCTGATCATCCCGGAGACCCAATGGCCGATCGTGGCCGAGTGGTACGCCGACGCGGCCGCGCGGCGCTCACCGCCGCCGCGGGAGGTTCGCCTGCGCCACCGGGACGGCTCCATCCTGGACGTGATGCTCAGCGTCACCCACACCCATGCCGGCCACGACGGCACGCCGCGGCTGGCCGACACCCTGCGCGACATCACCCAGCAGAAAGCCAGCGAAGCGCATATCGAGCAGATGAACGCCTTGCTGCAGAAACAAATGCAGCACGAACTGCTGGCCACGCGCGACCAGCTGAGCATCGCCGCCGAAGTCGCCGAGCTAGGCATCTGGAGCTGGGTAGTGGCAGACAATGCCTTGATCTGGAACGACCGCATGTTCGACATCTACGGCTACCCCGCGGCGCTGCGCGAACAGGGGCTGAACTACCAACATTGGCGCTCGCGGGTTCATCCCGACGACGTGGACGCGGTGGAGGCCAAGCTGATGGCGGCGCTGGCCGGCAAGGATGTCTACGATCCGACCTTCCGGCTGAAAATGCCGGACGGCGGCATACGCTATGTCCAGGCCGGCGCGCTGATCGAGCGCGACGACGCGGGCCAGCCGCTGCGCATCACCGGCATGAACCGCGACATCACCGCCCAGCGCGAGCACGAGGAGTCGCTGAACCAGGCTCGCGAACAGGCGGAGTCGGCCAACCGCGCCAAGGCGGACTTTCTGTCCAATATGAGCCATGAGATCCGCACGCCGATGAACGCCATCCTCGGCCTCGCCTTCCTGTTGGAAAAGGCCGATCTGCCGCCAGACGCGCATGAAGTCGTGCAGAAAATCCGCGCCGCCGGCCGTTCCCTGCTCGGCATCATCAATGACATCCTGGACTTCTCCAAGATAGAAGCCGGCAGCCTGACGCTGGAACAGGCGCCATTCAGCCTGAACGACCTGCTGGACAACCTCTCCACCATCATGACCGCCAATGTCGGCGGCAAGGACGTCGAGCTGGTCATCAGCCCGCCGCCGCCCGGCGTGGAAAGGCTGATAGGCGACGCGCTGAGGCTGGAACAGGTGCTGATCAATCTGGCCGGCAACGCCATCAAGTTCACCGAGCGCGGCTTTGTCGAAGTGTCGATCCGGCCGATGAAAGTCACCGATGAGCTGGCCGAGCTGAAATTCACGGTATCGGACAGCGGCATAGGCATCCCGCCCGACAAACAGGCCCAGCTGTTCCAGCCTTTCACCCAGGTGGACGCCTCCACCACCCGCCGCTTCGGCGGCACCGGCCTGGGCCTGGCCATCTGCCGCAAGCTGGTGGAGCTGATGGGGGGCAAGATCTATCTGAACAGCGAGCCAGGCATCGGCAGCACCTTCTCCTTCATCCTGCAGCTGCCGCGCGTCGCCGGCGCCGGCGCCGACTTTTCGCAGCCTGAGCTGGCCGAACTCAACGTCTTCATCGCCGACGACAACTCCATCGCGCTGGACGCGCTGAGCTGCGCGGCCTCCGGCCTGGGCTGGCGCGCCCGCACCGCGTCCACCGGCAGGCAGGCGCTGACCGAGCTGCGGGAAGGCGACCATCCCGACGTCGTCATCCTGGACTGGAAAATGCCGGACCAGTCCGGGCTGGAAGTGGCCAAGTCTTATGTCGAGGCGCTGCGCGGCCGCAACCCGCCCATCATCCTGATGGCGACGGCCTACTCGCGCGAGGCCTTGCTGGCCGAGCCCCATGTCGAAGTGGTGGACGGCATCATGACCAAGCCGGTCACCCCCTCCTGCCTGTATAACGCGGTGGCCAAGGCGATGAAACAGCGCCAGGGCGAGAAAACGTCGCCCCTGCACGTCCAAACCGGAAACCGCCTGGCCGGCATTCGCCTGCTGGTGGTGGACGACAGCGACATCAACCGCGACGTCGCCCAGCGCATTTTCGGCTACGAGGGCGCCGCGGTGGCCACCGCAGACAATGGGCAGGAGGCGCTGGACTGGCTGAGCGCCCAGCCGGATCAGGTCGACTTGATTCTGATGGACATCCAGATGCCGGTGATGGACGGCTACGAAGCCGCCAGGCGCATCCGCCAGCATCCGGAGCTGCGCGCGCTGCCCATCATCGCGCTGACCGCCGGCGCCTTCCAAACCCAGCGCGAAGCGGCCGAGGCGGCCGGCATGAACGATTACATCGCCAAACCCTTCGATGTCGACCAAGCCGTCGCCATGATCCAGAAGATATCGGGCCGGGAAATCCGCGCCGCCCAGCCCGCTCCGGCCCAGCCCGCTCCGGCCCAAACCGCGGCGCCCATCGTTCCGCACGGCGCGATCAGCGTCGCGCGCGGGCTGGAAATCTGGCGCGAAGCTTCTGTATACAAACAATACCTGCGCAAATTCCTGCGCGACTACCAAGACATCGCGCCCAGCATAGGCAATAGCGAACTGGATGACGCGCGCGGCCTGGCCCACAAACTCAAGGGCGTGGCGGGCAACCTCGCGCTGAGCGAGGTGGAGGCCGCGGCCAAAACGCTGGAAGAGCAGCTGTCGGCCGGCGAGCGCGAGCCCAAGGCGCTGGACGAACTGGCCGCCGCCATGGAGACCGCCCTGCAGGCGATACGCGGCTATGCTGGAGAAGAGTCCATCGCCAGCCGCGGCGAGCAAACCGTGACGCGGCAACAGCTTGCCGAGTTGTGCAATGCCCTGCTGGCGGCCCTGGACGATGACGACATCAATCAGGTGGAGGCCGCGCTGGCGCCCCTGATCGAGCAATTAGGAGAAGCCGAAACCGCGAGCCTGAAGTCCGCGGTGGAGGACTTCGACTTCCGCGGGGCCGAGCAAGCCGTGCTGAGCCTGATGCATCGGCGCTTCCCGTCCCAGGAGAGCGAAGCATGACCCAGCATCCCGTCTTGATCGCCGACGACGAGCCGCACAACCTCGCGGCCCTGCGGCAAATTCTGTCACCCAATTACAAATTGGTGTTCGCGCGCAACGGCAAGGAAACCTTGTCCGCGGTGGACAAGCATCATCCCTCGCTGATTCTGCTGGACGTCAGCATGCCGGACATGGACGGCTACGAGGTATGCAAGGCGCTGAAGGCGGCGTCGCACACGGAGACCATCCCGGTGATTTTCGTCACGTCCCTGTCCGAGGCGCGAGACGAGGCCCACGGTTTTGCGGTGGGCGCCGTGGACTACATCGTCAAGCCGGTCAATCCCGCCGTGGTCAACGCCAGAGTCAAGACCCACCTGTCGCTGGTCAACACCTCCCAGCTGGAAAAAAGCTACCGCGCCGCGATCTCCATGCTGGGCATGGCCGGCCACTACAACGACAACGATACCGGCGCGCACATCTGGCGCATGGCGGCCTTCGCCACCGCCATCGCCCGCGCCATGGGCTGGACGGAGCAGGCCTGCCATCTATTGGAGCTGGCCGCCCCCATGCACGACATGGGCAAGATAGGCATTCCGGATGTCATCCTGAAGAAGCCCGGCAAGCTGACCGACGAAGAATGGATCATCATGCGCAGCCACGCTCAAATCGGCCACAACATCCTCAGCCGCAGCGACGCGCCCATCTTCCAACTGGCCGCAGAGATCGCGCTGAATCATCATGAGAAGTGGGATGGCTCAGGCTACCCCAACAGCCTGACCGGCGAAGACATTCCAAGCTCGGCGCGCATCGTCGCCATCGCCGACGTGTTCGACGCCCTGACCATGGTGCGGCCCTATAAAGACGCTTGGCCGCTGGACAAAGTGCTGGCCTGCTTGCGCGAGGGAGAGGGCAAGCACTTCGACCCCACGCTGCTGCAAGCCTTTCTGGACAACCTGCCCATCATCCTCGACATCAAGCGCCATTGGGATGAACAAGAAAACGCCGGCTCGGCAGCCCGTTGAATGAATCGCCGGGACCGGCTCCGCCGACGCTCATCGGCCTGCCATCTCAGGCTTCGCGGACTCCCTGACGACAGGGAGCCGCACCTCCACCCGCAGGCCTTGCTCGTTACGCTCATCGCGGAATGACAGCCTCACCTCCGCCCCTATGCGCTCCGCGATGGTCCTGACGATGGACAAGCCCAGGCCGGAACCGGGCTGCCCGCTGCCCAGGCCGCGATAAAACGGATCGAACACGCGCGGCCACTCCGCGCGGGGAATGCCCGGCCCGCTGTCTTCCACGCTCAGCGTCGCGCAATCGCCGTCCACTGCCATCGCTAGGTCCACGCGGCCGCCGTCCGGGGTATAGCGGATGGCGTTGTCGACCAGATTGCGGACCAGGGCGAAGACATCCAGCTCGTTGGCCCATACCCAGGCGTCGCCGTCGCCCTCCACCCCTATGTCTATGCTCTTGGCTTCCGCCAGCGGCAGCACATCCTCCAGCACCCGCCGGTAAACGCCTTGCACGGAAACCGGCGCGGCCAAGGCCTCCGGCGCGGACTGGGCGCGCGCCAGAACCAGCAACTGCTCCAGCAGATGGCGGCCGCGCGCGATGCCGCCGCGCAGCGCGGACAGCCGGCCTCTCGCTTCCTCGGACAGATCGGCTTCGGCCAGCCGCTCCGCCTGCAGGGACAAGGCGGTCAGCGGCGAGCGCAGCTCGTGCGCGGCATCCGCGACAAAGCGCCGCTGCGTCGCCATGGACTGCGCCACCCGCCGCAGCAGGCGGTTGATGGCCAGGACGAAGGGCCGTACCTCGACGGGCACGGCGTCCGCGTCCAGCGGGTGCAGCTCCCGCTCCGCGCGCCGGTCCACTTCGACGGACAAAGCGGCGATGGGCCGGAACAGCTGGCGCACCAGCCTGGCCACCATCAGCAGCAGAACGGGGATCAGCAGCAGGATCGGCATCACCGTGCGCAAGGCGCCGTCCCTGGCGATTTCGTCGCGGAAGCTGTCCTCCTGCGCCACGGCGATGCGCTGCCCGTCGCGCATGGTGCGCACCAGCACGCGGAAAGTTTCGCCGCCGGACTCCACCGTCTGCAGCCCATCCCGCAAGCTGGCCGGCAAGGGCAACGCGCCCGGCTCCCGGCCCGCCCCCAGCCGCTGCACGATGACGCGGGACTCCTCATCCCCGCCCGCCGCGCTTTTGCCGCTGAAGTCCGCCGGCAGCCCCTCCCGCGCCAGCAGCGCCGCCACCTGGCGCAGCACGTCGTCCTGGAACTCATGCGCCTCGTCGAAGGCGGAGAGGAAGGAAAACGCGCCGGCCAGCAAGCCGAACAACAGGATGGCCAGCGTCAGTCCAAACGACAGCCTGAGCTGCACCGACTCGCTCAGCCGTTTTTTGAAACCATCCATCCCAGCCCCCTGACGTTCTTGATCGCCCCGCTTCCCAGCTTGCGGCGCAGGGCGTGGATCAGGTACTCCACCGCATTGCTCTCCACCTCTTCGCCCCAGCCGTAGATGCGGTCCTCCAGATCGCCGCGCGACAGGATGGCGCCCGGCCGCGTCAGCAAGGCATGCAGCAGGGCGAACTCGCGATTGGACAGCGGGATGGGCGGCCCGCCGTCCACCGCGGCCTGCCGCGTCGCCGGGTCCAGGCTGAGCGCGCCGTTGCCCAGCAGCAGCGCGGCGCTGCCGCTCTTGCGCCGCAGCACGGCGCGCATGCGCGCCAGCAGCTCCGCCATCTCGAACGGCTTGAGCAGGTAATCGTCGGCGCCGCCGTCCAGCCCGCGCAGGCGGTCATCCAGGCCGTCGCGCGCGGTCAGGATCAGCAGCGGGATGGCATTGCCCGCGGCCCGGATCGCGGCCAGCACCTGCAGCCCGTCCTTGCCCGGCAGGCCCAGATCAAGCAGCGCCAGGTCATAATGCTGACAGCCCAGCGCCGCCAGCGCGGCGCCGCCGTCGCGCACCCAGTCCGCGGCATGGCCCTCGTCTTTCAAGGCCGCCTGGACCGCCTCGCCTATCATGGCGTCGTCCTCGACCAGCAATACCCGCATCGTCGCCCCTCCCGCTTGATCTCGCGCCTCATGGTAGGGCGGCGCGCGCGCCGCCCGCAATGCCCACGCTCAGCGCGTGCCGCCGGAGCGGTCGAAAACCGCCAGCAGATTCGACATCGCCGCTTGGCAATCCGCCTGGCTGGGCGCATCGGCGCGCAATGCCGCCAGCGCGCGGTCTATCGCCCGATCCAGCGCATGCCAATCCTGCGCGTCGCGCGGCTTCAGGCCGGCCTCCGCCGCGTCCCAGGCCACTTCCAGATCCTTGACCCTGGCCTTGGCCGCCGGCAGGCTGCCCTTGTCGACCTGGCTGGCCACGTCGGCGGCGATGGCGCGGAAGGCGCTCAAGTCCCCCAGGCGAGAGGCCGGCTGGACAGCCGCCTCCGCGGCCGGGGTTGCGGCGCGGTTCGCCGCTTGTTGCTTGGAGCATCCCGTCATCACGGCCAATAGAACCAATCCCAGAACGGCGGTGGTCGGCCGCCCCCAAAAGTGCAGATGTCGCATGGTTTCTCCCGAGTAAGCGACCAACATCATTCCGTAGCCGGAGCCGCTTGGCGCCCCAGCATGCCCAGTTGCGCCGCAACCACCAGCATGACAATGACGGACAGAAAGAGGCTGCTGGTCCACATCGCGCCCAGCCCCATGCCGCCATAGGTTTTGGCCTGGGTCAGCCAATCCCCCAAGGCCGCGCCAAATGGCCGGGTCAGGATATAGGCCAACCAAAAGGTCAGCACCGCGTTGCCGCCCAGGCGCCAGGCGGCGTAAGCCAGGCCTATCAACAGGCCGAACACCATCGCCCCCAGCGTAAAGCCCAGTCCCAAGGCCTCCGTCGCCAGATCGCCAGCGGCGGTCCCCAGGGCGAAGGTGCATAAAATGGCCGCCCAGTAAAACCCCTCGCGCCGCGACGTAACGATGTCATGAATGGACAAGGTGCGCTCCATCCGGTGCCAAACCGTGAAAATCAGCGCCAGCAGGACGGCGAAGACGGACGTGCTGACATACAGGCTCACGCCCAGGCCGTCCGTCAACAGATCGGTGATCTGGGTGCCCACCACGCTCACCAGCACCACAGTCAGCCAATAAATCCAAGGGGTATGGCGACGCGTGCGCAGCTGCCATGCCAAGGCGGCCAGCAACAGTCCGCCCATCAGCGCGCGCGTGGCGCCCTGCCCCCATCCAGCATTCACCGCCAGATAGTCCGCGCCGGTCTCCCCCACCGTGGTGGACAGAATCTTGATGATCCAAAAGGTCAGCGTGACCTCAGGCACCTTGCTCAGCCAGGAGGCTGAAACCTGGGTGGATTTCGCATTCATAGTCATATGCATCGCTCCTCAATATGGCCTGCTCAGCCGCGCATCCAGCCGTCGGCGATCAATTTACCGAACAGCGCGCGGTGCGCGCATGACGCCAGCCGATACAAACGCTCCAGATAAAACCGTCCTCCCCACTGGCTCAACCCTGCCGCCATCCACGCCACCGCGGCCGCGCCCAGCATATCCAGCGGAAAATGCACGCCCAGGTAAATGCGCGCCCAGGCGATGGGCAGCCCCAACGCGGCCAGCGCGCCTCCCCAACGACGGAACCGAGGCTGCCACAACAGGCTGAAGGCGACGGACCACCACAGGGTCAGGTGATCGCTTGGGAAAGAGGAATCGGCCACGTGCGGGATCAGGGTATGCCCCAGCCCTATCATGAACGGCCGCGGGTGCTGCCAGACCAACCCTATCAACTGGTTGAGCAGCAAACCGCCCAAGCCGGCCATCGCCGCCGTCAGCATGGCCTTGCGCGTATTCTCTTCGCCGCGCAGCCAAGCCAGGCCAAGCAAGAGCGGAACCAGCCAGATGAGATACTCCGCGCAGCCCACCGCCAGCGCGACAAGTCCGGTAGCCGGATGGGCGGACGCATTCATCCACATGAACAGCGCGCGATTAAAGGCTTCCATGGCATCTCCCGGCATAGAAGGCAGACCGCAAAGCAGGCTCAGTCCTGACCATCGCCGTCATCGTCGTGATCGGCCCGATCCTCTTTCGACGACAGCACCGCCCCTTTGACCGGGTCCACCTTGACATCGAACACCTTGCCGCCCGCGGCCACTTCCACGTCATAGCTGCCGCCCAGGCGAGAATGCTCGTATTCGGCACGAGCCGCCTGGCCGTTGACATGCTTCTCGGCAATGGCGATGGCCTGGCTTAAAGGGATTTTGGCTTGGGAAACCGCCAGGGCGTCATTTTCCATGCCGCTCCTGGCGGCATAGGCGGCCGCGCCGCAAGTGAAAATGACGATGGCCAGCAGCGAAAGCTTGGAATAGCGGTACATATCGGTTCTCCAGATCACGCAGGGATTGCGTAACCAGGAGAATAAGCAGGCAGACTTAGCCAAGACTTAGCGCCGCGCAGGCCTTAGCTAGCCACGCAGCCGCGGGCGGAATCACTTGGCGAGCGCGTCAGGCTGCTCAGTTGGCTGGCGCGCACTACCCTTCCATAGAAACGCTGGAGAAGATGGCCACGGCGATGAACTTCGAGCTGAAGGACTTCTTCGACTTCGACAACCGGCCATCGGTGGAGGAGTTGCGCAATCAGGTCATACGCGCGGCCCAGGAGGCGAACTACGAACTGCTGGCCAAGATGGTCGGCGCGCTGCTGGAGCCTGCAAGTCCGCGCCAAACCCACTGACACCGGCCGGCGTTCCGCATGAATCTTTTCGCATCAATCACTTAGCGGGCTGAAATCCGCAGCCACTTCAAAATCCGCTTCAGCGAATAGATTTGCTGCGGCGCAAAACCTTGCCAAGCCCTCTGAAACCCGCTAAATTCGTGGGCTCCAGCGAAGCGCGCGGGTGTAGCTCAATGGTAGAGCAGAAGCTTCCCAAGCTTTTCCACCCGTTTCGCTGCCGCGTTTCACGCGGCTTTCAGCGCGGCCGCCTCGGCCAAAAACCAATAAAACCACGGCAATCAACAAGTTAGCCGCCCCTTCCGTTTTTATCCCGCCCTATCAGTCCGTCCCCGTTGTCCGCCGCCTGCTGAAGCCATGATGCTTTCCGCTTCACACCACGCGGAGACGCTCCATGACCGTCCAGCAGCAAAACTTCGAGCGGTTGCAGCAGCTGTTACCCAACCTGCGCACCCTGCCCCCGGCGATGAAATTGAAGGCTCCCGGCTTCATGGACTTGAACGTCGATGTGCTGGCCAAACGCGGGCAAAAACTGGTTATCGCCTTAAGCCATTATTACAAGCACTCGTCAGGCGACATGATCCCGGACCCGGACATGACGATGGCGGTCTACTTCGCGAACAGCACCGTCGAGGCGCTGTCGTATCAAGATTGCTTTGGCTATCGCCGGGCTTACCGCGAAGACATGTCGGTCGAAAGCCCAGCCATCCAGCAGGAGCTAAACCGCTTCCTTGCCTTCTGGCTGCGCAATCTGCTCAGTCAGGGACATAGCGCCTGAGCCTGAGGCGGGACATGATCCCGCCGGCTTAAATTTCTAACAACTACCCATCTTGAAATCATGGTATTCATCACAAAATTGAAATCACCATGACAACAGCAAGGGCTGAATGATGGAAAGCGCACAGGATAAAGTGACCGGCTTGATCGTCGAAGCGGAACAGCTTTGGCAAATCGAAAACGTGGACCAAGAGCGTTACATCTGCCGTGGATGCGGCATAAAGGTAACCCCCGCATCGTACAAGCCAACCAATAAACCGCGTCCGTACTTCGCCGCCAAGCTTGGCCACTACGACAATTGCGATGTGGAAGGTGAAGAAAAGCTAGTGAAACGTGGCCAGTCCGAACGCCTGACCCATCCCCTTAACGGTTTCCCGGCATCTTACCCATCTCGTCTTGTTCTACTTGATGATCGTGAGATCGTGGATGCCGGCGCATCTGGCGTGGCAGGGACAAAGACATCGGTTCAAGGTAGCCACGGCAGCACAGGTACTGTGCCATCCCACCCTCGCCGTCGTTCTGCCAACACTATTCGCCCAATTTGCCGGGCCTTCATCAACCTGCCCTATGACCGAGACCTCCCCCTGGAAATTCCGGGCGTCAACGGCACCGATTTCCAGTCCGTATTCAAACGTCTCCGCAGCAACGGCCTTCAGCGCTACCCAGGTACTCACATATTCTATGCGCCGATCCGCTGGAGCCAGCCCATCGAAACCGATGAATTCCTAGAAGTGTTGCTGGATGCGGGAGAACGTGAACCCGGAGGCCGACTGATTCCTGAAAAGGCCCATCGCCTACGCATTGACTGGCATGACTGGAGCGAGTTCAAGCGCCGATCCGTGCGCAACGAGATGGCGGTTGGTAAGCAAGAAGCTATCGAAGCAAGAAAAAATAACAAAAAAATCAATGGCTGGGTCTTCTTCCTTGGCCAACAAGACCCTGATGACATCTCCTTATTCCAAGTATCGGACCATCGACTGGTTTGCTGTCTTCATGGTGAAGTCATCTACCCTGACCTGGCCAAAAATGACAAAGCCCTGACAACAGGTCGCTGACACTGCTACGCCCCCAAGACTACGGAAACAAAAAAAGCGGGAGGACCGATAATCCTCTCGCTTTTTACGACCTGCCTCGCAACGAACTCAGCTAAACAACGCGTCCTGCCTCGGCTCCGACTCTGGACACGCTTGATCAAGCAGTTGGTCTAGCGTCAAACCCGACAGCTCTGCTGATTTCTTACGCGAAATCGTCTTGCCTTTGACTGCGCTGGCCTGTATGCCAGCAAGCTCCGCCAGCATCTGCCGATCCGCCAAATTGCCCGTCACGATGTAGTAATACCGGGCGGCAAACGACCACCAATCAGGTTCGATCCGTTCCGGTTCCAAGCGATATACCAATCCGCTGGGCGTCGCAACAATTGCGGACAGCCGGTCATCGCCGACCGCAACCAACGCAGTGATCTTGCTGTTATCAGACTCGCCCTCTGCCTCGCCTGCCGTGCCTTCTTGCAACGGCAAACCCGCCGCCCGCATTCTGGCCAGTAAACGGTCCGGCTCAGCAATCACCACCTTCGATGCCCAGGTTACACCTTGGCCATCCAGCTCAACTCGCGCATTCATGTATCAATCCCCCGCGTTGACTACCGATCCAATTTCCCAGCTAGCCTTGCCGAAACCCACGATTATTCGCGTTCCAGATACCAGATCGTGCCCCCATATGCCGAGCCCGGAAAGTCAGGCATGGTCTCCCCCTTATCGAAAACACGCCGTGAGTCGGCCTTGGCCGGCGTCCACCAGATGCCATCTTCAGGACACGGCTTACCGGCTTCGCAACGCATCCCCGCAGGCTCGGCATTTTCAGTTGGCGCATCCGTCAATGGCGCGTCATCGAATCGGGCATACCACGCCAGCGTGTTGGTCTTGGTAAAACCTTCGGCATCATCCATGCAGGTATGCAGCTGATCAGGGTTCTGCACCCTCACCGACTTCAACACTCGATTGACCGCCACATAGGCGGGTGGATGGCCATTCTCAGGAGCCCCAACATCGGGCAATGCGCCAGCCTGGATAATCAGCCTGCCGTTGTCGGTTTCTTGCACGCCGACATCAGGCAGCTGGAGTTGCTGCTTCAGCGCAGCCATGCCGCCCAACTGCTCGATATAGCGTGGTCCCAGCAAGGTCAGCCAGTTGACGCCTTTAATTCCATTACGCAGCTCAGTCAGGTCCAAGTGAGGGGCGGAATCCACCATCAGGCCGCTATAACGTTGCGCCATCTGGAACTCGTAAGGCTGAAACTGGTGGTAATCATAGGGGAGATTGAAGCTCAGGCCAGCATAGCCATGCTCCACATCCAGGGCTTCACACAAATATCGCACCCAATCCTTGAACTGTTGCTCACCCTCCGGGGTTTCCAGCAGCTGCCACGGCAATATGATCTTAACGTAGGACAACACCCCGTAAGGATCACTATCTGCATGCGAAGTAAACGCCGTGATGGAATATGCAGCGGCCGCCTCACCATTCTTTTCACTTTGCAAATCCCAAGAAAATGAGCCCCCATCATCCACACGCGCCTGAAGTTTTTCTTTTGCCTTCATGAGGCTACCCTTGCGAAGGCTTGTGAAGCTACGTCCGCTCAAGCTATGAAACTGTCCTTGCAGATGCTCACCAAACTGCTCGACAAAACGATCAACACAGCCGAGCACCTTGTAGCCCACATCGCGTTGCCCGCCATGACGGAAGTACACCGTGCAAATCAGGCCCAGCCTGACCAATACCACCCCCTCAGGGGTCACGCCTTCAATAAAATCCACCTGACTGGCGATGCGGGCATACGCCTGCATGCGCTGATATTCTTGAATGCTCATTTTTTAATCAGTTATCCCGTCATCAAGAGGCGGCAGCCAACGCGCCGCCACCCAGCATTGCTGCAACGGCAGCCCACGCTGCGGCCCCGATTTCCACCAGTGCGGTCAATGCAGCCACCAACCAGCCGCCGAGCACGAACACTACCACAACGCCCGCGACAACCGCTGCCACCGCCAGCAGGCCCTTGCCGATATCCAATAACACCTGCGTCCAGTCTATCTGGCGCAAGGTCTCCAAGGTCAGGTCGGTGCAACGCTGGATTTCCTCCCATGCTGCTCGCAACTGGGCACTGGTCCAACTCGCGATGCGTTGCCCCTGTTCGTTGACGAAATGCCAAGTCTCGCTGGCCTTGTCTTGTAGCCAATGCCCCGCAGTAAACAGCCATGGCGCGTGCTGCTTCAATTCCGCCTGTACCTTGGCCGACAGCTGCCCCACCGCCTGACGTAAATCCCTGGCGATGGCCTTGCCATCCTCGGCTAAGCTATGCACCAGTTGCTTCGCCTCATCCAGCCATGCTTCATAAAAGGCTGGGTCTGGTAGCGACTGTGGGCCATATACCGGCACTCGCCGATTCTCTCCACGCGGGATCCCGTCCGCCCTGGGCGCGAACATCGGGGAAGGTTGTTTCACCGGCTCGGTCTGCCTTTGCTTTTCACGTGGAGGAATCACGTGCAATAGTGTGAAGCGATCACGGCCTCCCGCGATCTGTTGATAGGATATGGCTTGCTCTCGACCCAAACTATCGCCAGGGAACTTAATCTCGACCAAGCGGTGCAAGTTGTCTCCATGTGCCACGCCATCATGATCGGTCGTCGCCCGTCCTGGCCAACGCATAGCCTTGTTTTTCACGATGATCAGGTCAGGACGCCGTAGCCAGCCTTTGCGCATGCCTTTCGGGAACGGCGTCAGAGAGTGGCGGCGGTTGGGATTATTACCTTGCGTGGTGCTCAGGAAGGGCTTTGGTACGCCAGTCGGATCGAGTGGCATATCAAAGCAAACCTCGGCTTTGTAATACCACAAGAACTCGTGCAGCCATTCGTCGGCAATGATCAAACCACTCATCACGACCTGGCGCGCATTGATGGTTATTGATCTGCCCGATTTGCTCACGCCAGTCCGTACGCTGGGCGACTTAATAGCTACATCCGCCTTGGGTTGCAGATAGGGCTTGTTTTCCGATGTCGGCAGCTTGGCGTATTGCCGATCTTCTTCCAGGCGCGTGACGCCGTTTCCGGCCATTTTGGGTGTCAGGGTGGTCATGCGGTTTATCCTTGCTGGGCGTCATTGCGCATTTCGAGCCCTAGCTCATGCTGACTGCCCCCAGCCAAATGCAATGTCTCGGTTTTCTCCGGCGCTTTTTCCGTTACCTGCAAGTCCATCCCTTCCGGCTGCCGGCTCATGGCGGTCATCGTCCAGCCTTGCTGATCGGTATAACCGCTGATCGCGCGTCCGCCTGCCTGTTTGATGGAATACGCGCGGCCAATCAATGGCTCGCCGGTTTTCTGATCTTGCAGCTGGAACCGTCCGCTATAGACCTTGCCGAAAGTTGGCATTCTGTAGTTCAAGCTGGCCGGACCACTCAGGTTGTGCTGCGCGCCTTTCACGCTGACGGTGCCGGGACAATGCACCTCGATATTGCCGCCCGCGAGGCGGATGTATGCGCCGCCGCCAGCGTTGAGCAGGATTTCCTCCTTGGCCGCGATGGTTATGCGGTCCTTGCAGGAGGTGATGGTGACATCCTTGTCCGCGGTCAACTCCATGGCATCGCTTTGCGCCTGGATCTGCACCCGCCCCTTGGCCGCGATCAGCTTGAAGGCGATCTTGTCCTTCACCCCGCCGACAAACAGGCTGATGTGCTTGCCGACATTGTGCAACCAACGCCGCCCGCTGGTTTCGTTGTAATCGCGCTGAGCCAACAGATTGAGATTCGTGCCCGCGCCCAGAGTCTGGCTTTGCTCCGTGGCGCTGACAATGCCCGCAGGACCGGACAGCACCAGTAAGGCTTGTTGCCCTGGCTGCGTTTTGCCCATTTTGCTATCTGGATCGGTATTGCTCCCCGCCTCCCATGCCTGCATGGCTTCGAACTGATGCATGAGATGGCCAGTGTCGGCCTTGTCTTGCTTGCTGTTATCCAACTCAATCCGATCCGGGCCGATTTCCATGCGGTCTGCCAGTTGCCCAACCGCCAGCTCATCCATGGCTTGACCCAATGCCACAGCAGATTGCAGCTGGCTTTGCGCATGTTCGCGCGACAGTTGCTTGCCGCTGGCACCATTTTGGGCCTCGGTCGTAAGCAGCAATCCATTCGCGGCACGGATAGCGCCATGATTGTCAGTGCGCAGCTCAAAACCGTCGCCGCGCGGCTGGGCCTTGCCATTGCTGCGAGGGTGGGTCAGGAAGCCCTGATTCAGTTGGGTTTTGCCCGGTTCGCTGGACAGCTTGGCGCGCACTTCGCCCGGCGTATCGTCGAACAGCAGCTCGTTGTAGCCGCCGCCCTGATGTTCCTTGGACTGAATGCCGGATAGCGTCTTATTGGCCGGCAGGCTGCCCGCGCCGCTGAAGTTTGGCGTGGGGTGGCTGCCGTTATACAGCACGCCCTTGACCAAGGGTCGATCGATGTCACCCTCGATGAAGTCGATCAGCACTTCCTGGCCGATGCGCGGGAGGAACTGATGTCCAAACCCCGCCCCTACCGAGGGCATGGCCACACGCAACCAACACGAGGATTTGTCGTCCATGCCCGCGCCTATCGTCGGGTGCTCCTCTTGCCTTTGCCAGTGCAGCTGCACCTTGATCCGGCCTTGCTCGTCGGTATGCACTTCCTCTCCCGCCGGCCCCACCACGGTTGCGGTCTGACAACCGGGGCTGGTGGGTTTGGCATGCGAGGTTCCCGCATAGGCCGGCGTCAATGGGATGCCTCGCCGCTGTGCCTGAATCGAGGTGGCAAACGGCGCGGCATCTTCAGCCACGCCGACATGCCGGGCCAAATCCGTCGGCAGGTTGTTGCGGACCTGTAGCGTCTGCCCGGTTACGACGAATTCGCGCTTTTCCGGCGCATCGCCGGCATGGGCCGGATGGTCATCCAGGCGGAACCATTCCCCCGGCAGGAGGCCGCGTACCGTGCCGCCCCCGCTGAACGACTTGGCTTGCTGATCATTGGCCTGCTGACGCAACTCGGCATAGCGCCCGAGTGCTTCCTCGTCGCTCGCGTAGTACAAGCCGGGCGCGTCGTAATGGGTCAGGCTGCTTTGCAAGACTTGACCAGCCGGTCCTTGCTCGATACCGCTGGCTTGCTGCCCTTGCAGGGCCGTCACCGGCTTGTAATCGAAGCTGGCCAGCGCCACGCTGCTGGGGACAATCTGTCTGGCAGCCTGCCAAGTCGTGAGACCGTCTTCGTCTTCGGTTGCATCTGCGCGATGGAAACGCACCCGTTCCAGCTTGGCAACCGGCAAGGCATGGGCATCATCGAAAATAGTCAGTTGAACTTGCGGACCATCCTCGTCCAGATGGACAAACCGCCAGCCGAGCCCTTCCTCATGCAGCAGGCGGACGATGAAGTCGAAGTCGCTTTCCCGGTATTGCACGGCATAGCTGCGAAGATGCCCCGGCTTGGCCTCGAACTTCAGGGCCTGCACCCGAGCAAAGGCCAGATTGGCTGCCTGATGTTCGCTGATGATCTGCTGGACGATGTCGGCCACCGTCATGTCCTGAAACACTCGCGAGGTGCGACGATGCCGCAGCAAGGAGAACGGCGACTCAATCGACAGCTCGTACTTGGCGAACCCGCCATCGGCTCCCAACTGCCGAACTTGGCTGACCACACCACAACGAATTGCCTCGCCGCCCATGGCATCTTCCATGCCGATCCGCGCCGACAGGCCAAGCAGGGATTTCAGTTCGATATTGCCATCCGGCGACAGGCAGGTCAGCTGATAGCGGTATGGCTTGGCGATGCCCTCCACGCCATCCAGACTCAGCGGCAATAAGGATTGGGGAGCAATCGCGCCATCGCCAAGCGACAGCGTCAGCATACGTCGATCTTGGGTGAAGGCCGAGGCAAAGCTGGCCAGCAGTGCATTCAGGTCCATCAACATGCCATTCATTAAGAAGACCGAATATTCTAAAAAGCACTGCCTATCAGAACAACCCAACGCGTCAAGATTTTTGCCAGACCTGCACAAAAGGCCAGTCAGTTCATAAAAAATCCCCTCGGGCGCTTGCCGGAGGGGATGGACTGGCTGGGCTTGGGCTGTCGTTCAGCGCGTCAGCCTGCACTTGATGATCTGGTAATAGGTGGCCGCGCCCGCCTTGGTCAGTCCGGCCTTGGCGACGAACTGCTCGATGATGTCCTGCCGGGTGACATCCTTCACCCGGATCATCTGCTTGTAAATCTCGGTCGCCACTTCCATCTTATTGACCTTGGCGTCGGCAGCCGGCTTGGCCGCCTCTGCCGGTGCTTGACCCGGCGTTGCCTGAGCCGGCTTGTTTGTGGGAGTCTGGGAAGTCGCTTGGGCTTTCGGGTCGTTCATGTAGTGGGCTCCTGGGGTGATGTGCAATGCGGACACCTTCCCTCCCCGCATCCGTCAGGACAACGGCAACCACTGGATTTTGACCCTAAATCGAGTGATCCCACGCGAGCGGCCACTGCATTTCTCACTTCACCTTCAGCGAATCCCCACTAACCCCTTCATTTCACAGCGCAATATCGACCCCGTCATAAGCTTTGCTGGAAGCTATAGCATTTCACCCTGTGGACTTTGACCGCCTTGCCCCGTCATCCCCCAGCAGGCTGGGCCATGCCGGTCGCCGCGTGAATTTCAATCTTTCGCTACGCGATGCGATTCGCGCCGTGAGTTTTTAAATTCACAGCGGTCATGCTGCCATCCCGTCGCCGAGGATAAGCACCCTCTCAATTAGTTAAAATGCTAATCAGCGGCGCTTATCCGCCGACCCATGCTACCCACTGGCTTGCATCGGGGCGCGGGCGGATAAGCGCCGCCATAATAGCATTACATCAATTTTAGAGGATGCTTATCCTCCAGCCCGGAGGCCGGGTGAATATCACTTCTTCCATTTAAAACGGGCAGCAAGCTGATCTAACTGGACATGCCCCCGCTCATCCAAGCTGAAGCCATCCAATGCATTTCTCGCCAGATACCGCTTGGCATAGGTGATCGACTGCTGCATCCTCTCGTCATTCAATGTATACAAATACACCCGCTTTCCATTCTGGTCCTTCTGGCCAATTCTCTGAGTCGAAATGGCCATCAAGCCAAGCAGCCTGTTCAGCTGCGACATCGGTTTCGCCAACACATTCTTATTCACAGGAATTTTCAACAAGGTTTCAACCCGTACGGCATGAAACTGGCAATACGCTGCAAAGTCCGAGAGCCGTGCATGCATCAACTCCCCCTGGCAGATCAAGCCGTCCTCGGTTACTTGAATGTGCGCACGCTCAAGCAATTCATGCATCAACTCACGCCGCAGCACCAAGCTATTGCTCGGCATGCGGTCGGATTTGCGTTGATCATGAAATCGCGCGAGATCTTCGCTCATCAGCACATTGGCCAATAAGCGAATCCGCTCCCGGTGCCGACCGTCGTCATCCAACTCGACCAATTCCTGGCTAATCGGCTCCTCATAAAACAGCTCGATATAATACCGGGTCAAGGCGACTTGCTCATGCGGACTCAGCGAGCGGCGCTGTTTCGTGATATTCAACTGATCGACAGCCTCCTTATCCAGCGTCTTGGCTTGGACTATCGCTTGCACGCGCGCCTCTTCCATCTCCTTTCTCGCGTCCATCAAGCGTATGGCGGCCTGGCTCTTTGGCCTGTCCTCGTCATCCTCGAAGCCAATCAGCTCGACCATCCACCCCTGTGCCTTCTTGTACTCGATAAAGTTAGCGCGCAGATTGTTCAGCGAAGCATTCCGCTTGGCGTTCACGTTCGCCAGGAGCCAAAGCAACAACGGATCGACTCTCGGACGGTAGTTCTCGTCAAAGCCATGACACATGGACTCCATGTCCTTGATGTACTCGCTTTCCAGTCGATACGCCCCATCGAATATCTTGAGCGGATCAACCAGCCTCATCTCCCGGCGAGGATTGATCCATACCTTGACCGCCTTGGGATTGCGCACACGTCCCAGTTGCTGATCAATATCGAAATGCGTCGTTACCCCGCCGACGAATATGCCATATACGCAATCGATCAATGCTTCGTTCATCGGAAAGGTGATGTCGAAGCCCGTCCCCACCGAGGGCGAAGCCACCATCACGTCGTAGTCCAAGATCGCATTCGCCAGGTCGTTCAGCTGTTTGCGGACTGCGGCCTGCCCCGAGTTATGGCTGGTCACGAGAAAACACCGCTTGCCCGACTCGGTCATGACGTTAGCCAACGCTTCCGCTTGTTTTGCGGAATTGGTCGCCACGAACAGGCGTTGCCCCGCCTGCAAGGCATCCATCAAGTCTTGCTCCAATTCGTCCTGCTTGGCGAACAGCTGTACCGCGCGGCCCTCTCCGGCGTAGCTGTTGTAGTACACATTCGGGACCTCCTGCCAACCACGTACTGCCATTAGCAGGTCCTCGGTGATCTCGCTCAAGTCGGCATCGGCGGCGATCACGGTCTTGGCCTTTTTTAAGAAATGGGACAGCAGCCCCCAAACTCGACCAATGGACTTGATTGTGTCTCCGAACAAATGCGCCCACACCTGCTCGGCCTCGTCGATGATGACCACATCAAAGTTCGGAATCACCTTGGGCAGGGCCGGGCTAAGCCGCTTGGGCAGGCTGTCCAAGCAAATTGCATACCCCGCTACGCTCTCGTCGTACCCCTCTTCATCATCGTCCAAGTAACAATGCAACCCCAGGCGAGCGGCCAACGCGCTCACGAGAACTTGTCGATGTCCGATAACCAGCACCCGCTGTCCACGGGCGCGCAATTTCCGAACCAGCTGAGTTAACTGCTCGGTCTTGCCGGTGCCCTTGCCACTAATCAGCAAGCTGATACCGGGTGCGTCCTCGATGGGTCCTAGCCAACGTTCGTGGTAAGTCCGCGTCGGTTGATATAACAAACTATTGGGAATGCCTGCCAACTGCGCATCGGCCACCTGCCCTTCCTCCCAGTACTGGCGCTCGGACAGGCTGTTCACATACTCGCTGAAGTCGTAGTGCTCGACGGCATGGACACGTTTAGGCCAAAAGCTGGCATCGCAACTGCTGCAATAGATGCCCTTTCCACCCGTTTTGCTCACCGTCACGAAAGCGCTGGGATGCTTATCGGCATGAAACGGGCAATGTACTGCCGTATGGTGATCCAATTCCGCAAGATAACCCGTGTGGCCATTGGCCAGCTGGATCGGCATATCGGGATCGATGGTTTGCTCACCCCTCCTTCCCGTGCCAGATCGGATCATCGTTCCTTGCGCTTGCTCGCCCTGCGATGGCAAGGAAGGCAAAGCGCACAATCGGGCTACCTCGTTAGCCGGCAGCACATTGCCCAACACCCAGGCCGAAGTGCCGGCCTTGGCCCCGAAGAACATGCGGGCGGTATCTCGACACGATGGATCCGCCTGCGGCAGTTCGAGCAATATCCCGCACATCAGGCTGCGAAGCTTGTCGGCATCGACAATCACCTCGTCCAACACGAACACCACCCGCCAACGCGGCTTCGCCTCGGTATGGCTAGGCGTTGCATAGATGGCGGCGGCATACTGACGAATCAGCGGCATCGCCAGCAAGGCGTCGTAGGCCAAGCCATCGTCAAAGTCCGCCATGACCACATTGGTTTGCTGAAAATACTCACGGCTGCGACGGCCAGAGAACTGGCCAGTAATCGCATAGCCGGATTCGATGAAAGCGATCAGCTCGGCGAAGCGGGTCTCTCGATTGATGAAGCCACGGGCTAAATACTGTTTAACCGCATCATCACTCAGGTCGGGCTTGCCGATGAGTTGCGGATTGCAGGAGAAATACAGGGTCAAGCCATCAACCGGCTGGTTGCTGGTTTGCACTAAAGAAGGTGTGGTCATTGCCATCACTCCGCGCTGAGGATGACGGCAAATTCATGAGACCGATGGATGCAAAAAAACCGTCTCAAATGATGAACATGCCGACACCCGAAGGTTGTCAGAATTGTTCAACGAGACGGTCATACCGTTTGTGGCCCTTCTCTCACGAGAAGCTAAGATGCTTCGCTCCAGCACTGCCCAAACTCAATCCTCCCCCACAGTCCGTCATCAAGAGTGCCGGAGGTGAAGGAATCCTAGCCTGCTTCCAATCTAGTCAAAACAAAAATATTTAACTTGCCATTTCAACTGAATATAGCGAACGGGATCATATTTCAATATGACCCCTGAGTCAACATACCTAAGCGTACTTAGCTCACAGAGAGCACCTTCTCAATACCACGTTGCAGATAAACAGCAAGCGGCATTTTCTCAGCTAAACTAGCCCTCACTCCATTGTCATCCCATTGCATTGACAAGCCACGCAAGTAGTCAACCATCTGCGGAACGGTCGAGTCACCCAGCTCATCACGACCCAAATACATGAGCACAATGAAGTCATACGCCTCTGCAGTAGTCAAGTTTGCAATGGCGTTGTCCAAGTCCTTCGCCGATTGTTTTTCCTCTGGCAAAACAGGCATCTTCCCAATCCCAAACGAGATAGACTGACAAGGCCCCGCATCCGAAGCCCTCCTCTCTGCCAGACTCATGATTTCCTTCAACCTCGGCGAAGCCAACAGTACTCTTAGTTTATTCACGATGATCCCCTAGCAGGCCGTTGAAAAACCAACAGCCATTCATTTGGTATAATCATCAACATCCAACGAACCGCGAAAGCACCCGATGAGAGGCGTCCGCAACGACAGTCAGACGAGCCTGTTCAGCTACATCCAGCTGGAAGATCGCATCCCGGCCAATCACCCGCTGCGCAAGATCCGCCAGATGGTCGATCTGGTGCTCGGCTCGATGAATGAGATATTCGACGGCTTATATTCCCGGGTCGGGCGGCCTTCGATTCCGCCCGAACATCTGCTGCGCGCCTCCCTGCTGCAAGTGCTCTACACCATCCGCTCCGAGCGGCTGCTGGTCGAGCAACTGGACTACAACCTGCTGTTTCGCTGGTTCGTCGGTCTTTCCGCCGATGCCCGCGTATGGGATCACTCGACCTTCTCGCAAAATCGCGACCGCTTGTTTACCGAAGACGTCGCCCGCGCCTTCTTCATTCGCGTACGCAGCCTGGCCGAGTGGGGCAAGCTCACCAGCGACGAACATTTCAGCGTCGACGGCACGCTGATCGATGCCTGGGCTTCGCACAAAAGCTTTGTTCACAAGGATGACGACACGTCCCCACCCGCAGGGCGCAACCCGGACGTCGATTTCCGGGGCGAGAAGCGAAGCAACCAGACGCATCAATCGCGAACCGATCCGGAAGCGCGACTGGCCCGCAAGAGCGCCGGCGACGCCAGCCGCTTGTGCCATATGGCCCATATCCTGACCGAGAACCGCAACGGTCTGGTTGTGGACGTCTCGGTGTCCGAGGTCAATGGCCACGCCGAAAACATCGAAGCGCTGAACCTGTTGCTGCGCAATGCCAAGAAAGGCAGCACCGTCGGCGCGGACAAGGGCTATGACACGCCTGCTTTCGTGAACGGCTGCCGAGGCTTGGGCATTACGCCGCACGTGGCGCGCAAGCGTGTCGGCAGCGCCATCGACAGCCGCACCACGCGCCATGAGGGTTACGCGATCAGCCAGCGGCGACGCAAACGGATCGAGGAATGCTTCGGCTGGCTGAAAACCGTCGGAGGCCTTCGCAAAACCAAACTGATCGGCCGGGCCAAACTGGCCGGGCAAACTTTTTTAGCGTTTGCGACCTATAACCTGATCCGCATGGGCAGCCTGTCCGGTTGCTGGGGCGGATCGCATGTATAGGGCGTATTGCGCCCAAAATCGCCGGATAACCGGCAAACAGCCTGAAAACTCAGGCAGAGAACGGATTTATGGGCATTCAGCCCGCTGAAACCGCCCATTTTTGTTCATACGGAAATGGGTTGGGGCAAGATCGACGTGTTTTTCAACGGCCTGCTAGGCAACCTGCCACCAATTTGGCATATAAACATAGATAGGGTCGCACACATGCTGCTTCAAGACCCGAAGCTATTATTTTTGCATACCTCAGCTGTCGGCGGATGTCGGCGGATAAGCGCCGCCGTATTAGCATTACATCAACTTTAGAGGATGCTTATCCTCCATCGCGCGTGGCCAGGTGACGGGCCGTTGAGCTTATGACGTACGAGAGGGATGGTATAGCCATCACGAATCAGGTAGGAACGTCATGGCTTTACAGAAACGCAAGAACAGCACTAACTGGCATTATTTCTTTCAATACAAGGGTCAACGCTACCAAGGCAGCACCGGCACGGCTAACCGAACCAAGGCGCTTCAGGTCGAGCGCGATATCCGGGCCAAGCTGCATGGCCAGCATTATCTCGGCGAGGCGGAGACCATCAGCTTGATCGACGCGATGCGTCAGTATGTCGAGGCTCGGCAAGATCAGGCGTCGTACAAGGGGCGGCTGTCGATCATCAACAAGGTGCAGGGCTTCAAGCTCGATCCTAAGACGCTTGCCAAGCATCGCTGTTACGGCCTGCCCGTCTCGCTGCAATTGCATGACTTGCAGACCAAGGACATCGAGCGGCTGGTCCAGCGTCGGCGTGCCGAGGGCGACAAGCCGGCCACCATCAAACACGAACTGGGCTTAATCCGGGCAACTGTGCTGGAAATGAAGCGGCTCGGCTATCGCGTCAATCCCGACATCGTGTTTCCCACGATTAAAACGCAGTATCGCTTGCGATATCTTGATGAAAGCGAGGAAGCGGCGTTATTGCGCGAGCTCGATCCGGCGTCGAAATTTAACGGCTTAACGCCGCAGGAATCGCGAACCAGCGAAATGCAGCGAAATTTGCAGGACAACTACGACTTGGTGGTGTTCCTGCTGGATACCGGCTGCCGCTATTCCGAAGCGGCCAACCTGCCTTGGTCGGCGGTGCATCTGGAATCGAACACCATCCACCTATTCCGCAGCAAGGTGCGCAATGAGGATGTGCTTTATCTGACCGACCGTCTCAAGCAGGTGCTGCAACGCCGCTGGGAGCAACGGCGACAAGGGCAACGCTATTTGTTCGAGAACAAGCTGGGGCTGGAGCGGGGTTATGCACCGCAGGCGATTCGCAAGGCGATTGATCGGGCGGGACTGAACGACCCGAATGTGATCAAGGAGAAAGGCGGCAAGGTGACGATCCACACCTTGCGGCACAGCTATGCCAGCAAGTTGGTCAAGCTCGGCCTGAGTCTATATGAAGTCTCAGTGCTGCTCGGTCACCAAGATACCAGCATGACCCGGCGTTATGCCCACCTCGCGCCCAACGAGGCTAGCCGCAAGGCGGTGGACATCATCAATCAGATGCAAGCCGTTGGGGCGGATGCCGCCCGATAACAAAAAAGCCAGGGACAGGCCCTGGCTTGGGATGGCTCAATCCAAGACAGCTACTGGCCGTTCACTTCCATCAGCGCTTGGCAGTTCTTGCCGTCCACGCACAGAAATGCCTTGCCCTTGCGGGTCTGAATCAACGTGACGTTGCGCACGTTGCCGAAGACCTTCTGCATGGTGTTCAGCGGCGACAGCACGTAATAGGTCTTGCCGTTATCGTCGGAGACCTTGGCCTCTTGGTGGTGCATCTTGACCTTGGACAGATCGAGGCTGGGGTCGTTGACCATGCCCATTTCCGGCACATCCAGATAGCTGGTGGCGCAGACATTGGCCGTGCTGGCCAGCCCGTACTTCTTGCTGATTTGGCCTTCATCCAGGGCGTGAGCCGCCAGCGGCAACATCAGGGCGACAGCGGCAAGATAAGATCGGTGCATCGGGTTTCCTTTCAGTAATAGGCGTAGCTGCTGATCGTGAGGCGCTGCTGACTGGGGTTACTGACGGCGCCCACCAGCACCTTGTGTTGACCGACGGTGACGGGCACCGCCATTTGCATTTGCGCCTGCAACGGGGTCGGCAAGGGCATGGGCTGATAGACGCCGTTCTGATTCAACAGCACGCTGGAGTCATGCCCAGTCAAGGCATCGCCCGTGCCGCCCAGGTTGACCACGATGTCGTGGCCGCCCTTGCCTTGCATGTCGGTCTGGTAGAAATAAGGAATCCAGCGCTCGAACTGCACGCCCGGCATCACTTGGCTGGTCACGTCCTGCCAAGCCAAGCCCTTGCCCAAGTTCTTCAGCACTTGCAGCCTGCCGCTTTGGTAATACGGGGTCTGCGCGGTCTGCGACAGGATCAGGCCCGGCTGATCGCTGCCCGCGATGGGTAGTGACTGGATTTGCACGGTGTTGGTGTTGAGCGCGCCATACAAGCCGGGCGGCAACGGGATCGGCTGGCCATTGAAGTGCCCTTGCCCATCGTTAAGCCAGATCGCGCCGGCGGATTGGCTATTGAAATCCGAACCCAATACCAGATCGGGCTTGCCGTCACCGTTCACATCGATCAGCGCGGCGCTGAGGAAACGGCCGGGGTGGTCGCTGCTCGCCAAGGAGGGATTGGACACCTCGGCCGGCAGGATGGTGTTGTCGTATTGCAATTGGCCATTGGCTTGCGCCTTCAACACATAGGGACCGACCCAAGGGCCGCCCACGGCGGGATTGCCGACCACATTCGGGCCATAGTACTGCGCCGGCAGCTTGGCATTGATGGTCTGCCCCAGCACGCCGACCAAGATGTCGGGCTTGCCGTCGCCATCGATATCGCCCACGGCCAAAGAGTGGGTGGTGCTGACGATGGGCGGCAAACTGGAAGAGGCATCCTTGAAGGCATGGGTGGCCGGGTCCCAAATCAGCAGGGCTTGGGCTTCGCCGTTGGCATTGGCCAGATCATCGTGGCCATACGCGCCGATGAACAGGTCGGGATAGCCATCGCCATTGACATCGACCACGCGGATATCGCGGATCAGAATCCGGCTGTTCTGGATCGAGGCGGGCAGGATTTGCTGGGTCACGTCCTGCACCCGGTTATCTGGCGTGACCTTGGCCACCACCAGTTGAATCGGGTTGAAGTTGCCGTTCCAGAATTCATTGCTGCCGGAGTACATCACATAGGCGGCGTCCTCGCCCGGCACTTGCCACGTTGCCGAAGCGACCGTGGTGCCGGTGTACGGAATCGCCACTTGGCTCGCCTGTTGCCAACTGGCTTGATGGGGTGGCGGGGGCGTGCTGCCGCCATTGCCGGTGGCAGCCCCATCACCGCCCCCTCCGCCGCAGCCCAGCAGTAACAGGGGCAGCAGGCTAGCCAGCAAGGTGCGTTGCGGTATCGACTTCATCACGGGGTCCTAATCGTTGTAGGAGGAAAGGGCATTGAAAAGTGTTTGGCTCGGCGCAAAACGCTTCATGGCTCCAGCAATCCTTGCTTTTGCAGCAACTTGCGGAAGTAGCGCTCGTCGTTGCTGCGCCAATCAGGCTGATCCGCCGAGTAGTCCAAGGCCAGCCAGCGCTCGCCGTTGTGCTTGGAGATGAATAGCCATGCCACTCGCAGCAGGCCCAGAACGATCAGCAAGCCGCCCAGCCATTGCACCACGGTCACCATGCTGAGAATGCCGCCCAGTATGAGCAGGATGGCAATCTGGGTTGTCGGATCGCCCAAGCCTTCCCGGTAGGTCTGGATCATCAACAGCGGCCCTTGTCGTCTCCAGCGGTAGCCGTCTGGCAGGTCCAGCCCGCTTTCCAGCTCGGCCAGCAATTGCTGCATGGCGGGGGGCGTCCAATCATTGACCGCCCCGCAGTGCGGGCAGTTGACGGCGGTGGTGGCCAGGGATTTCTGGCAGGTTGGGCAGGTAATGAGTTTGTCCATGCGTTTCGCTCTCGCACTAGGCTCTATGTGCTACCTTACAGCCAAAAGGTAACGTCATACGTTTACATGAAGCGATATCGTAACGTATGACGTCGTAGAGGTCTACGCTTTGAGTTGATTAACTATGGGATGTAGACATCAGGAGTAGAGAAACGTGGACACGAAGACGCTCATCGGCAAGCAGGTGCAATCGCTGCGCAAGCGCAAGGGCCTGTCTCAAGAGACCTTGGCCGAATTGGTGGGCATAGACGCCAAATCGCTCAGCCGACTGGAGCGTGGCGCGCACTACCCCTCCATAGAAACGCTGGAGAAGATGGCCACGGCGATGAACTTCGAGCTGAAGGACTTCTTCGACTTCGACAACCGGCCATCGGTGGAGGAGCTGCGCAATCAGGTCATACGCGCGGCCCAGGAGGCGAACTACGAACTGCTGGCCAAGATGGTCGGTGTGCTGCTGGAGCCTGCACGTCCGCGCCAAACCCACTGACACCGGCCGGCGTTCCGCATGAATCTTTTCGCATCAATCACTTAGCGATTTTAAATCCGCAGCCACTTCAAAATCCGCTTCAGCGATTAATCTTGCAGTGCCGCAAAACCTTGCCAACCCCGTTGAAACCCGCTAAATTCGTGGGCTCCAGCGAAGCGCGCGGGTGTAGCTCAATGGTAGAGCAGAAGCTTCCCAAGCTTACGACGAGGGTTCGATTCCCTTCACCCGCTCCAGCCGCTTCCCTCTCCTCACAGAACAACCCTGCATGCATAGCCTCTCCGAGCGAAATCCAATGAAATTGAACTCAGGCCGGCTGTGGCTAAGAATCTCGACTTACGGCTTGTTGGCCGTGGTAGCGGCGCTGCTGTTGATCCGCGCCCTGATTTATTGGCAATTCGATGAAAGCGCCGTGCGCAGCAGCTTGAGCCATGCCCTGCAAGACAGCGGCCGCACCGTGCGCATAGAAGGCCGCATCACCCCCACGGTTTTTCCATCCCCGGGTCTCGATATTGAACGCGTCAGCATCAGCGAAGCCGGCAAGCCGGACATTTTCGCCCGTGTCGAGCTGCTGCGGGTTTCCCTGGCCTGGATGCCGCTGCTGCTGGGCAATCGCGAGATCAAATCCGTAGAGCTGTACGGCCCCAGCGCCACCATCAGCCGCGGTCCGGATGGCCGGCTCAATCTGGCGGATTTGTTCCAGCGCCATAGCCAGACCGGCTACAGCGTCAAGCTGGACCAGCTGCGCATACGCGAAGGCACCCTGCTGGTATCGGATCAGCAGACGCATACCGACAAGCGCTTCTCCAGCATCAGCCTGGACGCGGATGGCCTGCGCGGCACCGCCAAGCTCAGCGCCGGCGCGGTGCTGGACGATGATAAGCGTCCGGTGCGACTGGCGTTGAACACCCCGCTGTCCATACAGGACGACCAGGTCAGCCTGCCGGAGCTGGACGCGGTGGCGATCAGCACCATCCAGGGCCTGGGCGAAACCCGGCTGGGCATTGCCGGCGCGTATAAATTCAACTTCGCCTCCCTGCAGGCCACCGGCAGCGACGTCACCGTCAGTTTCAGCAGCAGCCGCCCCAGCAGCGAGGTCAAGCTGACCCTGCCCCAGGTCAATGCCAGCCTGCACGAACTGACCATGCCATCCGGCAGCCTCAGCGCCAAGCTCAGCTACGCGCGCAGCCAGTACCAGCTGCAAGCGGCGCTGGACAATCTGAAGCTCAGCGAGAGCGGCCTATACGCCGACAAGCTGGATGGCGAGTTCAACTGGCTGGCCGGCTCCTCCAAGGTCAACGTCAAGTTGAACGCGCCGCTGTCCCTGGCGGGATTGAACGACCTGCGCATGCAGCCGCTGAAGCTGACCAGCACCATCACCACGCCTGCGCTGCCGCGCGGCAGGCTGGTCGCCAGCATGGACGGCATGCTGGACGGCGATCTGGACGAGCCGCGTTTCAACCTGCGCGTGGCCGGCAAGCTGGACGGCTCCGACGTGTCCGCTACGCTGAGCCAGTACGGCCTGATCAAGCCGCGCCACGAGGCCATGCTGTCCATAGGCAAGCTGGACCTGAACCGCTACCTGCCTGAGACCCACGGCGACCCGGTGGCCATCTTCCAGAATGCCGATGAGATTCCGTTGGACTGGCTGGACTTCTTCGACCTGAACGGCAAGGTTTCCATCGGCGAGCTGGAAATGGGCCGCTTCCGCATCAACAACATCAGCAGCAATGTGCGCATCAACCCGCGCGCCTTCGAGCTGGACCAGATGTCGGCCGACATCTACGACGGCCGGCTGCAGGGCGACGCCTCGCTCAGCCGCCGCGAAGTGCCGCACCTGGAGGTGAAACAGACGCTGCAAGGCATGAAGATACGCCCGCTGCTGATGGACCTGTTCAACTTCAGCCGGCTGGATGGCAAGGGCAACGGCAAGATAGACGTCAGCGCGGACGGCAAATCCTTCGTCGAGCTGCGCAACACCCTCAGCGGCGATGCCGCCTTCAGCCTCAACAACGGCGCCCTGACCGGCATCGACCTGGTGGCCGCCTTGAAAAACCTGCCGGCGGAGCTGAAAGAGTGGAACAGCACGGCGCAGAACGACCAGAAGACCACCTTCTCCACGCTATCCACCAGCCTGAAGTTGGACAAGGGCGTGGCGCGCAGCCAGGACCTGAAGCTGGCCTCGCAGCTGGTCAACGTCAAGGGCGGCGGCAAGCTGGACCTGAAGCAGAGCATCGTCGACTACGCGCTGGACGTGCAGGCCAATCCGCAGGAGTTCGCCCGGCTAAAAGGCGTCAACGTGCCGCTGAAGATCACCGGCCCGATCAACGCGCCGGTCTACGCGCTAGACTTCAACGCCATGGTCAAGGGCAAGAAGACGGAAAGCGAGAAACAGCAGGCGCTGAAGCAGCAGTTGCAAAAGCAAATCACCACGATTCTGCCGTAACGGCAAGCCAGGCCAGCAAAGACAACGCCCCGGATATCCGGGGCTTTGTTTTATCCAGGCGGACTGCGGCTCACTCGCCCTGCAGGATGCGGGACTCGGCCAGCGCCAATTGCTCCGGCGTGCCCAGCAGCACCAGGATGTCGTCGGTCTGCAGTTCGAAGCTATCGTCGAAGTCGGTGCGCCGCGCACGCTGGCGACGGATGGCCTTGACCTCCACCCCGGCATCGTCCAGCCGCAAGGCGCCCAGCGGCTGGCCGATGGCATAGGCGCCGCCGCACACCTGCACGCTGAGCAGGCGCGGCACCATGGCGTCCTCCAGGCTCTCCACTTCATCGCTGCTGCCGCGGAAGAAGCCGCGGAACAGATCGTAGCGCTCCTCCCGCACGGTGCGGATGCGGCGCAGCACGCGGCTGGGCGGCACCCCGGCCTCCAGCAGCGCCTGAGAGGCCAGCATCAGGCTGCCTTCCATCACCTCGGCCACCACCTCGTCGGCGCCCGCCTGGCGCAGCGTATCCAGGTCGCTGTCGTCCACCGTGCGCACGATGACCGGCAACTCAGGCCTCGCCTCGCGCACCGTGTGCAGGATGCGCATCGCGGCATGGGTGTCGGCAAAGGTCACCACCACCACCTTGGCCCGCATCAGCCCGGCGGCGATCAGCACCTCCTTCTTGCCGGCGTCGCCGAACACCACCGGGTCGCCGGCCTCGCCCGCCTCGCGCACGCGCTCCGGGTCCATGTCCAGCGCGAACATATTGATATTCTCCGCCTCCAAGAGCCGCGCCAGCGCCTGGCCGCTGCGGCCATAGCCGCAGATCAGCACGTGATCGCTCTTGCTCATGCTGGCCACCAGCATCTGGTGCAAGTCCAACGATTGCAGCATCCAGTCCTGCTTGATCAGGCGGCGGGTGATGCGATCGCCGTACAGGATGAGGAAGGGCGCGATCAGCATGGACATCAGGATGGCCGCTATCGCCGCCTGGGCCATGACCGTCGGCACCAGTTTCAGATTCATCGCCAACGCCAACAGCACGAAGCCGAACTCACCGCCCTGCGCCAGCGCCAGCGCCGCGCGCATGGACTCGTTGGCGCGGTGGCCAAACAGGCGCGCCAGGCCAAACACCACGCCCAACTTCAAGGGCAGCAGCAAGGCCAGCAACAACAGCACCACGCCGAAATGCTCGAACAGGATGGACAGCTCCAGCCGCATGCCCACGGTGATGAAGAAGAAACCAAGCAGGATGTCGCGGAAGGGCTTGATGTCCTCCTCCACTTGGTAGCGGTACTCGGTTTCCGAGATCAGCATGCCGGCGACGAACGCGCCGAGGGCCAGACTGAGGCCGGACAGCTCGGTGAGCCAGGCCACCCCCAGCGTCACCAGCAACACATTGATCATGAACAGCTCGCCGGAACGCTGCCGCGCCACCAGATGGAACCATGGCCGCACCAGCCGCTGGCCGAAGAACAGCAGCAGCGCCAGCACCACCACCACCTTGCCGCCGGCCTTGGCCAGGTCCCACCACAGGGTATCGCTGCCGCTGGCAAAGGCCGGCAGCAGAATCAGCAAGGGCACCACGGCGATGTCCTGGAACAGCAACACGCCGATGGCCAACTGGCCATGCGGCTGGTTCAGCTCCAGCCGCTCGGTCAGCAGCTTGCTGACGATGGCGGTGGACGACATCGCCAGCGCGCCGCCTATCGCCAGGCTGGTCAGGGGACTGCCGCTGAACCAGCCTATGACCAGCCCCACCAGCAGCATGGTGGCCAACACCTGGGCCAGGCCCACGCCAAACACCAGCTGCCGCATCGCACGCAGCTTGGGCAGGGAAAACTCCAGGCCTATGGTGAACATCATGAACACGATGCCGATCTCGCCCAGAAATGCGGTTTCCTCGCCTTGCGGTATCAGGCGCATCACGCCGGGGCCGGCCAGAAAGCCCACCACCAGATAACCCAACATCGCCGGCACCCTCAGGCTGCGGCACAGCGTCACCACCAACACGGCGGCCAACAGAACGAGAACGATGGGGGCCATGGAATGCATGGTCGGCGGGGTCTCCAGGGGTGGCGGCAAGGAATGGCAACAAAGGAATGCACGCGACCAAGCAAAAGTTGCACCAGCTCGCGCATCATTCGATTATAACCTTTGATATACTTTTGCCTTATGGAAAAAATACAAGACATCCGCCGCCTGGAAATGGCGCGCGAGGTCCTGCAAGCCGAGGCCACGGCGCTGCACACGCTGGCCGAGCGACTGAACGGCGACTTCCTCGACGCCGTCGAGGCCATTCTCGCCTGCAGGGGCCGCGTCATCGTCACCGGCATGGGCAAGTCCGGCCACGTCGCGCGCAAGATCGCCGCCACCCTGGCCAGCACCGGCACCCCCGCTTTCTTCGTGCATCCGGCCGAAGCCGCCCACGGCGACCTGGGCATGATCACCGCCGACGATGTGGTGATCGCGCTGTCCAACTCCGGCGAATCCGGCGAGGTGGTGGCCCTGCTGCCAGCGCTGAAGCTGAAAGGCAGCAAGCTGATCGCCATGACCGGCCGCGCCGAATCCACGCTGTCGCACGAGGCGGACATTCTCTTGCACACCCACGTGGAGCGCGAGGCCTGCCCGCTGAACCTGGCGCCCACCACCAGCACCACGGCGCAGATCGCGCTGGGCGACGCGCTGGCGGTGACGCTGATGGAAGTGCGCGGCTTCAGCCAGAGCGACTTCGCCTTGTCCCACCCCGGCGGCAGCCTGGGCCGCCGCCTGCTGGTGCATGTGCGCGACCTGATGCACGCCGGCGACGCCCTGCCCCGCGTCGCGCCCGGCACCCTGCTGAAGGACGCGCTGCTGGAAATGTCGCGCAAGCGGCTGGGCATGGTCACCGTCATCACGGACGGCGGCGACCTGCTGGGCATCTATACCGACGGCGACCTGCGCCGCACCCTGGAAAAGGGCGCGGACGTCTACCGCCTGACCATAGACGAGGCCATGAGCCGCTCTCCGCGCACCATGCAAGCCGACAAGCTGGCGGCGGAGGCAGGCTTCCTGATGAAGCAGCACCAAATCACCAGCCTGGTCGTCGTCGACGCCGACGGCAAGCCGGCGGGCGTGCTGCACATGCACGACCTGCTGCGCGCCGGCGTGTTTTAACTCCCGCCGCCCGGCCGCAAGGCCGGCGGCCGCAAGGACAGATATGCGCATGATTTCCGAGCAGGCCCGCAAGGTGAAACTGCTGATCATGGATGTGGACGGCGTGATGACCGACGGCCGCATCTTTTACAACGCCCAGGGCGAAGAGAGCAAATCCTTCTACGTGCAGGATGGTCTGGGCCTGCGCCTGCTCAGCCGCACCGGCGTGCAGCTGGCCATCATCTCCGGCCGCGCCGACCGCTGCGTGGAGCACCGCGCCCGCGCGCTGAAGATAGACCACTACTACGGCGGCGTGCATGACAAGAAAGTGGCGCTGGCCGACTTGCTGCAAAAAACCGGTTTCTCCGCCGAAGAATGCGCCTTCATCGGCGACGACCTGATCGACCTGCCCATCCTGACCCGCGTCGGCCTGGCGGTGGCGGTGCCCGAGGCGCCGCCGCAAGTGCGACAGCACTGCCACTATGTCACCGGCAACCCCGGCGGCCACGGCGCGGTGCGCGAACTGGTGGAGCTGATCATGCAGGCGCAGGGCACCTTCGACGCCATCATCGCGGAATACCTGGCATGATGCGCCTGCTGCGCTCCCACCGGTTGTTCCCGGTGCTGCTGATCGGCCTCACCGCCATGCTGACGCTGTGGCTGGACCAGATTTCGCGCTGGGACACCCGCCACCGCGAGCTGGACCCGGACAAACCGGAATACGTAGCGGAAAACCTGGTGGCCACCCGCTACGACGAACACGGCAAGCTGATGGACCGCCTGATCGCCAGCCGCATGTGGCAATACCCCGGCAAGCCGGAAGCGTATTTCGAAAAGCCGGACCTGTACCAGTACCAGCAAGGCGTGCTGCAATACCACGTCATCGGCGAAACCGGCCGTTACAACAACAAGACGCAACAGGCATACTTCGACAAGAACGTCACCCTGATCAAACCCGCAGACTCGCAGCAGCCGGAAATCCGCATGCTGAGCAGCGCGATGCTGGTGGACACCGGCAAGGAGGTGGCCAGCTCCAAGGCCCCGACGGCGATCTACCGCGGCCACTCCGAAGCGCACTCCATCGGCTTCCTGTACCAGCACCAGCAAGGGCTGCTGACTCTGCTTTCCAGAACCAAGATCATCTATGCCAAATAAACCCCGCATCCTGCTGGCCGGCCTGCTGCTGGCCGCCGCCGCGCTGGCCCAAGCCGAACAGGCCGACCGCGACAAGAACATCGAAATCACCAGCGACAACGGCTGCGTTTCGGAGCTGAAGAACAAGAACGTCTCCACCTGCAGCGGCAATGTCGTGGTGGTGCAAGGCACGCTGCGCCTCACCGGCGACAAGCTGACCGTGAGCCAGGACAAGGACGGCAACCAGACGCTGCACGCTACCGGCCGCATCGTCACCTTCCGCCAGAAAATGGACAACGACGGCGGCTGGGTAGAGGGCCAAACCAGCGTGCTGGACTACGACAGCGCCAAGCATCTGGTGGTGCTGACCGGCAATGCGCGCGTCAAGCGCAACGGCGACCTGTCCATCGGCAATGTGATCCGCTACAACACCCTGGACGAAACCTTCGAAGTCGTGGGCGGCGGCCCGTCCGCCAGCGGCCAGGGCCGCGCCGTGGTCATCATCCAGCCCAAGAAAAAGGCCGCCTCGCAACCGGCCGGCGGGGCAGCCAAGCCATGAAGCACAGCGTTCTCACCGTTTCCCACCTGAAGAAGCGCTTCAAGAAGCGCACGGTGGTCAAGGACGTCTCGCTGAGCATAGAAAGCGGCGAAGTCGTCGGCTTGCTCGGCCCCAACGGCGCCGGCAAGACCACCAGCTTCTACATGATCGTCGGCCTGATCGGCGCCGACGACGGCGACATCCGGCTGGATGAGCAATCCCTCACCCACTATCCCATCCACCAGCGCGCCCAGCTGGGCCTGGGCTACCTGCCGCAGGAGGCATCCATCTTCCGCCGCATGACGGTGGAAGAAAACATCGCCGCCATCCTGGAGATCGCCGGCCTCAAAGGCAAGGAGCTGGAACAGGAGCTGGACCTGTTGCTGGACGACCTGAACATCGGCCACCTGCGCGACAGCAACGCGTTGGCGCTGTCCGGCGGCGAGCGCCGCCGCGTGGAGATCGCGCGCGTGCTGGCCACCCGCCCGCGCTTCATCCTGCTGGACGAGCCGTTTGCCGGCGTGGACCCGATCGCCGTCATCGACATCCAGAAAATTATCTCCTTCCTGAAGGAACGCGGCATAGGCGTGCTGATCACCGACCACAACGTGCGCGAGACCCTGCGCATCTGCGACCGCGCCTACATCATCAGCGACGGCTCGGTGCTGGCCTCCGGCGTGCCCGAGGAACTGGTCAACAACGACAAGGTGCGCAAAGTCTACCTTGGCGAGCACTTCCACCTGTAAGCGATGAAGCAGGCACTACAGCTCAAGGTTTCGCAACAGCTGACGCTGACGCCGCAGCTGCAACAGTCCATCAAGCTGCTGCAGCTTTCCACGCTGGACCTGCAGGCCGAGGTGGAGCGCTTCCTGCTGGACAATCCGCTATTGGAGCGCGGCGACGAGCCGCGGGACGGCGAGTCCGCATCCGAAAGCCAGGATAGTTCGACGCCGGACGAGCCGGCCGACAGCCGCGACGACAGCGTAGGCGAGCTGATGGACTGGGGCGCCGGCAGCCGCGCCCAGGGCGGCGGCGACGACTACGACCCCATGCTCAACGTGCCCTGCCCGGTCAGCCTACGAGAGCACCTGCTGGCCCAGCTGGGCGAAATCGCCCTGCCCCGCCGCGACGAAGCCATCGTGCGGCTATTGATCGAGGAGCTGGACGACGACGGCTATCTGCAATCCAGCCTGGACGAACTGGCCAGCCATCTGCCGCTGGAACTGCTGCTGGACAGCGACGAACTGGCGGTAGGCCTGGCGCTGCTGCAGCAGTTCGACCCGGCCGGCGTGGGCGCGCGCACGCTGGCGGAATCGCTGCAGCTGCAATTGCAGCGCCTCCCCGCCGCGGAGCCCGGCCATGCCCTGGCGCTGGCCATCGTCCGACAACACCTCGCGCTGCTGGGCGGCCGCGACTACGCCAAGCTGAAGAAGCTACTGGGCTGCACCGATGCCGAGCTGCGCGCGGCGCAGGCCCTGATCGCGCGGCTGAACCCGCATCCGGCCACCGGCTTCCATCACGGCGATGTCCACTACGTGATCCCCGACATCAGCGTGCGCAAACTCAAGGGCCGCTGGGTGGCGGAGTTGAACCGCTCGGCCGTGCCGCGGCTGCGCGTCAACCAGCTGTACGAACGCATGCTGGCCGACAGCCGGGGCCAGGGCGGCGAAATGTCGGCCCGCCTGCAAGAGGCGCGCTGGCTGGTGAAGAACATCCAGCAGCGGTTTGACACCATTCTGAAAGTGGCGGAAGCTATTGTTGAACGTCAACAATTGTTCTTTGAACAAGGCGAAGTGGCGATGCGCCCGCTGATCCTGCGCGATATCGCAGAGGAACTGGGCCTGCACGAATCCACCGTATCCCGCTCCACCAGCCAAAAATACCTGCTTTGTTCGAGAGGTTTGTTCGAACTCAAGTATTTCTTCGGCAGTTCGTTGGAGACTGAAAGCGGTGACGAGTGCTCCGCCACCGCCATCAAGGCTCACATCCGCGGCATGATAGAAGGCGAAAACCGGGCGAAGCCGCTGTCCGACAGCGCCATCGCCGACGCGCTGGCCAAGCAGGGAATACAGGTTGCCAGACGCACCGTAGCCAAGTATCGTGAAGCCATGCAGATTCCGGCGGTGAATCTGCGCAAGGCTCTGTGAGGAGTCAGCACAAGAATACAATGCCGCCCGACAACCCGCCCGGGCGGTCAACACCAGAAGGAGCTAGGGTATGAACCTCAAAGTAACTGGCCTGCACCTGGAAGTCACGCCATCGCTGCGCGAATACATCGAGAACAAACTGGAGCGCATTACCCGCCACGTCGACAATGTGATCGACGTCTCCGTTACGCTGTCCGTGGACAAACTGGTTCAAAAGGCCGAGGTCAATGTGCATCTGTCCGGCAAGGACATCCACATCGAAGCCTCCGAGGCCGATCTCTACGCCGCCATCGACCTGCTGATGGACAAGCTGGACCGCCAGGTGCTCAAGCACAAGGAAAAGCTGACCGAACACCGGGCCCAGAGCTCCGGCGAAGCGTCTCAGGCCTCGCTGTGACGCGAGCTTGAAAACAACGGGAACCCAGGGGTTCCCGTTTTTCTTTGCGCCGCCCGGTTTTCAGTACTATCAAGGCAACGTAGAATCCCGGGTTTATTCCAGCGCCGCATGCATAATCCAATATGAATCTCATCGGCAAGATACTGACTCCGGACCATGTTCTGCTGGATCTGGACGTCTCCAGCAAGAAGCGCGTGTTCGAGCAAGTCGGGCTTCTGGTGGAAAACACGCGCGGCATCGCCCGCAGCGAAATCTTCGACAGCCTGTTCAGCCGCGAAAAACTGGGCTCCACCGGCCTGGGCCAGGGCGTGGCCATTCCGCACGGCCGCGCGCGCGGCCTGAAGGAAGCCACCGGCGTGTTCATCCGGCTGAAGGCGCCGATTCCGTTCGAGGCGCCGGACGGCAAGCCGGTGCAGTGTCTGTTCGTGCTGCTGGTGCCGGAACACGCCACCGACCTGCACCTGCAAGTGCTGTCTGAGCTGGCCCAACTGTTCTCCAGCCGCCAGATGCGCGAGAAAATGCTCAACGCCTCCGGCCGGGAAGAACTCTACCAGCAGCTCTGCGATTGGATGCCCAATGCCTAGCATCACCGTGCGCCGCCTGTATCAGGACAACCAGCAGAAGCTGAACCTGACCTGGGTCGCCGGCACCGGCGGCTCAGACAACGTCATCGGCAACGTCATCGGCAATGACGGCCAGCGCCCCACTCTGGCGCTGGTGGGCCACCTGAACTTCATCCACCCCAACCGCGTCCAGGTGCTGGGCCTGGCAGAGGTGGACTACCTGAACAAGCTGGAACAATCCGCGGCCAAGACCGCGCTGGACCAGCTGTTCCATAAGAGCATGTCCGTGGTGATGGTGGCGAATAACCAGCCGGTGCCGCGGCTGCTGCGCGACTATTGCCACAGCCATAACGTGCCCTTGATGACCAGCACGCTGGAAAGCCCGTACCTGATGGACGTGCTGCGGATCTACCTGGCCCGCGCGCTGGCGGTGTCCACGGTGCTGCACGGCCTGTTTCTCGACGTGTTCGAGATTGGCGTGCTGATCATGGGCGACTCGGCCATGGGCAAGAGCGAACTGGCGCTGGAATTGATCTCGCGCGGCCACGGCATGGTGGCGGACGACGCGGTGGAGCTGTACCGCATTGGCCCGGACACGCTGGAAGGCCGCTGCCCGCCGCTGCTGCGCGACTTCCTGGAAGTGCGCGGTCTGGGCATCCTGAACATCCGCACCATATTCGGCGAAACCGCCGTCCGCCCCAAGAAGGTGCTGAAGCTGATCATCCACTTGGTCAAAGCCAACGATCAGGCCATGCAGGCGCTGGACCGGCTCAACATCCAATCGGAAACGCAGGAGATCATAGGCGTCACCGTGCGCAAAGTCGTGCTGCCGGTGGCCGCCGGCCGCAACCTGGCCGTGCTGGTGGAGGCCGCCGTGCGCAACTACATCCTGCAGCTGCGCGGCATAGACAGCACCCGCGAGTTCATCGAACGACACACCAATTTCTTGCGAGACCAGGAAAATGCGCCTGATATTGATTAGCGGCCTGTCCGGCTCCGGCAAATCCGTGGCCTTGCGCGCGCTGGAGGACTCCGGCTTCTACTGCGTGGACAATCTGCCCGCCACCATGCTGCCGGAGGCAATGGCGCTGTACGAGGAATTTGGCTATCACGACATCGCCATCAGCGTGGATACCCGCTCCGGCCCTTCGCTGGGCGCCCTGCCGCAAGTGGTGGAGCAGCTGCGCGCCAAGGGCATGGATGTGCGCCTGCTGTACCTGGAAGCCAAAGCGGAAACCTTGGTCAAACGCTTCTCCGAGACCCGCCGCCGCCACCCGCTGTCCGGCGCCGGCATCACGGTGGAGGAAGCCATCCAGGTGGAACAGGAGATGCTCAGCATCGTGCCGGAACTGGGCACCCGCATCGACACCAGCGAGCTGTCGGCCAATGGCCTGCGCAGCTGGGTGCGCGAACTGGTGGATGCCGACAGCAACCGCTTGACCCTGATCTTCCAATCCTTCGGCTTCAAGCATGGCGTGCCGCAGGACGCGGACTTCGTCTTCGACGCGCGCTGCCTGCCTAATCCCTACTACGATCCGCTGCTGCGCCCGCTGACCGGCCGCGACCAGCCCATCGTGGACTTTTTCGCCCAGCACGCCGAGGTGGCCGATATGATCGCCGACATCCAGTCGCTGATCGCCAAGTGGCTGCCTTGCTATGCCAAGGAAAACCGCAGCTATCTGACGGTTGCCGTCGGCTGCACCGGCGGCCAGCACCGCTCGGTGTTCATCATCGAGAGCCTGGCGCGCGCCTTCGCCGACAAACAGATACTGGTGCGCCATCGCCAGCTGTATCCCGACCATTGAACAGGCTGGCGGGCGGCGCCAGCCGTCCGCTCCTGGAGAACACCCGATGTCCCGCCGTCAAACCATTACCGTCGCGCTGACCGGCGCCTCCGGCCTGCCTTACGGCCTGCGGCTGATCGAAGCCCTGCTGGCCGCCCAAATCCGCGTCTGGGTGCTGTATTCCCAGGCGGCCCAGATCGTGGCCAAGCAGGAAATGGACTTGACCCTGCCTTCCCGTCCCGCCGACATGAAGGCCTGGCTATTGCAGCGCTACCCGGCCGCGCCGGAGCTGCTGGAAGTCTACGGCCGAGAGGAATGGTTCGCGCCGGCCGCCTCCGGCTCCAACCCGCCGGACGCCATGGTGGTGTGCCCCTGCTCCATGGGCACGCTGGCGGCCATCCGCCACGGCATGAGCGACAACTTGATCGAACGCGCCGCCGACGTCTGCATCAAGGAGGGGCGCAAGCTGGTGCTGGTGCCGCGAGAAACTCCGCTATCGGCCATCCATCTGGAAAACATGCTGGAACTGGCGCGCCTGGGCGTGGTGATCCTGCCGCCCGCCCCCGGCTTCTATACTCACCCCAAGAGCGTGGACGACATGGTGGACTTCATTGTGTCCCGCATGCTGGATCAACTGGGCGTCGAGCAGACGCTGACGCCGCGCTGGGGAGAATAAAGATGGACGGCGGCCCGATACTGAGCCTGGCGGCGCTGCGTCAGCTGGAACAGGCGGCGGACGCAGCCGGGCTGGACCTGATGCGGCGCGCCGCGCGCGCGGCCGCAGGCTGGGTGGCGCAGCGCGTCGCGCCGGGCTGCCGGCTGCTGATCTGCGCCGGCCCCGGCAACAACGGCGGCGACGCGCTATACGCCGCGCTGGACCTGCACCGCCAGGGCCATGCGCTGGACATTCTGCAACCGGTCGCGCCGGCCAGCCCCGCCTGTCAGGCAGCCCGCCAGGCCGTGGAGTTGGCCGGCCTAAGCCTCTGGAGCGCGCTGCCCGAGGGCTACAGCGCGCCGGCCCTGCTGCTGGACGGCTTGTTCGGCATCGGCCTGTCGCGCCCGCTGGACGCGGGCTGGCAAGCGCGTATCGCCGAGCTGAACGCTCTGCCCTGCCCCAAGCTGGCGCTGGACTGCCCCAGCGGCCTCGACGCCTATACCGGCCAGCCGCTGGGCGCGGCCATCCAGGCCGACGCCACGCTGACCTTCCTCTGCCACAAGCCCGGCCTGTTCTGCGGCCCCGGCGCCGACCTGGCCGGCACGATTGTGCTCGATCGCCTGGATTGTCCCGCCGAACTGTACCCGCCGCGCGAGGGCGCGCTGAACGCGCCGGACGCCTCCGCGCTGGCCCGGCCGCGCGACAGCCACAAGGGCAGCTACGGCGCGGTATGCGTCATAGGCGGCACGCCCGGCATGCTGGGCGCGGCCTTGCTGGCGGGCCGCAGCGCCCTTGGCGGCGGCGCGGGCAAGGTTTACCTGTGCACGCTGGACGACAGGCTGCCGGTGGACTCCGCGGCGCCGGAGCTGATGATTCGTCCCGCGGACGAAATGGCCGAACTGCCCCGCGCCGACGTCCTCGCCATCGGCCCAGGCCTCGGCCAGCAGGAACTGGCCGAAAGGCTGCTGGAACAGGCCCTGGCCCAACCCTGCCCGCTGGTGCTGGATGCCGATGCGCTGAATCTGATCGCCGCCAGCCATCGCCTGGCCACGCGCCTGGCCGAGCGCCCGCATCCCTCCGTGCTGACGCCGCATCCGGCGGAGGCCGCGCGGCTGCTGGGGGTGGACACCGCTGCCATCCAGGCCGACCGCGTCCGCCATGCGCGCGCACTGGCCCAACGCTTCAACTGCGTGGCCTTGCTCAAGGGAGCGGGCAGCCTGATCGCCCAGCCGGACGGAGAATACCGGCTCAACACCGTCGGCGGCCCGGAATTGGCCGCCGCCGGCCAGGGCGATGTGCTGACCGGCCTGATCGCCGCGCTGCTGGCGCAGGGCTTGTCCGCCTTCGATGCGGCGGCGCTGGCCGCCCATCTACATGGCCAGGCCGGCGACGACTACCGGCGCGAAAGCGGCGGCCCCATCGGCCTCGCCGCGTCCGCCACAGTGCCGCGCATCCGTAGCATCCTAAACAGTCGACTCGCCGCCAACTGAACGCCGCCTTTGCCGTAGGCAGGGATTTGTGGTTAACATGGTTCAGACCAGCCCCATACCCGGAGAGCCGTTTTGACGCTCCAGCCTGATCAGAGAAAAGCCTATGCCTTAGGCCTGGGCGCCGTGCTGGCCTGGTCCACCGTCGCCAGCGCCTTCAAGCTCAGCCTGCAATACCTCAGCCCGATGCAGCTCTTGCTGTACGCCAGCGCCGCCTCCCTGCTGTCGCTGCTGTCCATCCTGGCCTGGCAGCGCCGCCTGCCCGAGCTGGCTGCCGCCTTCCGCCGGCACTGGAAGGCTTCTTTGCTGTTCGGCGCCGTCAATCCTTTCGCCTACTACCTGGTGCTGTTCCAGGCTTACTCGCTGCTACCGGCGCAGGAGGCCCAGGCCATCAACTACACCTGGGCGCTGACCATGACCTTGCTGGCCGTGCCGCTGCTGAAACAGAAGCTGCGCCCGCAGGACGCGGCGGCGGCGCTGATCTGCTACATAGGCGTGCTGGTCATCGGCACGCGCGGCCAATTGCTGGCGCTGCACTTTTCCAATCAGTTCGGCGTGATGTTGGCGTTGGCCTCCACCCTGCTGTGGGCCGGCTACTGGATATTCAACACCCGCGACACGCGCGAGCCTGTGCTGGGGCTGACGCTGAACTTCGCCTGCAGCCTCCCCCTTAGCCTGGCCTGGTGCGCCTGGCACGGCCAGTTGAACCTGCCGGCCTGGCAAGGACTGGCCGGCGCGGCTTATGTCGGCGCGCTGGAGATGGGCTTCACCTTCGCGCTGTGGCTGTCGGCCATGAAGCTGACGCGCAGCACTGCCAGCATCGCCAACCTGATTTTCCTGTCGCCGCTGCTGTCGCTGCTGCTGATCCATCTCATCGTCGGCGAAGCCATCCTGCCGTCCACCCTGTTGGGACTGGCATTGATCCTGGGCGGGCTGGCCGCGCAAAAAATCCGCCTCCGCCGCAGCCTGACCCATGGTCTGGCAAATGAGCCGCATTGACTGGCGCGCGCGGCAAAACCCGCGGGGAATGAGGAGAGCAGATGGCAATTCACGCCCGATCTGCCTACGATTGACTGTGAGGGCATGACTAAGCAGGCACCATGAAAAGCATCAAGACAAGGTTAATGCTATGGCTGATGGCCTGGATCACTGCCATTCTGGGCAGTACCGGCCTGTATTTCTACCTACACGACTACGGGACAGACCAAAGCGACTTCCAAACCCAGCGCGCCGCCGTGCGCTCACGGCTGTCGCTGTCGCTGCCGCACGGCATCTGGCAGCTGGACGATGAAAACGTGCGCCTGTCGCTGGACAGCGAACTGAGCTGGCCATCCGTCATCGCCATCAACGTGAAGGGAGAAAGCGGCCTGAACCTGGGCCGCACGCGCGACAGCAACGGCAATCTGCGCGACATGCTGCCCAATGAGCATCCCAAGGCTGACGACATACTCAACATCCCCATCATCTATCAGGGCAAGGAGCATCTGGGCACCGCCACCGTCTATCTCTCCCACGACGCCTTGCGCGCGCGCGAAAACCAGCACCTGTTGACCATCGTCGCCCAGATCATTCTGTTGGACGTGATGATTTTCTTCATCATGTCGTTCAATCTGCAGCGCTTCATCTTTCAGCCGCTGGCGAAATTGCAGCAGGCCTTGAACACTGCCATCCGCGCGCCGGACGCCAGCGGCGCCCAGATCACCCACCTGGCGGACGACGAAATCGGCGGCATCGTCAACGGCTTCAACCGCATCGTGGCGCGCACGGCGGCCGACCTGGTGAAACGGACCGCTGCCGAAGCCATCGCCCGCGAAGAGAAGGAAAAGGCGCAACAGGCCTACAGCCAGCTGATCGCCACCCAGGAAACGCTGGTGGAGGCGGAAAAGATGGCCTCGCTGGGCAGCCTGGTGGCCGGCGTCGCCCACGAGATCAACACGCCTGTCGGCATCACGCTGACCGCCGCCTCCCATCTGGGCACCGCCACCTCGCACATCACCGGCAAGCTGGAAAGCGGCAACGTCAAGAAGAGCGACTTCCAGAGCTATCTGGAAACCGCTCAGGAATGCTGCGAGCTGATCCTGTCCAACTCCGAGCGCGCGGCCAACCTGATCCACAGCTTCAAGCAAGTCGCCGTCGACCAGACCAGCGAAGCGCGCCGCAGCTTCCACCTGCACGACTACCTGAACGAGGTCATCACCAGCCTGAAGCCGCGCTTCAAGCACACCAAGGTCACCATCGACATTCAATGCGAGGAGGACATCCTGCTGGACAGTTACCCAGGCGCGCTGGCCCAGGTACTGACCAATTTGGTGGTCAACGCGCTGATCCACGGCTATGAAAGCGGCGAGATCGCCGGCTCCATCATGATCGAGGCGCACCGGCTAGACGACCAGCATGTCTCGCTGAGCGTAGGCGATCATGGCAAGGGCATCGCCGCGGAAAACCTAAGCCGAATTTTCGACCCCTTCTTCACCACCCGACGCGGCAGTGGCGGCAGCGGCCTGGGCCTCAATATCGTTTACAACATCGTACGGCAACGCCTGGGCGGCAATATCGAAGTTCACAGCGAACCGGGGCAAGGCACCCGCTTCAAGCTGGACATGCCCTGCATCGCGCCAACCGTCCAGCATAAGGAGAACGTGATATGAGCGTCGATAAACTCCCCCCAGACGAGGAAAATTGGCTGCTGGATGATAGCGCGGACGACGGCGTCTACCCGTCGGAGTTGCGCAAGCCTTGGAAAGTGTTGATCGTCGACGACGAAAAGGATGTCCACACGGCCACCCGCATTGCCTTGCGCGGCATCAGCTACAAGGAACGCCCGCTGGAGCTGTTGAGCGCCTATAGCGGAGCCGAAGCGTTTCAGATGCTGCATCAGCACAACGACATCGCGCTGATCATGCTGGACGTGGTGATGGAAAGCGAAGACGCAGGCCTGAAGCTGGTGCATCGCATCCGCGAAGAGCTGAATAACGGCGTGGTGCGCATCGTGCTGCGCACCGGCCAGCCGGGACAGGCGCCGGAGCAGGAAGTCATTCTCAATTACGACATCAACGACTACAAAACCAAGACCGAGCTGACCACGCAGAAGCTGTTCACCACCACCATCGCCTCCTTGCGCGCCTACGAAAACATGGTGTCGCTGGAAAAGAACCGCCAGGGCCTGGCCAAGATCCTGGAAAGCGCGTCCGATCTATATCAGCTGCACTCGCTGCGCGAGTTCGCCTCTGGCGTGCTGCGCCAGATCAGCGCCCTGCTCGACATCGGCACCGACGGCATTCTGTGCGTGCGCAATGAAACGCATAGCGGCCGGCCGGAGCTGGAAATCCTGGCCGTGTCCGGCAATTACGAATACCTGGCGGAAAAGGGCGACCTGTCCAGCGAACCCAAGCTGGAATCGGTGATCATGCAGGTGTTCAAGGAAAAGCGCAGCATCTACCAGCATCCTTACGATGTGCTCTACATCGCCTCGCGCAACCGGCGCGAGTTTGCCGTTCACTTCATGCCGCAATGGCCGCTGGACGCGGTGGAGTGCGATCTGCTGGACGTGTTCTGCCAACGCATCTCCGCCGCCTACGACAACCTCTATCTCTATCACCAGCTGCGCAGCGCGCAGGAGGCGACGGTAGTGGCGCTGGCCGACCTGGCGGAATTCCGCGACACCGACACCGGCAACCACGTGCTGCGGGTGCAGAAGCTGACCGACGCCATCGCCCAGGAAATGCTGATGAGCAACCATTATCCGGAACAGATGAGCCGCGAGTTTCTGGACATGGTGGGCATGGCCAGCATCCTGCACGATATAGGCAAGGTGGCCACGCCGGACCATATTCTGCTCAAACCGGGAAAGCTCGATCCAGAAGAACGCGCCATCATGGAACAACACGCCGCGATAGGCGCGCAGATCCTGGCCAAGTCGGCGCAGATGGTGGAAGGCACCAGTTATCTATCGCTGGGTTCGGAGATCGCCGGCGGCCATCATGAGCATTTTGACGGCAACGGCTACCCGCACCAGCTCCAGGGCCAGGATATCCCGCTGTCGGCCCGCATCGTGGCCGTGGTGGACGTATTCGACGCCCTGCTGAACAAGCGTCCATACAAAGAACCTTGGAGCATGGAGGACACCATGCAGTACATCAAGGGTCGTTCGGGCACGCAGTTCGACCCGCTGGTGATCGAGGCGCTGAGCCGCCTGGTCGACGAGGAGAGATTGCCGGTCAAGTTCGGCGAATAACCCGCACTAGACAAAGCAAACGGCAGCCTTTAGAGGCTGCCGTTTGCTTTGCCGCGCGGCCGCTCAGGCCACGTAGTTCAATACGCAAAGATATTGGCAGATGCTGCCGCCCAGTACGAACAAATGCCAGATGCCGTGGCCGTGGCGGATTTTCTCGTCATTGAGAAACCAGTAGATCCCCACGCTGTACAGCATGCCGCCCAAGGCCAGCCAGAACAGGCCGCCCGGCGCCAGCGCCTCGATCAAGGGCTTGATGGCGATCAGCACCAGCCAGCCCATCGCCACATACAGGATCATGGACAGGATGCGCGTGCGCCGGCCCAGTGTCAGCTCCTGGACGATGCCGAACAGCGCCAAGCCCCAGCTGAGGCCGAACAGCGTCCAGCCCCAGGCGCCGCGCAGCGTCACCAAGGCAAACGGCGTGTAACTGCCGGCGATCAGCAGATAGATGGCCGAATGGTCGCACTTCTGCAGAATCGCCTTGGCCCGTCCCTTGAAGCTGTGATACAGCGTGGACACCAGATAAAGCGTGACCAGCGTGCCGCCATACAGGCTGAAGCTGACGATTTTCCAGGGGTCGCGCTGCATCGCCGCCTCGACCACTAACACAACCAATCCGACTATCGCCAGCAGCGTGCCGGCCAGATGGGAATAGCCGTTGAAACGTTCCCCGCGATACATGATTTTATTTTCCTTGGCCGGCATCCAGCCGGCGCGCTGACACAAAACAATTTGGAACCCCTGCGGCTCCTCATGGTTCCATTGTCCGACTTTGTTCGCATCAAAACCAGCGCTTGGCGCAAACAAAAAGCGGGCCGATGGCCCGCTCGCTTGCCGATTGCGATTCGAATCAGGCGCCCAGCGCCTTCAGCACGTCGTCGCGCACGGTTTCCACCGCGCGGGTGCCGTCTATCTTCACATACTTCGGCGCCTTATCGCTGCCGCCGGCGGCCAGCTTGCCGTAGAAGCCCACCAGCACCTCGGTTTGCTCGTGGTAGACGGCCAGGCGCTTCATGACGGTTTCCGCCTTGTCGTCGTCGCGCTGGATCAGCGCTTCGCCGGTCTCGTCGTCCTTGCCTTCCACCTTGGGCGGGTTGTACTTGACGTGGTAGGTGCGGCCTGAAGCCACGTGCACGCGGCGGCCCGCCATGCGGTCGACGATGGCCTCGTCCGGCACGTCGATTTCCACCACGTAGTCAATGTCCACGCCGGCGGCGATCATCGCCTCGGCTTGCGGAATGGTGCGCGGAAAGCCATCGAACAAGAAGCCGTTGGCGCAGTCCGCTTGGGCGATGCGTTCTTTGACCAGGCCGATGATGATGTCGTCGCGCACCAGTCCGCCCGCATCCATGATGGCCTTGGCTTCCAGGCCCAGCGGCGTGCCGGCCTTCACCGCGGCGCGCAGCATGTCGCCGGTGGAGATTTGCGGAATGCCGAATTTTTCGCGGATGTAGTTGGCTTGAGTGCCTTTGCCGGCGCCCGGCGCGCCCAACAGGATCAATCGCATGTGTTTGACTCCAGTCTGTTTCGATTTAATTGTATTTGTTCATCGCGCAAACAGCCGACGCACCCGTTCCAGGTCTTCCGGCGTGTCCACCCCCGCGGCGGGCGCCTCGCTCGCCAACGCCACAATCATGCTGTAACCATGCCAGAGTACGCGCAATTGTTCCAGCGCCTCGTATTGCTCCAGCGGCGCCGGCTCAAGGCCGGCATACGTCTTGAGAAATCCGGCGCGGTAGCCGTACATGCCGATGTGGCGGTAGACCGGCAGGCCCGCCGGCAGCGCGGAACGATCGGCCGCGTAGGCGTCGCGCGCGTATGGGATCGGCGCGCGGCTGAAATACAGCGCGCGGCCATGCTTGTCCAAAGCCACTTTCACCACATTGGGATTGAAATGGTCGGCGGCGTCGTGCAGCGCGTGAGCCAGCGTCGCCACCGGGGCATCCGCGCCCGCCAGCAGCTCGGCCAACTGGTTGATCAGCGCGGGCTCGATCAGCGGCTCATCGCCCTGCACATTGATCACGATGGCGTCGTCGGCCAAACCCAGCTGCTCCGCCACTTCCGCCAGGCGGTCGGTGCCGCTGGCGTGGTCGGCGCGGGTCAGCAGCGCTTCCACACCGTGCTCGGCGCAGGCAGCCAGAATGTCGGCGTGGTCGGTGGCGACGATGACGCGGGCGGCGCGGCTCTTGGCCGCCTGTTCCGCCACCCGCGCCACCATGGGCTTGCCGGCGATGTCGGCCAGCGGCTTGCCCGGCAAGCGGCTGGACGCCAGCCGCGCCGGGATCACCACCACGAAACCGCTCATTTGACTTCTTCTTCCGGCGGCAGCTCGCGCGCCTCGCTCTCCAGCATCATCGGGATGCCGTCCTTGATCGGGAAGGCCAGGCGGTCGCCCTTGCAGATCAGCTCGTCCTTGCTCTTGTCGAACAGCAGCGGGCCCTTGCACAGCGGGCATACCAGAATTTCCAGAAATTTAGCGTCCATGTTCCATCTTCAAGCGGGCTAGTATCCAGTCGCACAGATCAGGCGCCAGCGTGGCCTGAACCGGCAAAACCCATAGTCTAGCACGCTGCGCCGCATCATGAAGCGCGCGCGCGAGCTTGACCGCGTCCTTGCTGGTGACGATGACCGCGTCGGCGTCGGCGGGAATGTCCTCCGCCGAAAAAGGGTGGTGATCGGGGAAAGACAGCCGGCGATCCACCGCCACGCCCATGCAGGCCAGCGTGTCGAAAAAGCGCTGCGGATGGCCGATGCCGGCCAGCGCCGCCACGCGCAAGCCGGCGAAGTCGGCCGCGCCGCGCGTCACCGAGGCATCGTCCAGCGCATGGCAGCGGCCGGGGCGCAAGGCCATGGCGAAGCGCGGCAAGCCGGCCGGCAAGGGCAGATCGCCCCCCTCGCCATTCACGACGACCGCGTCCACGCTGCGCAAGCGCGACGCCGGCTCGCGCAGCGGGCCATTGGGCAGCAGCCTGCCATTGCCCAGGCCGCGCCGGCCGTCCAGCACCGCGATCTCCAGATCGCGCGCCAGCCGGTAGTGCTGCAGGCCGTCGTCGCTGAGTATCAGCCGGACATCAGGGTGCTGGGCCAGCAGATGGCGTCCGGCGGCGACGCGGTCGCGCCCCACCACCACCGGCGCGCCGGAAGCGGCCAGCAGCAAAGGCTCGTCGCCCACCTGGGCCGGGTCGCTGTCCGGTTTCACCTCAGTCGGCACCGCCGCTTGGCCGCCGTAGCCGCGGCTGATAACGCCTACCTTGACCCCGCGCGCGGCGAAACCATCCAGCAGCGCCAGCGTCAGCGGCGTCTTGCCGACGCCGCCGACATTGATGTTGCCGATCACCGCCACCGGAACCGGCAGCCTCTCGCTGGTTTTCCAGCCGCGGCGGAACGCCTGCCGGCGGACAGCGGCCAGCAGCGCAAAAAGCCCTTCCAGCGGCGCCAGAAGGGCTGTCAGCCAGCCTCGCGGCTGGTACCAGTGTTGTTCGATCAGATTCATGCCGCTCCGGGCTTACTGCAGGTTCTGCGTGGCAAAGGTCAGCTGCGACAACCCTGCCTCGCGCGCGGCTTCCATCACGGTGATCACCGACTGGTGGGTGGATTTGGCGTCGGCATTGACCACCACCACCACGTCGCTCTTGCCCGCGGCGTCGGCCTTGAGCCTGGCCAGCAAGCCGGCCTTGTCGCCGCTGGCCAGTTTGGCGTCGTTCACCGCCATCGCGCCATCGGCCGCCACCGCGACATTGATCTCCGTGGTTTTGTTCTTCTGCTGCTCGCCCTGGGCGCTGGGAAGATTGATCTTGAGTTCGGAAAAGTGGGAATAGGTGGTGGTGACCATCAGGAAGATCAGGATCACCAGCAGCACGTCGATCAAGGGAATGAAATTGATCTCCGGCTCGTCCCGGCCGCGTCCGCGACGGAAATTCATGCTCAGCCCCCGTTCTTGCGCTCGCCGTGCACCACTTCCACCAGCTTGATGGCTTGCGCCTCCATTTCCACCAACAGGCCATCCACCTTGGAGCGGAAATAGCGATAGAACATCATGCTGGGAATGGCCACGATCAGGCCAAAGGCGGTGTTGTACAGCGCGACGGAGATGCCGTGGGCCAGTTGCTGCGGATTGGCGCCGTTGCCGTTCTGCGAGCCGAAAATTTCAATCATGCCGATCACGGTGCCCAGCAGGCCCAACAGCGGCGCCATCGCGGCGATGGTGCCCAGCGAAGTCAGCAGGCGTTCCAGCTGGTAGGCCACCTGGCGGCCTTCGTCTTCAATGGACTCCTTCATCACCTCGCGGCTGCCGTGCACATTGCGCAAGCCGGCCGCGAACAAGCGCCCCAGCGGAGAATGGCGCTGCAGCTTCTGCAACAGATCATCGCGGTCGCCCACGCGGCGGTATTCCTGCAGCGTCTGCGCCAGCAAGCCTGCCGGCACTACCGCGCCGCGCCGCAGCGTGAACAGGCGCTCCAGGATGATGGCCAGCGACACCACCGACGCCGCGATAATGGTCCAGATCGGCCAGCCGGCCGCCTCAACGATAGCCCACACGAAGCAATCTCCGTAATTGATACAAACGATAGACTTTATTACCTCAACCGATGTGAGGCAACCTTGCGACCGGAAAAATTCCCCAGTATTGCCGCTTTTTTGGGCAAACCCAGCGAAAAGCCCTGTCCACCGGCACCTTCCACAACTTATCCACAAAGTTATTCCGCGATTGTTGTGGATAAATTTCAGCGCATGAACCACGCGCGCCATGCATGCCGGCATTGACATGGATCAAAGCTTTGCCGACGATGACGCATCCAAACAATCGTTTGAATGAATCATGAACCTGCCCATCTGGCTGATCAAACTGCTGTTCAATCTGTGGCCGCCCTTCCTTGGCGCCGGCATCCGCGTGCATAAGCTGTCGCCTGATTTCCGCCAGGCCGAAGTCAGGCTCAGGCTGGGCCTGGGCAACCGCAACTACGTCGGCACCCATTTCGGCGGCAGCCTGTACGCGATGACCGACCCGTTCTACATGCTGATGCTGCTGCGCCAGCTCGGCAACGACTACTACGTGTGGGACAAGGCCGGTCGCATCGACTACCTCAAGCCCGGCCGCGGCGTGGTCCGCGCCCTATTCCATCTGTCCGACGCGCAGCTGGCGGACATCCGCGCGCAAACCGCCGACGGCGGCAAGCACCTGCCGGAAATGACGGTGGAAATCCGCGACGCCGACGACGAGCTGGTGGCCACCGTGCACAAGACGCTCTACGTGCGCAAGAAGCCCGACCGGCGCTGAGCCGCTGCCGCATGCGAAAAAGCCGCTTCCAGGGAAGCGGCTTTTTTTACCTCCGCCGGCCGGCGATCACTCGCCGAAGCCGCAGAATACCTCGCGCATCATCTTCAGCACATCCAGCGTGCGGATGTCTCCCACGCGATAGTACACACGGTTGGCATCCTTGCGCGTGCGCAAAACGCCCTTGTCCCGCATAATGGCGAGGTGCTGGGAGATATTGCTCTGGGACGTGCCAACCTGCTCGACAATGTCTTGCACGCTCACTTCCCGGTCTTCCAGCACCGATATGATCTTCAGACGCAGCGGATGCGACATGGCCTTCATCGCCCGCGAGGTCTGCTCGATCTGGTCGTCGTTGAACAGCAAAGCTTTTCTCCTAATGTAGCTTCAATTTTATTGATTTGACTGCGTGACAATAGTATCGGCAAAATCCGATACTATCAAGGTTTTCTAATATTCTGAATGCGAATGCCATGAAATCGACCACCCCGGTGTTGCTATTAATCCTCGACGGCTTCGGCCACCGCACGGAAGGCGATGACAACGCCATCCTGCACGCCAACATGCCCCACTGGAACCGCCTGCGCCAGCAGTACGCGTATGGCACCATCAATGCCTCGGAAAACTTTGTGGGACTGCCTTCCGGCCAGTTCGGCAACTCCGAGGTCGGCCACCTGAACATCGGCGCTGGCCGCATCGTGCAGCAGGACATCAGCCGCATCGACTGCGACATCGAGGACGGCCGCTTCGCATCCAATGACACGCTGCAACAAGCCATGAGCAAAGCTCAAGGCTCGGCCCTGCATGTGTTCGGCTTGTTATCCGATGGGGGTGTGCACAGCCATGAGAACCACATCCACGCGCTGATCCGCGCCGCCCAGGCCGCCGGCGTGCCCAAGATCTACGTCCACGCCTTCCTCGACGGCCGCGACACCCCGCCGCGCAGCGCCGAAACCTACCTCAAGCGCCTGGACGCGGTGCTGGCCGGCTGCCCCAACGCGCGCCTGGTCTCCGTCACCGGCCGCTACTGGGCCATGGACCGCGACAAGCGCTGGGAGCGCGTCGAGCCGGCCTACCGCCTGCTGGTGGAAGGCGAGGGCCTGTTCCACGCCGAAACCGGCCTGGAAGCGCTGCAAGCCGCCTACGCCCGCGACGAGAACGACGAGTTCGTCAAGGCCACCGGCATCGGCGCCCCGGTGAAGATGCAGGACGGCGACGTGGTGATCTTCATGAATTTCCGCGCCGACCGCGCCCGCCAGCTGACCACCGCGCTGACCGACCCGGCCTTCGACGGCTTCCCCGCCCGCCAGCCCAAGTTCGGCTGCTACGCCACCCTGACCAGCTACGGCGAAGCCTACTCGGCGCTGCCGGTGGCCTACGCGCCGCAAAAAATCAGCAACGGCATGGGCGAGTACCTGTCGTCCCAGGGCATGAAGCAGCTGCGCATCGCCGAGACCGAGAAATACCCGCACGTCACCTACTTCTTCAACGGCGGCGAAGAGCAGGTGTATCCGGGCGAAGACCGCATCCTGGTGCCCTCGCCCAAGGTGGCCACCTATGACCTGCAACCGGAAATGAGCGCCGGCGAAGTGACCGACAAGATCGTCGCCGCCATCCAGTCCGGCCAGTACCAGGCCATCTTCTGCAACTACGCCAACGGCGACATGGTGGGCCACAGCGGCGTGTTCGACGCCGCGGTCAAGGCCGTGGAAGCGCTCGACGGCTGCATCGAGCGCTGCGTGGAAGCCATGCTGGCCGCTGGCGGCGAGGTGCTGATCACCGCCGACCACGGCAACTGCGAGCAGATGTACGACAGCGAGCACCATCAGCCGCACACCCAGCACACCACCAACCAGGTGCCCTTCCTGTACATCGGCCGCCCGGCCAAGATTCGCGCCGGCGGCTCGCTGCGCGACATCTCGCCGTCGCTGCTGGCGATGATGGGCCTGGAACAACCGGCCGAGATGACCGGTCAATCGCTGATCGACTTCCAATAATCGCCCCGTAGCAGCGGCGGCCATGTTGACGCATGGCCGCCGCTCTTGCCTTAAGCGAAAGAAAACAAGGGAATGAAACGCTATCTCCTGCTGGCCTTGCTGGCCGGCGCCGCCCAGGCGGCCAACACGCCCACCCCCGCCCTGTCCGTCGCCCCGCACCAGCAGGACCTGAAGAACGTGCGCAAGGAAATCGACAGCCTGAAGAAGGACCTGGCGCAGAAGCAGTCCATCAAGCAGGAGGCGCAATCCGCCATCCAGGAGTCCGAGCAGGCGCTCAGCCAGACCCGCCAGGCGCTGGCCACGCTGGAGCAGAAGCAAAGCCGCTCCGAACAGCAGCTGGAAGAGCTGCGCGCCCAAATCGAGCAGACGCGCGCCAAGCTGGCGCATACCCGCGAACGCGTGGGCCAGATGCTGGTGCGCCAATACAAGAACGGCCAGCACGATGCGATGAAGCTGATGCTGAATGACGGCGATCCCAACCAGACCGCGCGCGACCTGACGTACTACCAGCACATCGCCCGCGCCGAACAACTGCTGGTGCAGCAATTGCTCAGCCAGCAGCAGCAGCTGGAGACGCTGTCCGCGCAGCTGGAGCAGGAACTGGCGCGGCTGAACCATCTATCCAGCCGCAAAACCCAGGAAAAAAGCCAGCTGGAGCAAGGCAAGAGCCAGCAAGTGCAGCAACTGAACAAGGTAACCGGCGAAATCAAGCAAAGCCAGACCAAGCTGACCCAGCTGCAAGAAGACGAGAAACGCCTGTCCAACCTGATCGCCCAGATCAACCGCGAGATCCAGCACCGCAAGGCGGAGGCCGCGCGCAAGGCCGCCGAGGCGCGCAAGGCCAAGCTGGCCGCCGCCCGCGAAGCCGCGCGCAAGGAAAATGAACGCCGCCGCAAGCTGGCCGAACAGGCCAAGAAGCAAGGCAAGCCGGTGCCGGAAGAAGCCAAAAAGCAGGTAGTGGTCAAGGAAGAGCCGGCCCAGCAAGTCGACGATGTCGCCGACGACAGCGCCGCCGGCCGCGCCTTCGCCAGCCTGCAAGGCAAGATGAAGCTGCCGGTGGCGGGCCAGATCGCCGGCGGCTACGGCAAGATGCGCCGCGAAGGCACCACCTGGAAGGGCGTGTTCATCCGCAGCGCCGTCGGCCAGCCAGTACACAGCGTGGCCGATGGCACGGTAGTATATGCGGATGAGCTGCGCGGCTATGGCAAAGCGGTTGTCATTGACCATGGCGGCAACTACATGACTGTCTACACTGGGCTGTCCGCCATCGCCAAGTCGAATGGCAGCAGCGTCAAGGCCGGTGACACACTCGGCAACACTGGTACACTGGACAACGGAGAGGCCGGACTGTACTTTGAGATCCGGCATCTGGGTCGCACCCTCAACCCGCAGGCCTGGACACGCTAAGGTGCCGGGTACGGAGAATCAGCAAAGCATGAGCAGCCAAAGAATGAAAAAAATCGCCTGGTTGGTGGCAGGAGCCATGGCCGGCGGCATCCTGACCCTCAGCATGCAGGCGCTGGCCGACAAGGAAGCCTCGCCGCTGCCGCTGAACGAGCTGCGCACCTTCGCCGAGGTGTTCAGCCTGATCAAGCAGAGCTATGTCGAGCCGGTGGACGACAAGAAGCTGATTGACGAGGCGATCAAGGGCATGTTGACCGGCCTGGACCCGCATTCCGACTACATGACGCCGGAAGAATTCAAGGAACTGCGCGAAGGCACGCAGGGCGAGTTCGGCGGCCTGGGCATCGAGATCGGCGCCGAAGACGGCCTGGTCAAGGTGGTGTCGCCCATCGAGGACACCCCGGCGCAGAAGGCCGGCATCAAGAGCGGCGACCTGATCATCAAGATCGACGACACGCCGGTGCGCGGCCTGTCGCTGAACGACGCCGTGAAGAAGATGCGCGGCAAGCCGGGCACCAAGGTGACGCTGACCATCGCCCGCAAGAACGAAACCAAGCCGCTGGTGTTCACGCTGGCGCGCGCCATCATCAAGACCAAGAGCGTCAAGTACAAGATGCTGGAGCCGGGCTACGGCTATGTGCGCATCGCCCAGTTCCAGGAGCACACCGCCGAGGACCTGGCGGCCGGCCTGCACAAGCTGTACCAGGACAACAAGCAGCCGCTGAAGGGCCTGGTGCTGGACCTGCGCGACGACCCGGGCGGCCTGCTCAACGGCGCCGTCGGCGTGGCCGCCGCCTTCCTGCCCAAGGACAAGCTGGTGGTCTACACCGAGGGCCGCACGCCGGACGCCAAAATGCGCCTGACCGCCACGCTGCAGAACTACGCGCGCCAGAACGGCAGCGACCCGCTGGCCAAGCTGCCGCCCCAGGCGCGCAATGTGCCGATGGTGGTGCTGGTCAACGGCGGCTCCGCCTCGGCCTCGGAAATCGTCGCCGGCGCCTTGCAAGACCAGAAGCGCGCGGTGCTGGTGGGCACCCAGACCTTCGGCAAGGGCTCGGTGCAGTCCATCCTGCCGCTGGGCAGCCAGGGCGGCATCAAGCTGACCACGGCGCGCTACTTCACGCCTAGCGGCCGCTCCATCCAGGCCAAGGGCATCACGCCGGACGTGGTGGTGGAAGACGCCACCTTGACCGCCGCCGACCAGGCGCTGCGCGTGCGCGAGGTGGACCTGGAAAACCACCTGGCCAACCCCAATGGCGACGACAAGCCGGCCAAGGCCGCCAAACCGGCGCCCCGGCTGGTGGCGCCGCCGCAGGACAAGGGCGCGGAGCCGGCCAAGCCGGACGCCGGCAGCCAGTTCGGCCCGCGCGAACCCAGCGTCAAGAACGACTACCAACTGTCGCAAGCCTTGAATGTGCTAAAGGTTCAGCAAATCCTGGAAAAGCGCGCCAACTAAGCCTTGCCGCGCCGCGCCAAACGCCGCCCAACCGGGCGGCGTTTTTTGTTTTGCCCCCGCGCCGTCCCGTACGATCCGAAACACGGCGCGGCATCAATCCTGATATGCTTGATGGTTGTTCTACCGGCCGGAGACCGCCGCCATGCTCAACAGCGAATTCGTCCTCACCTTCCGCGAAGCCGCGCCCTACATCAACGCCTACCGCGGCAAAACCTTCGTGCTGGCCCTGGGCGGCGAAAGCCTGATCGACGGCGACTTCTCCAGCATGGCGCAGGACATCAACCTGCTGGTCAGCCTGGGCGTGCGCATCGTGCTGGTGCACGGCATCCGGCCGCAGATCGAAGCGCTGCTCAAGCGCCTGGGCATCGCCCGCATGTTCCACCGCGACCGCCGCGTCACCGACGCGGCCACCATGGACGCGGTCAAGCAGGCCGCCGGCGCCACCCGCCACGACGTGGAGGCGCGCCTGTCCATGGGCATGCCGCATTCGCCCATGCACGGCGCCCACCTGCGCGTGGCCGGCGGCAACTTCGTCACCGCCCAGCCGCTGGGCGTGCTGGACGGCGTGGACATGCAATACACCGGCCAGGTGCGCCGGGTGGACGCCGCAGCCATCCGCCAGCGCCTGGACGCCGGCGAGCTGGTGCTGCTGACGCCGGTGGGCTATTCGCTGACCGGCGAGAGCTTCAACCTGACCATGGAAGAGCTGGCCACCCACGTCGCCATCGCGCTGAAAGCCGAGAAACTGATCTACGTGGTGGAGGGCCGCGGAGTGGTGGAGCGCGACGGCCAGTTGATCAGCTCGCTGACCTCGCTCCAGGCCGAGGAAATGCTGGAGGCAGGCAGCCTGCCCGAAGACGTGGCCGCTTACCTGCCCTACTGCATCCGCGCCACGCGCGAAGGCATCCCGCGCGCCCACTTGGTCAGCCGCCATCAGGACGGCGCGCTATTGCTGGAACACTTCACGCGCGGCGGCAACGGCACCATGATCGCGCGCGATCCCTTGGTGCGCGTGCGCCATGCCAGCATAGAAGACGTCGGCGACATCCTGGCGCTGATTCAGCCGCTGGAGGAGCAAGGCATTCTGGTGCGCCGCAGCCGCGAGCGGCTGGAAGTGGAGATAGGCGAATACTCGGTGCTGGAGCACGACGGCAAGATCTACGGCTGCGTGGCCATGCACCCCTTCCCCGAAGCCGAAACGGCGGAGCTGGCCTGCCTGGCGGTGTCGCCGGCCAAGCGCGACGGCGGCTTTGGCGAGATGTTGCTCAAACACGTGGAATACCAGGCGCGCACCCGCGGCCTGCAGTCGCTGTTCGTGCTGACCACGCAAACCTCGCACTGGTTCGTGGAGCGCGGTTTCGCCGAGGCGGACAAGAGCTCCTTGCCGCTGGCCCGCCAGCAGTTCTACAACTATCAGCGCCGTTCCAAGGTGTTTGTAAAACAGCTGTAACACAGTGTAGCCATGATGCCGCCACGGTTGGAACGGCGCGCCCGCTGTGACACAATAGCCCGCTGTGCCAATCAAAATACAAGCAAGGATTAAGCGATGAGCAGAACCGTCAATTGCGTCAAGCTGGGCCGCGAAGCCGAAGGCCTCGACTTTCCGCCGCTGCCGGGCGAACTGGGCAAGCGCGTTTTCGAGAACGTGTCCAAGGAAGCCTGGCAGGGCTGGCTGCGCTACCAGACCATGCTGATCAACGAAAACCGCCTCAGCCTGGCCGACGCCCGCGCCCGCCAGTACCTGGCCTCCCAGCTTGAGGCCTACTTCTTCGGCGCCGGCGCCGACGCGCCGGCGGGCTACACGCCGCCGCAGAACTAATCGCGAAATCCAGCCCTCCAAGTGAGGGCTTTATTGTCTCCACCTTCGAAATTTGGCTCACACACCGTATGTCACAATCGCAAGACCTGCTGCTGAACCGTGAACTGGGACTGATAGAATTCAACCGCCGCGTATTGGCCCAGGCGGAAGACCCCAATCTGCCGCTGCTGGAGAGGCTGAAGTTCCTGTGCATCGTCTCCTCCAACCTGGACGAATTCTTCGAAGTGCGCGTGGCCTGGCTGCAGGACGCCGCCCACGCCACGCCGGACCGCATCCTGGCCGACGGCTCCACGCCCGAGCAGGCCCTCGCGAAAGTGTCCCGCGCCAGCCACCAGCTGGTGCGCGAGCAATACGCCGTGATGAGCGAGGTGCTGTTCCCGGCGCTGCGCGAGCAAAACATCATTTTCCTGCGCCGCAGCGAATGGACGGAGCAACAGCAGGAGTGGGTGAAGAATTACTTCTTCCGCGAGCTGATGCCCATCCTGACGCCCATCGGCCTGGACCCGTCCCACCCCTTCCCCAAGGTGCTGAACAAGTCGCTGAACTTCGCGGTGGAGCTGGAGGGCCGCGACGCCTTCGGCCGCGCCTCCGGCACCGCCATCGTGCAGGCGCCGCGCATCCTGCCGCGCGTGATCAAGCTGCCGGCCGAGGTGTGCGACGGCCACTCGCATTGCTTCGTCTTCCTGTCGTCCATCCTGCACTCGCATGTGCATGAGCTGTTCCCCGGCATGACGGTCAAGGGCTGCTACCAGTTCCGCGTGACGCGCGACAGCGAGCTGTCCGTCGAAGACGACGACTTCAAGAACCTGCGCACCGCGCTGCAGGGCGAATTGCGCCAGCGCCAGTTCGGCGACGCCGTGCGGCTGGAAATCGCCGACACCTGCCCGCAGCACATGGAATCCTTCCTGCTGACCCAGTTCAATCTGCAGCCGCGCGACGTCTACCGCGTCAACGGCCCGGTGAACCTGGTTCGGCTGATGCAGGTGCCGGACCTGGTGGACCGCTCCGATTTGAAATTCGCGCCGTTCACCCCCGCGCTGCCGGCCAATCTGCAAAAGAAGTCCAAGTCCTCCCTGTTCGAGGTCATCCGCAAGGGCGATGTGCTGCTGCACCACCCCTACCAAAGCTTCCAGCCGGTGATCGACTTCCTGACCCAGGCGGCGACCGACCCGCACGTGGTGGCGATCAAGATGACGGTGTACCGCACCGGCACCGACTCGGTGCTGATGGAGTCGCTGATCGCCGCCGCCCGCGCCGGCAAACAGGTGACCGTGGTGGTGGAGCTGATGGCGCGCTTCGACGAAGAAGCCAATATCAGCTGGGCCAGCCGCCTGGAAGACGCCGGCGCCCACGTGGTGTATGGCGTGATCGGCTACAAGGTGCACGCCAAGATGCTGATGGTGGTGCGGCGCGAAACGCACGGCCTGCGCCGCTACGTGCATCTGGGCACCGGCAACTACCACCCGCGCACCGCGCGGCTGTACACGGACTTCGGCCTGTTGACCTGCGACGAGGAAATCGCCAGCGACGTCAACGACATCTTCGTCCAGCTCACCGGCTTGGGCAGCGCCAGCAGCCTGAAGCATCTGTTCCAGAGCCCGTTCACGCTGCACAGCATGATCATGCAGTCCATCGAGCGCGAGATCGAACACGCCCAGGCCGGCAAGCCGGCGCAGATCATCGCCAAGATGAACTCGCTGCTGGAACCGCAAGTCATCCACGCGCTGTACCGCGCCAGCCAGGCCGGCGTGAAGATCCAGCTCATCGTGCGCGGCGTGTGCGCGCTGCGCCCCGGCGTGCCGGGGCTGTCCGACAACATCTCGGTGCGCTCCATCGTCGGCCGCTTCCTGGAACATCCGCGCGTGTTCTACTTCTACAACGATCACAAGGAAGACCTGCTGATGTCCAGCGCCGACTGGATGGGCCGCAACTTCTTCCGCCGCATCGAAACCTGCGTGCCCATCCTGGACGGCAAGCTGAAGCGCCGCATCATCAAGGAAGCGCTGCGGCTGTATCTGGAAGACAACGTCAACAGCTGGGACATGCAGCCTGACGGCGGCTACAAACGCCGTTCCGGGCGCGGCAAGCCGCACTGCGCGCAACAGGAGCTGCTGGCCCTGTACACCGGCCCGCAGGCGGAATAAGCGATGGCGTTACTAGGCTACCTGGCCGCCGCGCTGATGGTGGTGGCCGGCCTGGCCGGCACCATCCTGCCCGCCCTCCCCGGCCTGCCGCTGATGTTCGGCGGCCTGCTGCTGGCCTCTTGGCTGGATGGCTTCCATCACCTGGGCGCCGTCAGCCTGAGCATACTGGCAGTGTTGGCGGCGTTGGGCCTGCTGATAGACTTCGTCGCCGGCCTGTTGGGCGCCAAGGCCACCGGGGCGAGCAAGCAAGCGCTGTGGGGCGCCTTCATCGGCAGCCTGGTTGGCATGTTCCTCGGTCTGGCCGGCGTCATCCTCGGCCCCCTGGTCGGCGCGGTGATCGGCGAGTTCCTGGCTCGCAAGGACGCCTTGCAGGCCGGCAAGGTCGGCGTCGGCACTTTCATCGGTTTTATCGTCGGCGCGGTGGCCAAAGTGGCCTGCGCCTTCGCCATGCTGGCCACCGCCGCGCTGGCGCTGGTTTTCTAAATTTCATCCCCCGCGCGGCCGGCCCATGCCGGCCGTTCGGCTATCTGTTCTTGGCCGCCCGTTTTGGTAGAATCGGCGTCTAGTCATAGCAACCAATGTGAACGAATCCATGGCCCAATACGTGATGTCGATGCTCCGCGTGAGCAAGATCGTCCCGCCCAAGCGGCAAATCATCAAGGACATCTCGCTGTCCTTCTTCCCCGGCGCCAAGATCGGCCTGCTGGGCCTGAACGGCGCGGGCAAATCCACCGTGCTGAAAATCATGGCCGGGGTGGAAAAGGAGTACGACGGCGAAGTGCAGTGGCAGCCGAACCTGAACATCGGCTACCTGCCGCAGGAGCCGCAGCTCGATCCGGACAAGACCGTGCGCGAGGAAGTGGAAAGCGGCATGGGCGAAGTGATGGGCGCGCAGAAGCGCCTGGAAGAAGTGTACGCCGCCTACGCCGACCCGGACGCGGACTTCGACGCGCTGGCTGAGGAACAAGCCAAGCTGGAGGCCATCATCGCCGCCGGCGCCAACGACAACGTCGAACACCAGCTGGAAATCGCCGCCGACGCGCTGCGCCTGCCACCCTGGGACGCCAAAATCGGCCCGTTGTCCGGCGGCGAAAAGCGCCGCGTGGCGCTGTGCAAGCTCTTGCTGTCCAAGCCGGACATGCTGCTCTTGGACGAGCCGACCAACCACCTGGACGCCGAGTCCGTGGAATGGCTGGAGCAATTCCTGGTGCGCTTCCCCGGCACCGTGGTGGCCGTCACTCACGACCGCTACTTCCTGGACAACGCCGCCGAATGGATTCTGGAGCTGGACCGCGGCGAAGGCATCCCGTGGAAGGGCAACTACTCCGGCTGGCTGGAGCAGAAGGAAGCGCGCCTGGCGCAGGAAGCCAAGGGCGAGGCCGCGCGCCAGAAGGCGATGAAGCAGGAGCTGGAATGGGTGCGCCAAAACCCCAAGGGCCGCCAGGCCAAGTCCAAGGCGCGCATCGCCCGCTTCGAGGAGCTGTCCAGCTACGAAACCCAGAAGCGCAACGAAACGCAGGAAATCTTCATCCCGGTGGCCGAGCGCCTGGGCAATGAAGTGATCGAGTTCGATGGCGTGTCCAAGGGCTTCGGCGACCGCCTGCTGATCGACAACCTGAGCTTCAAGGCCCCGCCGGGCGCCATCGTCGGCATCATCGGCCCCAACGGCGCCGGCAAGTCCACGCTGTTCAAGATGATAGCCGGCAAGGAACAACCGGACAGCGGTACGGTGAAAATCGGCCAGACCGTGCAGATGGCCTTCGTCGAACAGAGCCGCGAAGGCCTGGACGGCGACAAGACCGTGTTCGAGGACGTGGCCGCCGGCGCGGACATCCTGACCGTCGGCAAGTTCGAGATGTCCAGCCGCGCTTACCTCGGCCGCTTCAACTTCAAGGGCGCGGACCAGCAGAAGAAGGTGGGCATGCTGTCCGGCGGCGAACGCGGCCGCCTGCACCTGGCCAAGACGCTGCTGAAGGGCGGCAATGTGCTGCTGCTGGACGAACCGTCCAACGACCTCGACGTGGAAACGCTGCGCGCGCTGGAAGACGCGCTGCTGGAATACGCCGGCACCGTGTTCGTGATCTCGCACGACCGCTGGTTCCTGGACCGCATCGCCACCCATATCCTGGCGGCGGAAGGCGAATCGCAATGGACCTTCTTCGACGGCAACTATCAAGAGTACGAAGCCGACAAGAAGAAGCGCCTGGGCGAGGAAGGCGCCAAACCCAAGCGCCTGCGCTACAAGCCGATCAGCCGCTGATCCGCAAGCCGATCCAGCCCCCGCGCCGCGGGGGCTTTTTCATGTTTCAATCCAGATAACGCGCCGTGATGCGCTCCAGCTCCCCGCTCTCCCGCAATTGGCGAAACGCATCGGCCAGCCGCTTAGCGGCCTCGTCCGGCATGCGCTTGCCGCAGGCAATATAAATTTGGGTTTCCTGCAGACGCAAGACCTCCTGGATCGCCACGGCCTTGCGCCCTTGCTGCTTCACCAAATAGCGCGCGACCGGGCTATGCACGGCCCAGGCGTCCGCCACGCCCAGGCTCAGCTCGCGATAGCCGTCCTTCGCGGCGGGCAGCTCAGCAAACTCCACCTGATGCTGCCGCAGCCACTCCGCCATCGACGACCCCAATAGCGCCACCACGCGCTTGCCCTTCAGGTCCGCCAGGGAGTGGATGCCCTGGACATTGCCGGCCCGCACGAACAGAGACTGCCCGCTGCTGTCGATCACGGCTATCCAGCGGTATAAATCCTCGCGCTTGGGCGAGCGGGTCAAGGGCAGCAGGCAGGCGTACTCGTCGCCCTGCACCTGCAGTTGCGCGCGCTTCCACGGCACATCCATCCATTGTCCCTGCATGCCGGCCTTGGCCAGCGCCGCCTGCACCGCTTCCTGGGCAATGCCGCGCTGAGCCGTGCCGGGCTCTCCGATGATAAATGGCGGATAATCCAGCGAATACAAATGAATGAGCACGGGCGACGGCGCCGCGGACCATGCCGGGGAAACCAGACAAGCCAACAGCAACCAGAACCATTTCTTCATCATCCTCTCCATCTGCGCCCCAGCGGACCGTGTAAAATGGCCATCATGTCTCTGCGATCTCTCATTCTTTGTAGCAGCTTGTGCCTGGCAGCCTGCTCCTCGCTCCCGCCTGCCGACTTGCCGGCCCCGACCGGCTACTATCGGGTGCAGGCTGGCGATACGCTGTACCGCATCGCGCGCCGGCACAAACAGAGCGTGGCCAACCTGGCTCGCTGGAACCGCCTGGCGGACCGCTCCGTGATCCAGACCGGACAGCTGCTGCGCGTGCAGCCGCCCACATCCGCCTCCGGCCAGCCTGCCAACCCGGCAAAAACCAGTCCCGCCAACCCCAAGCCGGCGCCGGTCAAGCCATCCGCGCCGCCGCCCAAGCTCACCATCAAGCTGCAATGGCCGGCCGACGGCGCCGTGCTCGCCGGCTTCGACGGCAACCGCAACAAGGGACTGGACATCGCGGGCCAAGCCGGCGACCCGGTGCGCGCCGCCGCGGCAGGCAAGGTGGTCTACGCCGGCAAAGGCATACGCGCCTATGGCAACCTGCTGATCATCAAGCACAATGAAAGCACCTTGACCGTATACGCCCATAATCAGAAGCTGCTGGCGCAGGAGGGAGACCAGGTGGTGGCGGGCCAGCAGATCGCCACCATGGGCGACTCCGGCGCCAACCGCGTCAAGCTGCATTTCGAGCTGCGCCTGGGCACCCAAGTGGTGAATCCGGCCGCCTATCTGCCGCCGCGCTGAGCCTTGGCCATGCCCGCGCTTACCTTTAGCCGGACCATAAAAAAATGAACCGCACCGTGATTCCCCTCTTGCTGGCCGCGCTGCTCGCCGGCTGCGCCGCCCCGACCAAGCCGGCCGCGCCCGTCCTCATCCCCATGCCCGAGCCGCAGCCGGCCCCCGCGCCGGCGCAACTGCCGCCCGTCGCCCCCGCCGCTCCGGCGCCCGCCCCGCTCCCGCCTCCGGCGCCACCGCCGGCGCGCAACTACGTGCCCGCGTCCGTCCCGGTAGCCGTGCGCGATCGCCAAGGCTGGATCCACGATATCGACAGCGCCTTCCGCCACTTGCGCATTCCGCCCACGGCAGAGAACGCCTGCGCCATGGCCGCGGTGATCGAGCAGGAGTCCAGCTGGCAGAGCGACCCGACGGTGCCGGGCCTGCCCAAAATCGTCTGGGGAAAAATAGAGGAGAAGGCCCATCGCTACCTGGTGCCGCTCTCCGTGGTCAAGGCGGCGCTGTTGAAGACCTCGCCCAATGGCCAGAGCTATAAGGCGCGCATCGACGCGCTGCGCACCGAGCGCGAAATGAACCTGCTGTACGAGGATATGGCGCGCGAGGCCACACAGATGGGCCTGCCCATGGACATGAAGAATCCGATACGCACCGGCGGGCCGATGCAGGTCAGCGTGGAGTTCGCCGAATCCCACGTCAAGGCCTGGCCCTATCCTTATCCGCACCGCGACAGCATCCGCCACCAGGTATTCAGCCGGCGCGGCGGCGTTTACTTCGGCGCGGCCATCCTGCTGCAATACCCGGCGCCGTATCAAGACATGAAGTACCGCTTCGCCGATTTCAACGCCGGCCGCTACAGCAGCCGCAACGCGGCGTTCCAGGCCGCGTTGGCCCGGCTCAGCGGCCGCAAGCTGGCGCTGGACGGCGACCTGCTGAACTACCAGGGCAGCCAGCCCTCCGGCAGCCAGCAGGCGGCGCTGGCCATCGCCGATCGGCTAGGCCTCAGCCGCGACGCCATCCTGCGCGATCTGAAACAGGAAAAATATTCCGCCTTTGGCCAATGCGAACTGTACCGGCGGGTGTTCACCCTGGCGGACAAGCAAGCCGGCAAGCCCCTGCCGCGCGCCCTCATGCCGCAAATCGACCTGAAAAGCCCCAAGATCACCCGCAAGCTGACCACCCAATGGTTTGCCGAGCGAGTGGACGGCCGCTACCGGCAATGCCTGTCCCGGACGGCGGCGGCGGGCTGATGCGCGCCGCCTGACGCCGTCATATAATGAACCGCAAACGGCCGGATTTCCGGCCGTTCATGCATTCAAAACAACAGCGGCAACGCCGCACTGGCTCAGGTTAATCATGCGTTCCACTTTTTCTTACTTCATCGGCTCGCTGGTCCTCAGCGCCGCCGCGCTGGCTGCGGTCGCCAGCTATGGTTTCCAGCGCGGCGGCGCCGAAACCGCCAGCGCCTTTCTGCTGACCACCGCGGTGCTGGCCGTGCTGGAAACCAGCGTCTCCTTCGACAATGCCGTGGTCAACGCCTCCGTGCTCAAGGCGATGAGCCATCGCTGGCGCCAAGTTTTCATGACCGTCGGCATCGCCGTGGCGGTATTCGGCATGCGCGTGCTGTTTCCGCTGCTGATCGTGTCCACGGCCGGCGGCGTGTCCCTGGCCGAGGCCTTCGCCGTCGCCACGGAGCAGCCCGCGCGCTACCAGCAAATCATGCACGACAGCCATTTGATGATCATGGGCTTCGGCGCCACCTTCCTGCTGATGGTGGTGATCGAATACTTCGTGCAGCATGAAAAGGACGATCACTGGCTGCCCGGCGTCGAACCGCTGCTGGCCAAGCTGGGCAGCGTGGAAAACGCGCAATCCTTGGTCACCATCTTGGTGGTGGCCACGGTGGCGGCCGGCGTGCCGGCGGGCCAGAAGCTGGCCTTCATCAGCAGCTGCTTCTGGGGCTATGTGATGTTCATGGTCTTGCATATGTTCAAGCAGCTGTTCGGCGGAGTGGACATCCAGACCGCGGCGGCCAGGAACGGCCTGATCGGCTTTGTCTATCTGGAGGTGCTGGACGCCAGCTTCTCCATGGACGGCGTGATCGCCGCCTTCGCCATCACCAATGACTTCTGGCTGATCGCCGCCGGCCTGGGCATAGGCGCGATGTTCGTGCGCTCGCTGACCCTCTACCTGGTGGAGCGCGACGTGATCGGCCAGTTCAAGTATCTGGAGGTGTCCGCGTTCTGGGCCATCGCCGCGCTGGTGGCCATCATGTTCGCCGCCGCGCTGCACGTGGAGCTGGGCGAAGTGGCCACCGGCCTGATCAGCGTCTCCATCATCGGCCTGGGCGTGCTGACCAGCCTGCCCTCGCGCCGCCGACCTTAAAAACCGCGCAGGCAAGACAAAGGCCGGGGTTCCCCCCGGCCTTTGTCCATTCCGACTCCGCGCCCCGCACGGGGCAACTTCGTCAGGCGGACGTGCTCAGCAAGGCGCCGACGCCGGCGCTGGTGCCCAGCTGATTGTTTTGCAAATTCTGGCTCAGGTTTTGCAGAAAGGTCTGCAAGGAAGCCTGCCCCTGCCCGCTGCCGCTGGAGGTGCCCAGCGCCTGCTGCAAAGTCTGAAAAGCCGACTGCAAAGTCGAACTGGCGCTATTTTGCGTGCCATTGGCGATATCCTGCAATAATTGCTGCAGATTGTTTTGCAGCCCGCTGCGGTAACCGCTGGTACCGGAAGCGCTGCCGCTCTGCGTGGCCGCGGCATCCTGATCCGGACCGCCGCTATCGGTGTCGCCGTCATTGTCGCCGCCGCCCGTCCCCTGCGCCGCCGTCCCCTGCGCGCCCTCTTGATGCAAAGCCTGGAACAAGGAATGAATGAAGGCATGCACGGCTTGCCGCTGACCGCCGCCGGCCGCGCTGACCGCGCCGCTACTGCCCGCCCCGCCAGAACCGTCGCTGCCGCCGCTGGATGAAGCGGCAGCCGTGGATGGCGGCGGCAGCAAGCCGGACTGTTGCAAGGCTTGCAGCACATCCTGCCCGAACGGCTCCCCGCCGTGATGATGATGGTGGCCGCCGCCCTGGCCTTGGACCGCGCCGCCGGATGCCAGCTGCGACGGATCCGAAGACAGGGTTTCCTGGATGTCCACCTGCGTGTACTGCAATGAGATTGAGCCGCTGCCCAGGGATCCGACCGACATGACGCTCTCCTTGACAAGACCAGACTACCCGCTCAGCTTGCGCTGATATCGGTATATCGGCCTCTTGGCGCCGCGACAAAGCGATCAAATATAAATTTCTGTTAAATCAAAGGCTTTTATGATTGGCCGCATGATCGCGCGCGCTTCCCGCTTCAACTGCGGGTATCAACCAAGGAGCCGGAACTTTGCAGCGAAGCAAGCTGGCTGCTCTGCAAATTCATCAGGTTCTGCATGAAGGTGCGCAAGGCCGCCTGCGATGAGGGTGCGCCGGCCGGGCTGCCGCCCAACGCCTGCTGCAAATCCTTGAAGGCGGCGTTCAGGCGAGTGGTGGCGTTGTTGCGCACGCCGTTGCTGACATCCTGCATCAGACGCTGCAAATTGCTCTGGAAATCGCCGGAGCCGCCGGCGCTGGGGTCTTGCTCGCTGGCATAGCCGCTGCTGTCCAGGCTTTCCGCTTGCACGGCGCGATACATCTGATTGATGAAGGTGTTGAGCGCCGTTTGCACCTGGCTGCCGGGAGAAGGCGCCAGCGCATCGAAACCGAGTATGCCGGCAACGCGGGCATAGCCGGACTGACGCGGCGCGCCGGAAACATTGAAGCCGGTGAGCTGCAAGGCCGTCACCACATTGCGGCTGAAGTCTATGCCGCCGCTGTCCTTGCTTTTCTCTTGTGGCGCATTGACCAGCGGCGGCTGATTGGCGGCGCCTTGCGCCGCCAGCACGCCAGGAGCGGATACCGGCGCAAAACGAAAAGAGTGAATGCTGTCCACCGCGCTGATTGCCATTGCCATCTCCTCGCACAGGTCCTGCCAAGCTCCGCGGCTGCCACCGGGATATTCAACTCAGACCCGCATGATTTTAAACATTAACTCTATTAATATGCACAATATAGAGCCATGTTTACTATAAGACGGAAGCTATCCACACGCGAGCATTTTCACACTCACTCCGCCGCCTGCCTGCTAGCCGATCCGCGCCAACATGGCCAACGCCGCCAGCGTGCCCAGGGCGGCCACGCCATAAGTCAGCGCCTTGGCCAGCGGGCCGCCGCGGATGCCGACATCGTGCAGGCTGTGGTAGATGCGATGCGCCGCATGCCACAGCAGCAGGCTGATCAGCCCCCACAGCGCCGCCTTGCCGATCAAGCTGTGCGCCAGCGCCAGCGCGCCCTGGTAGCTGGCCGCCTTGGCCGGCAGCCAGCCCAGCGGCGCTGCGAAGCCGGTGATGGCCACCAGCATGGGGCCAAACAGCGCGGCCAGCATGCCGCCGGCGCCGAACAGCCCCCAAAAGATGGGCGCATGGGAACGCTTCCATTGCCGGTTTTTCATTGCGAGATCCCCCAGACGATGAAGAGCAGCGCCAGGCTGGCCAGCAAGGTGGCGGCGAAGCCGCCTGCTGTGATGGCGGCGGCGGACACGCGCTTGCCGCCTATGATCACCGGCGGCAAGGTGCGCGGCATGATCTTGAACCAGGTGTAGCTGTGGTAGCCGATCATCAAGAGCAGGATCAGGTGGAACAGCAGCGCCAGCGGGCTTTGCAGCGATGTCATGAAGCCATCCCACGCCGCTTCGCCCTGGCTCAGCCGCCACAGGCCGCACAGCAGCACGAAGGCGTAGGCGGCGACGAATAGCGCCGTGCCTTCGTGGATCATGTACTCGATGAAATAAGGGCTCTTCTTCCACCAACCGTCCATCGGACGGACATAAGGCTTGCGCTTGCTCATTTGCATGCTCCCTTGGGCCGGGCGAAGCGCAGGAAATAGTCCTTGGCCACCGCCGTCTTGTTCAGGTTCACCGCATTGGCCGGGTCCACCGCCTTGGGACAGACTTCCGAGCAATAGCCCACCGCCGTGCAGTTGAACACGCCCTCCTGCGCGGCCAGCAGCGCCATGCGCTGCTCGGACGCGCCATCGCGGCTGTCCTGGTTGTAGCGGTGCAAGAGCGCGATGGCGCCTGGGCCGAGGAAATCCGGATTCAGCCCATACTGCGGACAGGCGGCGTAGCACAGCAGGCAGTTGATGCAGCCGCTGAACTGGGCGTACCAGTCCATCTGCGCCGGCGTCTGCTGGTATTCGCCCTCGGACAAGGGCTTGTCTTCCTTGGGCACGATATAGGGCGTGATGCTTTCGAGTTTCTCGATGAAGTCGTCCAACACCACCACCAGATCGCGCTCGATCGGAAAGTGGTTCAAGGGCTCGATGCGCACCTTGCCGGGGTAGTCGCGCAGAAAGGTCTTGCAGGCGAGCTTGGGCACGCCGTCCACCATCATGCCGCAGCTGCCGCAGATGGCCTGGCGGCAGGACCAGCGGAAGGCCAAGGTGCCGTCGAGATAATCGCGGATGTATTGCAGGCCCTGCAGCACCGACATGTCGTCGCTGTACGGCACCTCGAAGCCCTGCAGCCACGGCTCCTGGTCCTGCTCCGGCCGGTAGCGCAGCACCTCGATCTGGATGGTTTTGTCCGTCATGCCTGTTCTCCTTTTTCTGCGGCCACCCCCGCCGCGCCGTAAGCGCGCACGCCGGGTTGAGACGTGGTGATCTTGACCTCGCCATACTCGATGCGCGGCGCGGCGTTCGGCTGGTACACCGCGTGGCTGTGCTTGAGGAAGTTGGCGTCGTCGCGCTGCTCGTAGCCATCCAGCCGCTGGTGGGCGCCGCGCGATTCCCTGCGATTCAGCGCCGAGTGCGCCATCGCCTCGGCCACGTCCAGCTGGTAGCCCAGCTCGATGGCCAGCAGCCAGTCGCTGTTCCACACGCTGGACTTATCTTCCACATTGACGTTCTGGAAGCGCTGCTTGAGTTCGGCCAGCTTGTCGCAGGTGGCGCGCATGCTGTCTTCCATGCGGTAGATGCCGCAGCCGGCCTCCATGGTTTCCGCCATTTCGCGGCGCAGGTCGGCGATGCGCTCCGTGCCGTCCTTGGCGCGCAAAGCGTGCAGGCTAGCCTCCGCCGCCTCGGCCTGCTTCAACAGCGATTCGCGCCTGGCCGGCCTTTGCTCTCGGGCAAATCGGGCGGCTTCGACGCCGGCCACCTTGCCGAACACCGACAACTCGGCCAAGGAGTTGGAGCCCAGCCGATTGGCGCCGTGGATGCCAACGCTGGAGCACTCGCCCGCCGCGTACAGGCCGGGCATCGGCGCGGCGCAGCGGCCATCCACCAGGATGCCGCCCATGGTGTAATGAACGGCCGGACGCACCGGGATCGGCTCCTTGGCCGGGTCGATGCCCAGGAACTCTTCGGCCAGCTCGCAGATTTGCGGCAGCCGCTCGCGCAGCTTGGCGTGGCCCAGGTGACGCAGGTCCAGATACACGGCCGAACCCCACGGCCCCTGCACGGTGCGTCCCTTCTGCTGCTCGTACCAGAAAGCCTGGCTCAGCCGGTCGCGCGGGCCCAGTTCCATGAATTTGTTGCGCGGCTTGTCCTCGGCCGGCCCCAGACCATAATCCTGCAAATAGCGGTAGCCATCCTTGTTGACCAGCAGGCCGCCCTCGCCGCGGCAGGCCTCGGTGAACAACAGCCCGGTGCGCGGCATGCAGGTGGGGTGGTACTGGACAAACTCCATGTCGCGCAGCGGCACGCCATGGCGGTAGGCCAAGGCCATGCCGTCGCCGGTGACGATGCCGCCGTTGGTGTTCTCGCGGAACACTCGCCCGGCGCCGCCGGTGGCCATGATCACCGCTCCGGCTTCGATCAGCAGGCTGTCGCCGCTGGCGATCTCGATGGCCAGCACGCCGCGCGCCTGGCCATCCTCGACGATCAGGTCGGCGCAGAAGTATTCGTCAAAACGTTTGATGGACGGAAATTGGATCGATGTCTGGAACAAGGTGTGCAGCATGTGGAAGCCGGTCTTGTCGGCCGCGAACCAGGTGCGTTCTATCTTCATGCCGCCGAAGGCGCGCACATTGACGCTGCCGTCTTCCTTCCGGCTCCACGGACAGCCCCAGTGCTCCAGCTGCACCATCTCTTCCGGACATTGGCGGACGAAGTATTCGACCACGTCCTGTTCGCACAGCCAGTCGCCGCCGGCCACAGTGTCGTGGAAGTGGGCGTCGTAGCTGTCATGGTCCTGTTTGACCGCCGCCGAGCCGCCCTCCGCCGCCACCGTGTGGCTGCGCATCGGATACACCTTGGACACCAGGGCGATCTTCAGCTGGGGATCGAACTGGGCGGCGGCGATGGCCGCCCGCAATCCGGCGCCGCCGGCGCCGACGATGACAACATCCGCCTGGTAGATTCGCATCTAAAGCCTCCTGCAGGAAATGGCAAGTCTGCCCGCAGGCTAATCCATGGCGGCCGCGCCGCTGTAGACCTTGGTCAAGCGCGCGGGAAACGGCGGCCAGCCAGGCGGCTGCGCCATGATTGCGATCAAGAAACGGCAAAACAAAACCCGCGCCGGATGGGCGCGGGTTGCGGGAACGACGGAAGCAATCGCGTCAGACGCGATAGCTGGCGCCTGTCATCAGCTTGGCCGACAGCTTCATCGCCGCCTTCAAGGGCGCCGGCAATTCGGCCGCGCCCAGCTCGTGGGCCATCTCGGCGTGTTGAAGCTCGTCGTCGCGCATCTGGGCCACGATGGCGCGGCTGCGCGCGTCGCCATCCGGCAGTTCGCGCAGATGGCCGTCCAGGTGCGCGCCCACCTGGCGTTCGGTCTCCTGCAGAAAGCCCAGGTTCCACTTGTCGCCCAGCACGCCGGCCGCCACGCCCAGCGCCAAGGAGCCGGTATACCACAAGGGATTAAGCAGGCTGGGGCGGCCGCCCAGCTCGCGGATGCGGCGCTCGGTCCAGGCCAGGTGCTCGATTTCTTCCTGCGCCGCCTGCTTCAAAGCCTCTCGCGCCGACGGATCGCGCGCGGTCAGCGCCTGGCCCTGGTACAAGGCCTGGGCGCACACCTCGCCGCAATGATTGACCCGCATCAGGCCCAACGCGTGCTTTTTCTCGGCAGCGGAAAGTTCGCTCTCCGCCACGTCCTGGTCCGGATGCGCGCGCCCGCTGTTGGCCGGCGCGCACAAGGTGCGCAGGCCCTTGTCCAGTTCGATGATCAGCTTGTCCAGCATAGCCGCGCTTCTCCCGCATGCGTATTTCGTCAAACCGGCGATTATACCTCGCCGGCACAGCGCCGGCAGCTGCTGATATAATCGGCCGGTTAAACCCATTTATTACTCAACACGAAGGATTGCGCGCAATGAACCTCGCAAGCATCGGCCCGGGCAAGGACATGCCGGGCGACTTCAACGTCGTCATCGAAATCTCCGCCAACGCCGCCCCGATCAAGTACGAATTCGACAAAGAGTGGAACACGCTGGTCGTTGACCGCTTCATGGGCACTTCCATGATGTACCCGGCCAACTACGGCTTCGTGCCGCAAACCCTGGCCGGCGACGGCGACCCGGTGGACGTGCTGGTCGTCACCCCGTTCCCGCTGCCGCCGGGCGTCGTGGTGCGCTGCCGCGCCCTGGGCCTGATCAAGATGGAAGACGACGGCGGCGTGGACGCCAAGCTGGTCGCCGTGCCGGTGGAAAAGCTGTGCCCGATGTACAAGTCCATCCAGAAGCTGGAAGACCTGCCGGAACTGCTGCGCGCGCAGATGGTGCACTTCTTCGAGCACTACAAGGATCTGGAAAAGGGCAAGTGGGTCAAGATCCAAGGCTGGGGCACGCTGGAAGACGCCAAGACCGAGCTGGTCGAAGGCATCGAGCGTTTCGGCAAGTAAGCCGTTTCCCGCCCGACAAACCGGCCGCTTGGCCGGTTTTTTATTACCCGCCCGATGCTGCATTGCACAATATCAGCATTCCGCCGGATAATGGATTGCCGCGGCGGACGAGTTCTGCCACGCTTCAAATCAGCAACCGCGCCCGATGGCGACTCCGTGATATCCGACAATGGCCGTTTCCTACCGCATGCGGGGACAAGCTCCCCATCTGTCCTGGTTCTTGCGCCGGCTAGAGGCGCAAGGGTTGGCGGCTGGGCGGGACCACGGCGCGCCCTCCGTCTTGCCGGCCGGCTGGATCGGCGTCGAACTGGAAGGACACTGGCTGGACTTGGCCCAGGATGACGACCAGGCCCTGGCGGAACGGCTGGACTACTGTCGGCAAGCCGGTATCGAACTGGTGGAGCTGGCCGGCGAATGGCTTCCTCCCGCCGCCGAGCACGGTTTCATGCTGCTGGTGGGCAATGCGCCGCAACCTGACAGCGCCGCCTGGCAAGTGCTGGACGCGCTGGCGCCGCAGGCCGGCTGCTGGCTGCGCTGCGGGCCGGCCCACAGCGCGCGTTTCTGCCAGCGAGCCTTCAGCGCGCTGCTGCATGCCTGCCATGCGGCCCTGCCGCCGCCCGAGCCGCTGGCCCGAGCCATGCCATGGGAAACGCTGCTGCAAGCGCAGTGGCAGCTGGCGGACAAACTGCGCCAGCTCTCCGCCGCCTATCTGGCCGAGCGCGTTGGGCTGCAGCCCCCCTACCCTTCGCCGTTGCCGGAGTCGGCGCGCCATTACGCCGCCAACCTGGCTCGCGGCATCGTGCTGGCCCTGCCGCATGAGCAGGACTGGGACGCCTGGCTGCAAAAACTCGCCGCACTGCAGCCCGCCCCGCCCGGAGAATGAAAAACCCGCCGCCGGCTTAAGCCGGGGCGGGTTACGTCTTCCGAAGCCGCGAGCGGAATCAGGCAGCGGTAGTGGTGGCCGTCTTCTTGCGCGCTACGGCGGCACTGGCGGCCTTGGCCGAATTGGTGGCGGCTTCCACGCCAGCCTCGGCGATCTCGGCGCCTACCTTCTTGGCGGTCTTGGACACGCTTTCAAAAGCAGCGGTGGAGGTGTTCAGCAGGGTCTTCAGCGCGGACACGGCGATGTCGGAGCCGGCCGGAGCATTCTTGGAGAAGCGCTCCAGGCTGGTCTGCAGCGCCTTGTTGTTCTCGGCGATCTGCTCTTCGACGAAGGAGGTCAGTTCGTTCTGGGTGACCAAGGCGGCGTCGTAAACATGACGAGCGGCGGAGAAGGCCTGATCCAGCACCGGCTGCGCCAGGCTGCTTTGCACTTCGCCCAGAGCCTTGACGTCCTTGGCTTCGGTCAGCGCCTTGAAGGCTTCGGCATTGTCGTTCAGCAGCTTGCGGGACAGGTCCAGCTGCAGGCTGGCCATGCGCTCGGCGCCGGCCAAAAAGATGGAGGACAGGCGTACGGCCTTGTCGAACTGGGATTGGCCGAGGGCGGAGAATTCTTGCGTGGTGGTAAACATGTAATCAGCTCCTAGAATGTCGTGGACACAGCGATACAGCAGCGATACTGGCGTTCCGCGCAAGGATGTTGCGGCGCAACAACCACACTTTACCGCTTACGTGAACGTCAGGTCAAGCATTTGCTGCACCGCACAATGGACTAAGCGGTTATTCCTGCGCAATTTTTACTACAGCATCATTCCATATTGATGACACGAAGACACCTGCCCTGGCGGACACGTGCAGGCGTGTTTTTTGCGCAACGCGTCATTCGCCGTCCGCGCGCCGCGATCCTCCGCCGCTCGGCGCGATGGCCCCGCGCCATCGTTAGCTTGATCCAACCATTGAAAGCCCGTCTGCAAGCCAGTACACTCGGCCCATAGAAGAAATCTATTTAAAGTCATTCCCATGAGCCCTGTGGCCAACGCCTTCGACATCAAATCCGCCAGCCTAGACCTGCTGGCCCTCCTGTTGCGCACCGATAATCTGGACGAATTGAGCCAGGCTCTGGACGCGCGCTTCGGCAACACCAATGACGCGCCCGCGGAAGCCTTCGTGCTGGATGTGGAAGCCCTGGCCAAGCCGGCGGAGCTGGACCTGGGCCGCCTGCTGCCCTTGCTGAGCCGCCGCGGCATCCGCGCCGTGGCGCTGCGCCACCCGGACAACGCGCTGGCCGCCGTCGCCAGCCGTTTCGGCCTGGCCTTCGCCAACAGCGCCGCCCAGCCGCGCTCGGTGCAGGCCGTGCAGGAGCCAGCCAAGCCCGCGGCCGAAGCGCCTGCCGCGCCGGCCCCTGCCGCGCTGCCGCCCTCATGCATGATCATCGACCGTCCGGTGCGCGCCGGCCAGCAGATCTACGCCAAGGGCGGCGATCTGGTGGTGCTGGCCATGGTCAATACCGGCGCCGAGGTCATCGCCGACGGCAACATCCACGTCTACGCGCCCTTGCGCGGACGCGCGCTGGCCGGCGCCCGCGGCAATGACCAGGCGCGCATCTTCACGCGCAGCATGGAGGCCGAGCTGGTCTCCATCGCCGGCGTCTACCGCACCATAGAGCAAGCCTTGCCCGACAGCATTCTGGGCAAGCCCACCCAAATTTATCTTGAAAACGAGCGCCTGGTGATGACGGCGCTCGGCGAGTGATTCTTTAGAGGAAAGCCCCGTGGCAAAAATCATCGTTGTGACATCCGGCAAGGGTGGCGTAGGCAAAACCACCACCAGCGCGAGCTTTGCTTCCGGCCTGGCACTGCGCGGCCACAAAACTGCCGTGATCGACTTCGACGTCGGCCTGCGCAACCTGGACCTGATCATGGGCTGCGAACGCCGCGTGGTGTACGACCTGATCAATGTGGTCAACGGCGAGGCCAGCCTGAACCAGGCCCTGATCAAGGACAAGCATTGCGACAATCTGTTCATCATCCCGGCCTCGCAAACGCGCGACAAGGACGCGCTGACGCTGGACGGCGTGGAAAAAGTGCTGAAGGACCTGGGCGACGCCGGCTTTGAATACATCGTGTGCGACTCCCCGGCCGGCATTGAAAAAGGCGCGCTGATGGCGCTGTATTTCGCCGACGAGGCCCTGATCGTCACCAACCCGGAAGTGTCGTCGGTGCGCGACTCCGACCGCATCCTGGGCATTCTGTCGTCCAAATCCAAGCGCGCCGAGGAAGGCCGCGAGCCGGTGAAGGAGCACCTGCTGATCACCCGCTACGCGCCGGGCCGCGTGGACAAGGGCGAAATGCTGTCGGTGGACGACGTCAAGGAAATCCTGCGCGTGCCGCTGATCGGCGTCATCCCGGAATCGCAAAGCGTGTTACAGGCCTCCAACGCCGGCACCCCGGCCATTCACCTGAAGGGCAGCGACGTGGCCGAGGCGTATGGCGACGTGGTGGCGCGCTTCATGGGCGAACAGCGCCCGATGCGCTTTCTGGACGCGCCCAAAGTGGGCCTTCTCAAGCGCCTGTTCGGAGGTTAAGCCATGTCATTGATCGATATGATTTTTGGCAAGCGCCAAAAATCCGCCGCCATCGCCCGCGAACGCCTGCAAATCATCCTGGCGCACGAACGCAACGGCCGTCATGCGCCGGACTACCTGCCCGCGCTGCAGCGCGAATTGATGGAAGTGATCTCCAAATACGTGTCCGTCAATCTGGAAGACATCAAGGTGCAGGTGGAGCGCCAGGACGACTACGAAGTCCTGGAGGTCAACATCGTGCTGCCGGAACACCAGCGCTAAGCCATGACGCTGACTGAACTGCGCTACATCGTGGCGGTGGCGCGCGAGCGCCACTTCGGCCGCGCGGCCCAGAGCTGCTTCGTCAGCCAGCCCACGCTGTCCATCGCCATCAAGAAGCTGGAGGACGAGCTGGGCGTCACGCTGTTCGAGCGAGGCGGCCAGGAAGTGGCGGTCACCGAAATCGGCGAACGCATCATCGAGCAATCGCAGCGCGTGCTGGAGGAGGCCGACGCGGTCAAGCGCCTGGCGGGCGAGCATCAGAACGAGCTGGCCGGGCCGCTGAAACTGGGGGTGATCTTCACCATCAGCCCCTACCTGCTGCCGCGGCTGATCCCGGCCCTGCGCATCCTGGCGCCGGACATGCCGCTGATCCTGGAGGAGAACTACACCTCCCGACTGGCGGAAATGCTCAAGCGTGGCGAAGTGGACGCCATCATCGTCGCCGACCCGTTCGAGGAAACCGGCATCGAAGCCTGGCCGCTGTACGACGAGCCCTTCGTCGTCGCCACGCCCAAGGGCCACCCTTGGGAAAAGCAGCCATCCATCGAACCCTGCCAGCTGTCGGAGGAAAGCGTGCTGCTGCTCAGCCCCGGCAACTGCTTCCGCGACCAGGTGCTGCAGGCCTGCAGCGAACTCTCCAGCCGGCCGGCGCAAGGCCATAATCTGGCCAGCACGCTGCAGGGCAGCTCGCTGAACACCATACGCCACATGGTGGCCAGCGGCATGGGCGTCACCGTGATGCCGGCCACCTCAGTCGGCCCCGGCGATGAATCGCTGCTGTCCGTGGTGCCATTCAGCCAACCGGCGCCGCAACGCCGCGTGCTCTTGGTGACGCGCAAGCAGTTCTTCCGCAAGAAAGCCATCGAAACCCTGCAGCAGGCGGTATTCCGCTCCGGCCTGAGCAGCGTGAACATGCTGGAAGGCGAGGCCAAACTGACATAGGAACGGTTGACGCTTAGTGCAACCGCCCCTAGCATCGGCATGTCAGACCCCCCGCCCGGGCAGCCGCGGCGGGCTTTCTTTTGCTCACAACCAAGGACAGTGGCATGGAAAATCTGCATTCCGTCGAGTTGAAGGCCTTTATTCCCAGCCGCGATTTCGCGCTATCGCAAGCCTTTTACCAGGACATCGGCTTCGACATGAAGTCCGCCGTCCATGGCGTAGCCTATTTCGCCCACGGCAACTGCAGCTTCCTGCTGCAGGACTACTATCACCCGGAATTCGCCGCCAATTGCATGATGCACTTCCTGGTTGAAGACGTCGCCGCCTGGCGTGCGGAGCTGCTGCGCCGCGGCATCGCCGAGAAATACCAAGTCAAAATCGGCGAACTGAAAGAACAGCCCTGGGGCATGCTGGACTTTCCGTTGATCGACCCCTCCGGCGTGCTGTGGCATATCGCGCAGAAGCTGTAACGCGCGGCAAGCGCGCCTCCCCGCCCCGCGCCGGAGGCGCGCCCCCAAGCGATTTGTTCGCGGCATCGCCGGAAACTATTCTTCATGGACAGACCTAACCGCACGCCAGGACTCCCATGCAGAAACCGGACAGCCCAAGCAATGAAAGCGAACGCATCGCGGCGCTGCATGCGCTGAACATCCTCGATACGCCGCCGGAAGAGCGCTTTGACCGCATCACGCGGCTCGCTCAGCACATCATGCAGGTTCCCATCGCCCTGGTCAGCTTCGTCGACGCGGGGCGGCAGTGGTTCAAATCCCATCAAGGGCTGGATGCCCGGCAAACCAGCCGCGACATTTCCTTCTGCGGACACGCCATTCTGGGCCGCGACATTTTTTGCGTCGCCGACACGCGCCAGGACCCGCGCTTCGCCGACAACCCGCTTGTCACCGGCAGCCCCCACATCCGTTTCTATGCCGGCGCGCCGCTGGATATAGGCGGCGACCTGCGCCTGGGCACCTTGTGTGCGATTGATCGCGTACCGCACAAGCCCAGCCCTGAGCAGCTGGCCGCCCTGCGCGACCTGGCCGCCAGCGCCGTCGATATGATGCTCATGCAACCCGCCGTCGATCTGATCCAGCAGCTGCACGACTCCGACGCGCGCCTGCGCGCCGTGCTGGACAGCGTGATAGACGGCATCATCACGCTGGACGCCCACGGCGTCATGGAAAGCGCCAATCCCGCGGCCTGCCGCATTTTTGGCCGCAGCGCCGGCGAAATGGCCGGGCACAACCTCGCCATGCTGATCGCGGAGCCAGGTCCGGGCCTCCCCAGCGGCTGGCTTGGCCTGGCGGGGCCCGCGCCCATCTGCGGCAAGGGACAGGAGTTCATCGGCCGGCGCCGCGATGGCGCCACCTTTCCATTGGAGCTGTCCATCATTGAAGTGGACCTGCAAGGACGCCGCCTGCTGGTGGCGGTGGCGCGCGACATTTCCGAACGCAAGAAAGTGGAGCGCCTCAAGAACGAATTCATCTCCACGGTCAGCCATGAGCTGCGCACCCCCTTGACCTCCATCCATGGCGGCCTGACGCTGGCCTTGAGCGGGGCCGGCGAGGCGCTGCCGCCCAGGGTCAGGCAGTTGCTCGAGATTGCCAGCCGCAACTGCGAGCGGCTCACCGTGCTCGCCAACGACATACTGGACCTGGAAAAAATAGAGGGCGGCCATCTGGAATTCGCTTTCGAGCAAATCGACCTGTGCGCCCTGGTCAAGCAAGCGATCCACTGCAACGAGGCTTATGCGCATCAGCATGGCATCCGGCTGCAGGCCTTGAACGCCCTGGGGCAGGCCCATATCATCGGCGACCCCAACCGGCTGATGCAGGCCATTTCCAACATCCTGTCCAACGCCGTGAAATTCTCTCCCCCCCATGGCGCCGTGGAGATTTCCATCCATCCCTTGCCCGAGCGGTACCGGGTGGCGATACACGACGAAGGAAGAGGCATACCGGAAAGCTTCCGCCACGAAATCTTCAATCGTTTCTCACAGGCAGACAAACTGGACACCAGGGAAAAAGGCGGCGCCGGGCTGGGACTGAGCATTACCAAAGCCATTATCGAACGCCACCATGGCGTACTGGACTATGAGAGCACCATGGGCACCGGCACTACGTTCTTCTTTGATCTGCCCGCCGCCAGGGCGCCGGCCGCCGCGACACCCTGCCGTCGCCTCTTGATCTGCCAAAGCGAGGAAAGCGAGGCGGAGTCATTGCGCGCCTCGCTGTCCGCGCGCGGCATGGAGAGCGACAGCGCTTACCGTGGCGTCATTGCGATCGACTTATTGCGGCACAACGCCTATCAGGCCATCTTGATCGATCTGACCCACCGTGAAGACCTGGCCATGATTGAGGCCATCCTCAATATGCGGGGCGTGAGCGCGCCGGCGGTCATCCTGCTCTCCGAGTGCGTCAAGAAGGACTATCTCAAGTCGATCCAGCAGGAGGGCCTGGCGATACACTGGATTCCCCGCCATGCCCCCCTGGCCGAACTGGAAAACAGCATCTTGTGCGCCATGCGTCATGAGCGCTGTCTGAAATGAAGCCGCCTGCCGCGCGACGGCCGCCCATGGCAGCGACGCCCTCGCCATCGGCCCGATCGCCAGCCCAAGGAGCCGCCATGCCACCCAGAAAAATACAGCTGATGTTCATCGATGACGACCCGGACATCAGGAGCATTTTCGCCTTCGCGTTCGAGCAGGAGCCAGACATGGAAATCCGGCTATGCGCATCCAGCATCGACGCCATCGCCTGCGCCGAGGCCGCGCCGCCCGACATCATTTTACTGGACGTGATGATGCCGGAGATGGATGGCCCTAAGACATTCAGCCGCTTGAAAGCCATCCCGGCGCTCGCCTCGACGCCCATCATTTTCATCACCGCGAAAGTGCAGAAGCATGAGATCGAAAAGTTGAAGCAGCTTGGCGCCGCCGCCGTGATAGAAAAACCTTTCAATCCGCTGGCGCTGCCCGGCCAAATCCGCGCGCTCGCCCAGAAAATCGACTAGAACGAGAATTTCTCTGCGGCCGCGACGCGACACAACGCAGGTCTGCGACCGGCGCAACCGTCGAATCACCCGCGTCCATGAAAGGGAAAATGATGAATGACGATTTTGTCGCCGTCATCGACGACGACGACGAATTGCGCGAAATGTTATGCCTGATGCTGAGCAGCGTGAAAATAGCGGTGAGGGGCTATGCCGATGGACGCTCGTTCCTGGCGGATGCCAGGCGCCGCCACTGCGCCTGCGTGGTGCTGGACATGCGCATGCCGGGCATGAACGGGCTGGACCTGCAGCGCCAGATCCGCAAGGAAACGCTGGACATGCCGATCATCTTCATGACCGCGCACGCCGATATCCGGGTGGTGGTGGACGCCATGCGCGACGGGGCGGTGGAGTTTCTGCAAAAACCGATACAAGGCCAGGAGTTGCTGGACTGCGTGCAGCAATGCTTGCACACGCTGCCGCAAAGAAAACAGAAAGTCCGCGAAAAAGAGGTTTTCCTGGCCAGGCTGGCGAATCTCACGCCGCGCGAAAGACAGGTTTTCGACGCCATCGCCGCCGGCATGAGCAGCAAGCAAATCGCCGACAAGCTGGGCGTGACGCTCAATACCGCGGAGCAATACCGCAGCAGCGTATTGAAGAAAATGCACGCCACCTCCACCGCCAGGCTGCTCAGCTCCCTGGAAGGATGGCAACACCAAGCCGCCGACAAATCCGAGTAGCAGACCGCCCGCGGCGCGGCGAAAGGAGAGCATGGACGCCTCTGAAACGGAAAAACGGATGCAGGCATTGCGCGTGCAATATCAAATCCGCCTGCTTCGGCAGCTGGGCGAAATGCGGGACCTGGCCGCCCAGTTGGACGGCGGCGAGGCCGACCACGCGATTTATCGCGCCCTGCATGGCCACCTGCACAAGCTGGCCGGCTCCGGCGGCACCTTCGGCTTTCCGGAACTGAGCCGCCGCAGCCTGCGCCTGGAGAGCCTGCTCGACGATTGGCTGAGCGAGGGCCTGCCGCGCATGGACGCGTCCATGCGCCGACAATTCTTGAGCGATCTGTACGAACTCGCCTCCCTCCGCGAATGAATGACCGCGGGTCGGCCCCGTCTCAGGCGCCGCGCGGCATGGCGCCCGCCCGGCGCGATCAGGGCCAGCCCAGGCAACACGCGCGGGCCAGCTTGGCCATGGCAAACAAGGGGGCGGATGCGGCGCCCCATCGCCTCGATCACCGGCTCACGGACAGTCTCTGGCTCCTCCCCTGACGCACCACGTCGGAGTCGTCGAGCATCAGCGCGCGGAGTTTGGGCTTGGGCGCGCTCATATCGTCAGCGCCGGCGCATGGATAGCCGCGGGAGCGCTCTGGCGCCGCGATTGCGATTCCCGCGCCACCACGCCCTGGATCAGCTGGACAACGTCGATGATCAAGGCAACCTCGCCGTCGCCGAGTATGGTCGAGCCGGTGACGCAGGGCACATGCTGGAACAGCGCGCCCAAGGGCTTGATGACGGTTTGGCATTTGCCGTAAATCCGGTCCACCACCAGGCCGATGCGCTTGCCGGCGAAACTGACCGTCACCACGCGCGGACGCGGATGGGCCTGTCCACGCTCGCCGAACAGCTGGCGCAAACGGACAAAGGGCAAGGCAACGCCATCCTTGTCCATGTACTCCATCTCCTCCAATCCCGGCGGCAGCTCCAGGCACTCCACCACCATGTCCAGCGGCACGATGAACTGGGCGTCGCCCACGCCGACATGGAAGCCGTCGATGATGGCCAGCGTCAGCGGCAGGCACAGCCGCATGGTGGTGCCGCGGCCGTATTCCGACTCGATCTCCAGCGTGCCGCGCAGCGACTCGATATTGCTTTTCACCACGTCCATGCCGACGCCGCGACCGGACAGATTGGTGACACGCTCCGCCGTGGAAAAGCCGGGCGCCAGTATCAGTTGATGAATGTCGCGCACGGACAGGTTGCCCCCCTCGGCGACAATGCCCTTCTCCACCGCCTTGCGCAGTATCCTCTCCGGATCCAGGCCGCCGCCGTCGTCGGACACCTCGATCATGATCGCGCCTGACTCATGGTAGGCCTTCAGCGACACCGTGCCCTGCATGGGTTTCCCGCGCGCGATGCGCGTCTCCACCGGCTCGATGCCGTGGTCCATGGCATTGCGCAGCAAGTGCATCAAGGGGTCCGCGATCTTGTCCACCATGGACTTGTCCAGCTCCGCCTCCGCGCCGGAGATGCGCAGCTCTATCTCTTTGCCCAGTTCTTTGGCCACGTCGCGGACCACGCGCGGAAAACGGGAAAAAACCTCGCCTATCGCCACCATGCGCAGCTGCAGCGCCATGTCGCGCACCGCCTCCACCAGCGCCAGCAGCTGGGACGCGGCCTCCAGCATGGCCGGCTGGGCGGTTTTGGCGGCCAGGGCCTGATTGCCGGCGCCGGCGATGACCAGCTCGCCCACGCGGTCGATCAGCGCGTCCAGCCGGCAAGCCGGCACTTTGAGGCTGCCGCCCTCGGCGGGGCGCCGCTCCTCCTCGCGCTTGGGCTTGGGCGGAACCGCCGCCGGTGATGCTTCGCCGACTTCGGCTGGCTCGGCCGGCAAGGCCTCACCCTGCGGCAGGACAAACAGCTGGTATAGCTGATCTGGCGTCAAAGATCCGCAAGCCAGCAGGATTTCCCCCACCCGGCCGGGCTCTTCCGGCAGGAATTGAATCAGGCGCAGAAACTTGTCCAGCGGGCTGCGCGGCGGCAGGATGACAATGCTGGCGTTGCCGGCGCAGAACGCGAACACGCTGGCGATCTCCTCCTCGCTGGCCGCGCTGTCCAAGACCACCTCGAACCCCAGGTAGCACAGTTCCGGGTCCGCCGCCTCCAGCGGCGGCAAATGGTCGCAAACCGTTTCCACATGCTGGATGCGGCCATAATGGTTCAGGTAGTTGATGAATTTGAGCGGGTCCATGCCGTCGCCTAGGATGGCCGGGGAAAAGCGCAGGGAGAGATGCCAGAATGGCGACGATGACGCCTCCTCGCGCGGCCCCGCCGGCTCTAGCGGGGCCGGCGCGCTGGCGCGCGCGGCGGGCGCCGCCTCCTGCGCCAGCCAGCGCGACAACTGCGGAATCAGCGCATCGCTGCGGGCGCGGTCCGCCTCGCCGCCTTCCGCCACCGCGGCGATCAGCCCGGCGATATGGTCTTGGCAATCCAGCAGCACGCTGGCCAAGTCCGAATCAAACACAAAGGCGCCGTTGCGCAATTCGTCCAGCACGCTTTCCACCACATGGGTGAAGCGCACCACCTCCTCCAGGCCGAACATGCCGGCCGAACCCTTGATGGTGTGCGCGCAACGGAACAGCGCGGGCAAATCGTCGGCGCCCGCGCCGCCGGCTTCCAGCCGCAGCAGGATGTCTTCCATCTGGCCTATCAGGTCGCGCGCCTCATCCATGAAAATGGCAAAAGCGGCGGACATGGCGTCGTTTTTCATGATGACCCCCAAGTGGATCTAAGCAAGATCGCCAAAGCGCCTCACAGGCTGGCGACGGCTGACGGTTCCAGCAGGCTCTCCAGATGGATCAGCCGCACCGCGTCCCGCACCGGTTCGGAAGCATTGCAGAAGCGCACGCTCGAACCGGCCCGGCGCTTGGCCAGCAAGATCAGCTGCAGGCCGGCGGTGTCGATTTCCGTGACCCCGGCCAGGTCTATGCTATGCGGGCCATCGGTCCGCAACAGCTGCATCCAGGCCGCGTACACCGAGGAGGCGGTGTAGATGCCCAATTCGCCCCTGAACAGGTGGCATCCCGTTGCCGCGTCGAATTCCAGGCTGTAGTCCATGATCAGCTCGCCAACAATTCCACGGCCGCCAGCATCTGCTTGGGCTGAAACGGCTTGACCATCCAGGCCTTGGCGCCGGCGGACTGGCCGGCCTTCTTCTTGTCCTCCGCCACCTCCGTGGTCAGCATGATCACCGGCGCGCACTTGTACGCCGGGTTTTTCTTCAGTTCCTGGATGAAAGTGAAACCGTCCATATTGGGCATGTTCACGTCCGAGATCACCAGGCTGACGCGCTGCCCCTTCAGTTTGGACAAGGCGTCGGCGCCGTCGCAGGCCTCGATCACCTCGTAGCCGGCATCGGTCAGCGTCATCGCCACCACGGAACGCAGGGACGCGGAATCGTCCACCACCAGTATCAGTTTTGCCATGGCATTGCTCTCCTTAGCTATCGGGCGTCAAACCAGATCGGCTTGGCGCAGGTCTCGCTCTTCCATCCGCGCCACCGCGGACATCTCCGCGATGGACAAGGCCCGCGCGACATTCAAAATGATCAGGAAACGATTTTCATGCCGCGCCAGGCCGGCGATGAAGTCGACGTCTATCTGCGCGCCAAACGCCGGCGGCGGCTCGATATCCGCATCGTCTATCTCCACCACGGCGGTCACCCGGTCCACCAGCAGGCCGATGACGTGCATCGCCTCCTCGTACTCCACTTCCACAATCACATAACAGCTGCGGCGGCTCACCACGATGGGGCCTCGGCCAAAACGGACCGCCAGGTCCAGCACCGGCACCACCGCGCCGCGCAGATTGATCACCCCGCACACGGCGGCCGGCATCATCGGCACCGCCGTCGGCGTGTCGTACTCGATGATTTCGCGGATGCGCTCGATCTCGATGGAGTAAGCGCTTCCGCCCAGGCTGAAGGCGAGGTAGAGCTTGCCGCCGTTGGACTCCCGCTGCGCGGCGCCTGTCGCCGTGCCTGAATTGGATACTGGATAGCCAGCCATGCATGTCTCCCTGGCGGGGACGGCGCCTTCACGCCGCCCTCCGCCTTGTCGATTCTTCCGCCGCGCCGCGCGCGGCCCTCAGGCATAGGAGCGGTTGCCGCCCCTCATCAGCGCCATGGTGTCGCGCATGGCGTTGCCCTGCGAATCGCGCAGCTCGAATTGATCCATCAGGTTGCGCAGCAGCTCCGCCTGCTCGGCCACCGACTGCGCGGTCGCCGCCAGTTCTTCCGACGCCGAGGCGGTTTGCTGCGTGGTCAGATTCAGCTGGTTCATCGCCGTATTGATCTGGCTGGCGCCCATGCTCTGCTCGTTGGACGCCGCCGTGATTTCGCGCACCAAATCGGCCGTCTTGTTGATGGATGGCAGCATCTCGGACAACAGTTGGCCAGCCTGTTCGGCCGTTTGCACGCTGCTGGCCGCCAGGCTGCTGATCTCCTGCGCGGCGATCTGGCTGCGCTCGGCCAGTTTCCGGACCTCGGCCGCCACCACGGCGAAGCCCTTGCCGTGCTCGCCGGCCCGCGCGGCCTCGATGGCGGCGTTCAGCGCCAACAGGTCCGTGCGGTAGGCGATGTCGTCGATGATGCCGATCTTGTCGGCGATGGAGCGCATCGCCTTCACCGTCCCGTCCACCGATTCGCCGCCACGTATCGCGTCCTTGGCCGACTGGCTGGCGATGCCGTCCGTCACCACCGCGTTGTCGGTGTTCTGGGCGATGGAGGCCGACATCTCCTCCATGGAGGACGTGGTCTGCTCCAGGCTGGCCGCCTGCTCGGTGGCGTTCTGCGACAGCATTTGCGAGGCGCTGTTCACCTGGCTCAGCGCGTTGGAAATCTCTTCTATCGCCTCGCTGACCTGGCGTATGGTCTGAGCCAGCTGGTCGACGCTGGTATTGACCGAGCGCTTGAGCTGGTCGAAATCGCCGGCGTACTGCCCTTCCACCGAGCAAGTCAGGTTGCCGGTGGCCAGCGCCTCCATCACCCGCATCACCTCCTTCACCGGCCCCGCCATGCCGTCCAGCGTCTTGTTGATGCCCTCGACAATGCGGCGGAAATCGCCGCGATGCGCATTGGCGTTGGCCCGCGCTTCCAGGCGCCCCTCCAGCGAGGCCTGAACCAGCATGTCGGTGTCCGCGATCAGCGTCTTGATATTGGCTCGCACCTGTTCGACGATGTCGTTGATGAAGCGCTTCTTGCCCGGAAAGGCTTCCAGCGGCGCTTCCATATTGCCCTCGCCGAATGCCTGGATGCAGGCCATGGCTTTTTTCTTCGCCGCGATATGGCCGGCCACCATGGTGTTGACCCCGGCCGCCATGGTCCGATACGCGCCCTCGAATTTGCTCTCATCCATGCGCACGTCGATATCGCCGGCGTCGTGCTCGACCGACATATGCTTCATCTCGCCGATAAAGGCCTGGATATTGGCGCGCACTTGCTCAACCGTGTCGTTGATGAAGCGCTTCTTGCCGGGGAAGGTTTCCAGCTGGGCGTCGAAATTCCCCTCGCCGAACGCCTTGACGCAAGCCATGGCCTTTTTCTTCACCGCGATATGGCCGGCCACCATATTGTTGACGCCCGCCGCCATGGTCCGGTACGCGCCCTTGAATTTGGCCTCGTCCATGCGCACGTCGATATCGCCCGCGTCATGCTCGGCCGACATGTGGTTCATGTCGCCGATGAAGGTCTGGATATTGCCGCGCAGCTCCTCGATCGTATCGTTGATGAAGCGCTTCTTGCCGGGGAAGGTTTCCAGCTGGGCGTCGAAATTGCCTTCGCCGAATTCCTTGATGCAGGCCATGGCCTTTTTCTTCACTGAAATATGGCCGGCCACCATCTGATTGATGCCGCTCACCATCTCGCGGTAGGCCCCCTGGAACTGGGCCTCATCCATGCGCACGTCGATATCGCCGGCCTCATGCTCGCTGGACATGCGCTTCATTTCGGTCAGCAATGCCTGCAAGTTCGACTGAATTTGCATGGTCAAGCCGGCGATGCGATCGGCCTCGTCATGGCCAGCCGTCGGCAGACGAAGATTGAGCTGGCCGGCCGCCATCCGCTCCAAACCCTCGGCGATGGCCGGCAGGCTGTTTGCCGGGCCGCGGGACAGCCATGCCGCCACCCATAACAAGGGCAGGGAAATCGCGCCGGCCAATGCGGCGACATGCAGCCCAATCCTCGCGCCTTCATTGGCGCTGCCCTGCGCGATGAGCAAGGCGATATCGGAAATCACCGCCAACACAATCAAGAGCGTCAACGATGCGCTTACCGCGCGCTTTCGGTTATCAAACAAAGCCATGATGCACTCCTTGGTGAGTAACGCTTGAGATTGCGACCGAACCGTGATCCAAGCCCGAGCGCCTTTTCCCCCTTGCTGCCTGTTCTGCTTGAAGCTTGTTTTTGTAAGCGCCCAATGCCTTGCCCGCTTCTCTGCCGACGGCTTGCCAGCACACCCTGCCCCCTCTTGCGAGGGCGCGCCGGCGCGACAATAGCAGCCGCATGGCGCAGGGACAGGAGATGGCGGTTCTTAAAACAAAATCATGCTGGATTGCGCGTCGGCCTGGTGTCGATGAGGCGCCTGCTCCAGGGTGGTGTACTGGCTTTCCGCCTTTTCCACCCAGCCATCGGCACAGATAGGCTGCGGCGCCTCGCCTTGCCGGGCCTGTTCCTGGTCCTGCGCCAATCGCTGGTCCAGCCGCCCCATATCGGACAGCACCCAGCCCATGATCTGGGCGATGCGGTCCTGAAATTGCAGATTCACCAGCACTTGCTCCACCTGTTCGCCTACCCGCAGGTTTTCCGCCCGCAAACTGGCGCTGGAGGCCGCCAGGCCGTCGGCGGCCTGATTGATGCGCGCCAGCGTCGCCGCGATGGCGTTTTCCGAGCTGGCGAGGAGGCGTTGGTCTTCGCTCGACAAGCGCTCGGCCGCGGCCAGGGCGCCGCCCACCAATTGATTGGCGGTCGACACTTTCTCGCGCATGCTGGCGCCGGTGGTGGCGGACAGATTGGATAGCTTCCTCACTTCGTCGGCGACCACGGCGAAGCCGCGCCCGCTCTCCCCCGCCCGCGCCGCCTCGATGGCGGCGTTCAGCGCCAGGAGATTGGTGCGCGCGGCGATGTCGCCCACCTCGATGGCCATCTTCTGCAGGTCCTCGGTCAACTGCACCAGGGAGGCGATATCGCCCATCATTTGCTGCTTGGCCGCCGTGGCAGCCTTCAGCTCGGCCAGGACGGCCTCCAGCTCATCGCGCGCGCCGCCTATGGTGGCGGCCAGTCCGTCCTGGTCATCGCCGGAGGAACTGCCCAGGGCTTTCTTGAGCCGGCCGCGGATATCGCGGAATTCGGCCACCAGCCCGTCGATGGCCGATTCCGACTGCTGTCGCGCCAGCTCGACGTTCTGGCGCCAGCGCGGCAGCATGGCCTGGCAGATCAGCCGCAGCGAGTCCAGATACACCGCCTGGTCGCGGTGCAGCGCCGCCTCGGCCTGATCGACCGCGCGATGGCGCTGCACGGAGGCATTGATGAACCGGACCACATCCCGGCGCAACCCAATGCGGCCGCCCCAAGCCAAGGCCAGCAGCGCTGCGGCCGCCGTCAGCGACAGCGCGTCGACGCCATGCAGGCTCAGCAGCAGGGACGCGCAGGCCGAAGCCGCGAGCATGGGCAGGACGGTAAGGCTCAACGGCAGGCGGATGGTCGATTGCATGGCCTTGCTCCGAGTAAGAGTAGGAAGAGCAGCGCCCGCATCGGCTTGCGCGCTCTGGCATGTCTGCATTCTGGCCAGCCCGGCCCGAGCCCACCATCCCAGCTTACCGGTAGCCGCCACTCAGGAAACTGAGTGTCCGCCTGCCCGTTCCTCTCGCGCGGCCAACATGCTAAAGTCATGCGCACAACCTTCAACCGACAGAGAAGAGCGCCATGAACGCCAACCCCCTGCTGCAAGACTGGAATACGCCCCACCAGCTGCCGCCCTTTGACCAAATCCGTCCCGAACACTTCGAACCGGCCTTCGACACGCTGTTCGCCGAGCATCTGGCCCAAATCGACCAGCTAGCCGCGCTAACTGAGCCGGCCAGCTTCGACAACACCGTCGCCGCCTTCGACCGCAGCGGCCTGAAGCTGGAGCGCGCCCAGCTGCTGCTGGACAACCTGACGTCCTCGGAAACCTCGCCAGCGCTGCAAGAAGTGGAACGCGTCATGGCCAGCAAGCTGGCCGAACACCACAGCCGCATCCACATGCACCAAGGCTTCTTCGCCCGCCTGGACGCTGTGCACGCCCGGCGCGACAGCCTGGGCCTGAGCGAGGAGCAGGGCCGGTTGCTGGACCTGATCCACCGCAACTTCGTGCGCGCCGGCGCCCAGCTGCAGGGCGAGCACCGCGCGCGTTACGCCGCCATCGTCTCCCGGCTGGCCGAGCTGACCACCGCCTTCGGCCAAAACGTGCTGGCCGACGAAAGCGAATACGCGCTGCAACTGGGCGAGGCCGACCTCGCCGGCCTGCCGCCCTTCCTGCTGGACGCCGCCCGCGCCGCGGCCGGGGCGCGCCAGTTGCCGGGCTGGGCCATCACCCTGTCGCGCTCGTCCATCGTGCCCTTCCTGACCTTCTCGCAGCGCCGCGAGCTGCGCGAGCAAGCCTGGCGCGCCTGGACCGGCCGCGGCGAACACGCCGAGCGCGACAACCGCCCGCTGGCCCAGGAAATCCTGGCCTTGCGCGTGGAGCAGGCCCAGCTGCTGGGCTACGCCAGCTTCGCCGACTACGCCCTGGCCAACCGCATGGCCGGCGCGCCGGCCGCGGTGCACGCGCTGCTGGATCAGGTATGGGAGCCGGCCAAGGGCCGCTTCGAGGCGGAAAAGGCCATGCTGCGCGAGGAGGCCGCCAAGCTGGGCGAACCGGCCGACATCCAGCCTTGGGACTGGTTCTATCTGGCGGAAAAAGTGCGCATCGCCCGCTACGCGCTGGACGACGCCGAGATCAAGCCCTACTTCGGCCTGGACAATATGATAGAGGCGATGTTCGACGTGGCCGGCCGCCTGTTCGGCCTCAGCTTCAGCGAACGCCATGACCTCAAGCTCTACCACCCGGACGTGCGCGCCTGGGACGTCAGCCGCGGCGGCAAGGTGATCGCCCTGTTCCTGGGCGACAACTACGCGCGCCAGAGCAAGCGCGGCGGCGCCTGGATGCACGTCTACCGCTGGCAGGCGCGCAACGGCGGCGAGGTTCTGCCCATCGTCGTCAACAACAACAACTTCGCCAAGGCCGGCCACGGCCAGACGCTGTTGAGCTTCGACGACGTGCGCACGCTGTTCCACGAATTCGGCCACGGCCTGCACGGCATGCTGTCCAATGTGGAATACCGCCTGCTGGCCAGTCCCAACAGCCCGTGGGACTACGTCGAGCTGCCGTCGCAGCTGATGGAAAACTGGGCGCTGGTGCCGGAAGTGCTGGACAAGCACGCCCGCCACGCCGAAACCGGCGCCGCCATCCCGGCGGAACTGGTGGCCAAGATCAAGGCCGCGCACCACTTCAACCAGGGTTTCGAGACGGTGCGCTACACCGCCTCCACCCTGATCGACCTGGCGCTGCACCAGCGCAATGATCCGGCGGGACAGGACGTCGCCGCCTTCGAAGCGGCCGAGCGCGAACGGCTGGGCATTCCGCCGGAAGCCGGCATGAACCACCGTCCGCCGCATTTCCGCCACATTTTCGCCGGCAACGAATACGCCGCCGGCTACTACGTCTATATGTGGGCGGAAGTGCTGGAGGCCGAAGCCTTCGGCGCGTTCGAAGAGTCGGGCAACCCGTTCGATCCGGAACTGGCGGACAAGCTGTACCGCCACATCTACAGCGCCGGCGACGCGCGCGAACAGCGCGCCGCCTTCCGCGCCTTCCTTGGCCGCGAGCCGAACGCGGAAGCCATGCTGAAGAAACGCGGCCTGCGATAAGCCCGCCCAGTCCTGGCCAGCCCCGACCAGGGCTGGCCTTTTTCTTTCTGAGCGACAAGGCAGACATCGCCATGACGACACCCATGACGCGGCTCGGCGCGCTTTATCGCGCCGCCATCGCGCAAGGCGACCCTTGCGCCCATTTCGCCACCCTGATCACGGTGGACGAAGAAGGCCAGCCGGCCTCGCGCATCGTCACGCTGCGCCGCCTGGACGAAAACGGCATCGCCCTGCTGGTCAACGCCGACAGCCCCAAGATCCGCCATTGGCAGGCCAACGGCAAATGGGAGCTGTCCGGCTTCTGGCCCGCCCTGATGGTGCAATACCGCGTGCGCGGCGCGGCCGAGCTGGCGCAGACCGAGGCCGTGCGCCAAGACTGGCAGTCCAAGCCCAGGGCCAGCCGGCTGGCCGACCTCTACCATCAGCGCGTCCGGCCGCAAAGCAGCGCCTTGCCGTCGCGGCAGACGCTGCTTTGCGAACTGGCGGAGCTGGAAGCGGCATGGCAAGACGACGTCGCCGCGCCGCCCGCCGTCTCGCGGTTGCTGCTGAAGCCCGACATGCTGGAAATCAGCCAGGCGTCGCCTAGCGACCGCCTGCATGACCGCAGCCGGCACCAGCTGCGCGACGGCGTCTGGACCGAAACCCTGCTGGTGCCGTGACGCCATGAGCCAGCCTATCGAGACCCTGGTTTGCGTGGATATCGAGAGCAATGGCCCGGTGGCCGGCATGCACTCCATGCTGGCCTTCGCCGCCGTCGCTTTTACGCTGGACGGCGAGATTCTGGCCGAATTCAGCCGCAATCTGCATCCGACGGACGGCATGGGCGAACATCCCGCCACCATGGCCTGGTGGCGCACGCAGCCTGCTCCCTGGGCGGCCTTGCAGCGCGACCGCGTGCTGCCGGAAGCCGCGATGCGGGATTTCGAAGCCTGGCTGCGCGGCCTGCCGGGCGAGCCGGTTCTGGTGTCGCACCCCGCTTCGTTCGACTACGCCTTCCTGCATTGGTACAGTTTCCGCTTCCTGGGCGGCGTCGCCTTCCATATCGCCGGGCTGGATATCCCATCCTATGCCATGGCCGTGCTGGGCGTGCCCTATACCCGCGCCAAGCGCCGCCATTGGCCCGCCCACCTTAATGACGTGGCCAGCCCGCACAGCCACTTGCCGCTGGACGACGCCCGCGGCCACGCCATGGCGTTTTGCAATCTGGCGCGGCTGCGCGACGCGCGCTTGGGCCAGACTCATACCGACAAAGAGAAATAGAAAATGAACAATCCCCTGCTGCAAGCCTGGAACACGCCCCACCAACTAC